>DATAEJ010000285.1:0-17260 GCA_036258095.1 Candidatus Angelobacter sp. | reverse complement strand
GATGAGCAAGCTCTTAACCCCATGCTCTACCAGATCAACACTCGTGTCTGGCTGACGGAGCTGTCTCGCCGGCTGAACCGGCCGGCCACTCTGGATGACATCCCCGACTCCGAGCTCGACCGCCTGGCAGAACGCGGGTTCGACTGGATATGGTTCCTCAGCGTCTGGCAGACGGGGTTGACGGCGCAGCGCGTCTCGCGCACCAATCCGGAGTGGCGTAAGGAATTTGAGGAGACTCTGCCGGACCTTCGCGATGATGACATCCGCGGCTCCGGCTTTGCAGTTACCGGTTACAACGTGCATGAGCAGCTTGGCGGTGACGAGGCGCTTGCCCGGCTGCGTTCGCGTCTGCGGGATCGCGGCCTGAAACTTATGCTCGACTTTGTTCCTAACCACACCGCGCTCGATCATCACTGGTTGAAGGAGCATCCGGAGTACTTCGTGAGCGGCACCGAAGAGGACCTGGCGCGCGCGCCGATGAATTATGTCCGGCTGGAAGCGGCGGGGAACCGCGTGTTCGCCTACGGTCGCGATCCTTATTTTGCCGGCTGGCCTGACACGCTGCAGCTCAACTACGGTAATCCGGACACGCAGAATGCAATGATCGGCGAGCTGGTGAAGATCGCGGGCCAGTGTGATGGTGTCCGTTGTGACATGGCGATGCTGGTTCTTCCTGATGTCTTTCAGCGTACGTGGGGCATACAGTCGCAGCCGTTCTGGTCGCGAGCAACGAAGGAGGTCCGCAAGCGCTATCCCGAATTTCTCTTCATGGCCGAAGTCTATTGGGACCTGGAATGGACGTTGCAGCAGCAGGGCTTCAACTACACGTATGACAAGCGGCTCTATGATCGGCTGCACCAGCGGGCGGCGCGTCCGGTGCGGGAACATCTTTATGCTGGCCTCGATTACCAGAACAGGATGGCGCGATTCATGGAGAACCACGACGAGCCTCGCGCGGCGGCGGCGTTCCCCACGGAGATTCACAAACCAGCCGCGGTGATCACCTTCTTCGCGCCGGGCCTGCGCTTCTTCCACCAGGGCCAGTTCGAGGGGTTTACTAAACGGATTTCACCGCACCTGGTGCGCGGACCTGCTGAGCCTGTGAACGAGGAGCTGAAGCAGTTTTACGATCGGCTGCTGAACGCTCTTGAATTGCCGGTGCTGCGCAATGGCTATTGGCATTTGTTGAAATGCGACGCTGCGTGGGAAGGCAATTGGACCGCCGATGCTTTCATCGCCTTTGGCTGGCAGGATTTTGAAAGCCAGCGTGTGGTCGTGGCCGTGAACTACGCGCCGCACCAGAGCCAATGCTTTGTGAAACTGCCGTTCGGAGGTATGGCCGGCCGCAACTGGCAATTCCGCGACTTGCTCACCGACGTCGTCTACGAACGCGACGGAACCGATCTGCAATCACGCGGCTTGTACCTGGACATTCCACCGTGGCACTACCATGTGTTCGAAGTCACGAAGCTGGAAGGCAATGTGAGATAAGGAGGCCAGGCGGAGGCGCATTGGGTCGCACCTCCGCTTCGAGGTGAGTGACTACTTCGCTGCGGCTTGCGCCTGCAGCTTCTTTTCTGATGAGCTCTTGGTTCCCAGATAGATGCGCGATGCCAGCACAGCTCCGCAGAATGGAGCGACGATAAACAGCCACACCTGTTGCAGCGCCCAACCGCCCACGAAGACTGCTGGCGCAATGCTGCGTGCGGGGTTGAACCCCCCGTTCGTTACCGGGATACCAGCAAGGATCATCGCCGTGAGGATCAATCCAATGGGAATCCCTGCGAACCCAGAGGGCGCGCGATCATCCGTCGCACAGAGCACGGTGATGACCAGCAGCATGGTCAGGAACATCTCGGCGGCAAAGCAGGCAGGCAGAGAATAATGTCCGGGAGAGTGAGCTCCGTAGCCGTTCGCGGCAAACCCGGTGAGCGCCGCGTCATAACCGCCTGGAGTTCCTTTGGCGATGAACAACACCACGCTCGCACCAAGAATCGCGCCGATCACCTGAGACACCCAATAGCCCGCTGCTTCTTTTGCTGACATGCGGCGGCTGAGCAGCATGCCGAACGTGACCGCAGGGTTGATGTGACAGCCGGAGACAGGACCAAGTGCGTAAGCCATGGCAAGAAGTGACAGACCAAAGGCCATTGCCACCCCTACGTTGCCGACTTGCCCTCCGGCGAGCACTGCCGTGCCGAGGCCGGCAAATACCAGAACAAAAGTACCGAACAGTTCTACCGCGTATTTCATTGGAACTCCTCAGGGAACAGATTCAGTAGTGAAAGGAGCGTTCTGGTCTTGCCCGAACCAGAGCTGCCGGGCGCTATTCTATCCAAGTGCGCAAGTTTTACCAGTGAATTCCTCTGCGGTGGATCGCTCCGAGCCCGACCTGGCTCACTTTGCAGACGGCGATCAACACCGCGAGACTCAGCTTTATCTCGCCACGCGCTCTCCCGCTGAAATTGGCGCCGATATCGCCCGGGATTTCACCGGAAAATCCACTGACGAAAGGCTGCAATAGCAGTACACGTTGGGTCGAAAGCCAATTGGCAATCGGCCATGAGACCATCGGTATCTACTCGCGGCCGTCCGCCTCTCATATAAATAGGTTCGTTCCAGCCCAAGTCCTTGCTGCCTATCCGCTTAGCCGGCAATGACTTACCCCAAAATCGCCACTTCGGAGCGCCCGTGCAATTGAACAAGAGGATTTTCAAAGTTCTATACCGGCTTACGCTGCCGGGTGGCCTGCTGCTCGCTCTCACTGCGTTTCTCGTCAAAATCGGGATTCTCGCCGACCCTGCGTCAGCGCCGGTGCGTTTTTATCCGCTTGCGGTGTTCGCGATTGGTCTGGGACTGAGCGCCTTCTTTTTGCGAAGCCGGCTGTTCTTTGCTGCTCTGGTGCTCACCATTTCCGGCGCGATGCTCTGCTGGGTCGCGCCCTTTGTTTCGCCGCACGCAGCCGGCATCATGCGCGACGCGATTGCGGTTCTCCTGCCCCTGAATCTCGTTGTCTTGGCATTCGTGAAAGAGCGCGGCATCATCTCGCGCGTTGGTCGCAGACGCCTGGCGATTCTGGCTGGTGAGATCATCGCGGTCGCATTTCTGTGTTTGCCCTTCATGGCGACGCCAGCGGATTTCATGCAGCGGCCATTTATTCCCGTCCAGCTCACTTCATGGACGCGCATGATACAGCCCGCGCTGGTCGCATTCGTGGCCGCGGCCTGTACCTTGATTGTGCTGCTGATCAAGCGCTACAAAGCTGTTGAAAGCAGCCTTTTGTGGGCGCTCATTCCCGCCTTCATTGCCATGCGGGTTGCGGCTGATGGCCTCGCGGGAGTTTATCTGGCTGCGGGCGGTTTGGCAGTAATCGTCGCCGTTATCGAAAACTCGTACAGCATGGCCTATCTAGATGAGCTCACGCAGCTGCCCAGCCGCCGCGCGTTGAATGAAGCTCTCATGAAGCTCCCCGACACCTACACGGTCGCCATGTTCGACGTTGACCACTTCAAGAAATTCAATGACACCTACGGCCACGAATCCGGCGATCAAGCATTGCAGATGGTCGCATCACGCCTGGCTCGCATCGCGGGTGGAGGCAAGGCCTATCGTTACGGCGGGGAAGAGTTCACGATCGTTTTTCCTGGCAAGGCGGTCGACGAAGTTTTTGTTTACCTGGACCGGATGCGCAAGCTGATCGAGCAATCCACGTTTACCGTGCGTGGCAAAGATCGTCGCGGACGGCGCGGTATCCGTCGCGGAGCCAGGCGCCAGACGCGCGTCACCGTGAGCGCAGGCGTGGCTTCCAGTAGTGGCGACCAGTTCACGCCCGCAGAAGTCATGCGCATCGCCGATCAGGCTCTATACAAGGCCAAAGGGCGTGGTCGCAACTGCGTCGTGACCGCCCGCAGCAGCAAGTCGCCGCGATCCGTCGAAAGCGGCTTGCAGATTTTATCCGTCAGTTAGTTGGTTGAGAACACAGGGAGGTGCTTATGTTTCTGGCTCTGATTCTTTGGGTGGCAAGAAAATTTTAAAAACCCGTCTTTGGTAGTTGGTACTTGGTATTTGGGATAACAAGTCTGAGGCGGTCGTCAGCGAATCATTCGCTTGTGAAGTCAGGCCACTCGCTTTTCATCCAGAGGCCGACCGCACGCAACTCCACTCCCGCTTAGTCTCGCGATAAAGTCAACCCTGGAGACGCGGCATGCCGCGTCTGAGTGTTAACCGCTCGATTCCTCGCCGGTCTCGATCGCTTGCCGTTTCACGGAACTCAAGTACCAAATACCAACAACCAAATACCAAGTACCGTTTTCCACACACTCTTCCAATATGAATCCTGTCCGGAATGTAGAATGATCAGCGGCAAATTTATCCGGCAGGAGGAATCATTCCATGTCAGCGAAACCAGAAGCGGTGCAGGGCGGGCGAATCAGCCAATCGCTTTTGCCCGAATTCGACCACGAGATGCAGACCACCCGGCGGACGCTGGAGCGTGTGCCTGAAAACAAGCTCGGTTGGAAACCCCACGACAAGTCGATGACGTTGGGCGGTCTGGCTACACATCTGGCGACGATCAATCACTGGACCCAGGCCGTGTTCAGCATGGATTCCTTTGACGTGGCCACAGCGCCGCCGACTGAGGAGATCAAGTCACGCGATCAACTGCTGAAGACCTTTGACGAGAACGCTGCCTCTGCCCGCCATGCCATCGCCGGTGCCAGCGACACAGACATGATGCAGCCCTGGAGCCTCGTCGCTTCTGGCAAAACCATGTTTACGCTCCCGCGCGTCGCCGTCGTGCGCAGCTTTTTGCTCAACCACGGGATCCATCATCGGGGTCAGCTCTCGGTGTATCTGCGTTTGAACAACGTGCCCGTGCCTTCGATTTATGGGCCCTCAGCTGACGAAAGCAACTTCTGAACCGGTCTGCTGAAAAAAGTCAGGCCTCGGATCTGATCCGAGGCCTGGTTGATTAGAAAATTTCTGACCGGCTGCTTTTCCCCCAAAACCTCCGGTCAGGAGTGATGTCAAGCAAGGCCATCATCGCAGCCGGCACGATTCGTCACAAGATGACGATGGTAACCATCGTGACACCCGGCAGGCGGTACCCGCGCAACGCTGGTTCCACGATTCACCTTCCGCGCAAGGTTTTCATACTGCTCAGCGCTGCTAAAAACTCCCACTCTCCCGCTGCTCTTTAGTAAGCTAATAACAGCATGGCTCAAGACAACTCATTCGACATCGTCAGCAAAGTCGACCTGCAGGAAGTCTCCAACGCAATCCAGAACGCCCTGAAGGAGGTCCACACCCGTTTTGATCTGAAGGACTCCAGGTCAGAGATCGCTCTGGAAGGCAAGGATGCCATCATCATGAGCTCGGCCGATGAATACAAACTCAAGGCCGTGAATGACATACTGCAGAGCAAACTGGTCAAGCGCGGCGTGCCGCTTAAAGCTCTTACCTACGGCGTAGTGGAACCAGCCGCCGGGTCGCGGGCGCGCCAGAAGATCACGATGCAGCAGGGGATCCCCGCTGAAAAGGCCAAGGACATCGTGCGGGTGATCAAGGACTCCAAGAAGAAAGTGCAGGCGTCCATCCAGGGCGACAGCGTGCGTATCAGTGGAAAAGATCGGGACACGCTGCAGGAAATTATTGCCCTGCTTAAAGCTCAGGATTTCGGAATCGACATGCAGTTCACCAATTACCGCAGCAATTAACCCACGCAGAAGGGGAGTTGTTTGAGTTCATCGGCCACAGGCAATGCCAAGGAAATTTTTGACCTGCTGCGCGACGACCTCGCGGCGATCGAACGCGAGTTCGGCCGTGACACAGTCTCCAGTGTCCGCGCCATTACTGACATTGGCGAGTACCTGCGTGGAGGCGGCGGTAAGCGTATCCGGCCCGCCCTTCTTCTGCTCGCGGCCAAGCTGTTTCCTCATGACGAGCGTAGCGCCGTTCGGCTCGGCGCCGTAGTTGAGATCATTCACACGGCGACCCTCGTCCACGACGACATCATCGATGAAGCCAAGACACGGCGCGGCCGTCCCGCCGCCAATACCCAGTGGGGCAACTCGAAATGCGTGCTTGCCGGCGACTGGCTTTACATGCAGTCTTTTAAGATCGCCGTGCAGGAGCGGAATTTCCGCATTCTCGACGTGCTCATCGAGCTCACACAACAGATGGTCGAAGGCGAGCTGTTGCAAATGGAGAAGCTTGGAAAGTGCATCTCGCTGGAAGAACACTTCGATCTGATCTATCGCAAGACCGCCTGCCTTTTCTCGGTTTCCATGCGTATGGGCTCACTTCTCGGCAAAGCTACCGAAGAGCAGGAAAATCGCCTGGCCGAGTATGGAAAGAATCTTGGCCTTGCCTTCCAGATCGTGGATGACGTGCTGGATCTCACGGCGTCAGAGGCCGTGCTGGGCAAGCCGGTTGCCAGTGATCTTCGTGAAGGCAAAGTGACTATGGCCGTGATCCACGCCCTTGAACGCTGCACGCCTGCAGAACGCAGGCTTGTGGAAACAGTCCTGGAAGAACGTGCTTTCAAGAGCGTTCAGCACGAGCAGATTCTTGCCATTCTTGAACGTTATGGCTCAATCGCGTACGCCTACGACGAAGCTGCCAAGCATGCCGAAGTTGCCCGGAAAGCAATCTGCACCTTCCCTGATTCTGAGGTGAAGCGCGCGTTGCTGAACATTCCTGAGTTTGTCGTCGAGCGAAGCAGCTAGCAGCTCGAGTATCACTTTCTCGCATGTTACTGCAATGTAAAGTTCACCGTGGCGGTGGCCCCTGTCCCAACGCTGCTGGTTTTGGTCTGCGTGGTATAACCGGACCTGCTCACCTGTATCGTATAGCTGCCAATTGCAATCCAGGGCGAAGTATAGGTACCGGTTGAATTCGTAAGTACCGTCACGCTGGTGGCAACCAGGCCACCAGTCAGCTTCACCGATGCTCCCGAGATTGCGCCACCGGATCGGTTGATCACCTTCCCAGTGAACTTTCCCCCTGTGGCCAGCCGAATATTTGCGTTAACGGATGCAGTGGCCACGTTGACTGTGACGCGAGCCGCAACCCATCCGCTTTTCTGCGCGGTCACGGTGTAGCTTCCGGGTGGAACGGACTTGAAGGTGTAATACCCATTCGCGTCGGTTAGCGTCGAACCGCGGCTGTAGCTTACGGTGGCGCCGCCGATCGCTGCCCCATTGATTGCACTTGTAATCCGGCCTGTAATGGAACCCGTAGGCAAGGCAGAGCTGAGAGCGAAATTGGCCGTTGTGGTCTGGCCGACAACGATTGCGACCGTCAGGCTCTTGCTGGTGAACCCCGCTGCCGCGGCCGTCAGCTGAACGTTGCCAGGAGGAAGATTACCGAGGGTAAAGGCTCCGCTGGAATCCGTGGTCGCAGTGCCAGAATTGCTGGAAATAGTTGCACCTGCAATGGATGTGCCATCCGATGCACGTGTCACTCGGCCTGAAGCCGTACCTGTTGTGACCAGCGCCTTGATGGTCAGGCTGACTTGGCTGGAATGTTGGACGCCAGCGCCCATGCCATTGATCTTCAAAGTATAGGTGCCCGCCGCAGTTGCGGAGCCGGTGCTGACTGACAATGTCGAAGTTCCGGTAGCAATTGCCGCCGGAGTAAAGCTTGCACTGGCTCCAGCCGGCAATCCGCTGACGCTCAGCGTTATCGCGCTTGAAAATCCCTGGATCGGTGTGACCTGCACCGTGTAGCTGGCCGATTGTCCCGCCGTAATGGTCTGAGTACCGGGAGAGGCCGTTAAGCTGAAATCTGATCCCGTACCGAGTACGAAATTCTGCGTGGTAGTCGCTCCGGTCGCCAGCGTTACTGAGGCGGCGCTGCTTGCATAATTCGGGACTGCCGCCACCGCCTGATAGCTGCCAATGGAAATCCATCCGGAAGCGTAACCACCAGCACTGTCAGTCTTAAGCGTGATGGTTGTGGGCACAAGTCCGCCGTGTACGTTCACTGTGGCTCCCGGCAGAGCCGAACCGGCGGTGTTGGTAACCCGCCCTGCGATCTTTGCTCCAGTCGCCAAACGAACATTCAGGGTCGACGTTGTTCCTGGCTGGATCACCACCCGGGTCGTCACCGGAACCCAGCCACTGAGCTGGGCGGTAAAGTCATAACTTCCGCCGGGAATGGCGGGGAAACTGAACGCGCCTGTGGGATCCGTCGTGGTTGAGCCACCGCTGTATTTCACAGTGACTCCGGAGAGCGCCGTGCCATTGATCGCGCTTGCAACCTTGCCTGTAACGCTCCCTGCTGCACTAAGGGGAATCAGCGCGAAATTGACCGAGTTCTGCGTGCCGGCTGCGATCGTGACGCTGTAGTTTTGATATCCGGAAGCGCTGGCAGTGAGCTGGATGTTCCCGGAAGGCACGTTGCTCAATTTAAAGCTGCCGGTCGTGTCAGAAGTGGCCTCACCGCCATAAAAAGAAACCCGTGCTCCAGCGATCGCAGTATCATTGGCGGCGCTGGTAACGCGCCCGGTGATCGTGTTTCCGCCGAGGGAAGGCCTCCAGTAGGGTGTGAGCAGATCAAGAACCGGGCTCGTGGTGCCGTCGGGCTTTACTAACCAGACGCCCCGGCACTGGCTGTTGGTCGGACGCAGCGGGTCACCCGGACTGGCGTCAGCAGGAGCATCCGAGCTGTCGCTCAGGTGGCATTCGTTGTCGTATAGCTCCCAGTGAAATGCCGCGAGGAGACCGGCTGCCTGGGCCGTCTGAAGCACTGCGGTTGTCCGCCACAGAACTTCATCCGGCGGATGTTCATTTTCAAATAAGCCATACTCGGAAATGAAAATGCGTTTGTTGCCGAGACTGAGCGGATCAGGCGCCATGCTCTTGATGGTGTTCAGCGCTTCATTAATGACCGCTGTCGTAGAAGCGGGATCGCTGCCTGTGAGCATGGCCTCATACGACGAATAAGAGACCATGTCCGGCTTGACTACCGGAACCACTGCATTGATCACGCGGGTAAGCCCCAGGCGCGAGTAGTCGAGCACCCGACAGACCTCCACTGCGTGGAATACAGCGACGCCAGAAGGATCGCCTGCATCGTTCCGGGCGCGGGTGACGCCGTGCTGGCGGGCCGTCAACCAGATATTCATGGCGTCGATCATGTTTGTCGGGATATCCTTCGTCGTGCTGTACCCTTGCAGTCCGGCGTAGTCGCCTTCCCAATGCTTGAGAATGAATGTCTTCCCCGTGCCGGCGTACGTGGTCAGCAAGTACCGGGTGAGCTCATAAAACTCCCGTTCTTCCTGTGACGCAAGGCTCGGGTCGGTGCCGAAATTGGCGATGTGGTCTCCGACAGCAAAACTGTATGCGGTAATCACATAGACTTTGAACGGCATTTCAAAGACTGCTTTATAAGGCTCGGTCTGCGCCAGCTCGGTAAGCGAATGAAGATCTCCGGCCGGCCACGAGGGAGCAGCGTCCTTGTCGGGATAGCGCGTGCGGTACTCCGGGCTCAGGTAGACAAAGATCGCGCTGGGGCCAAACGCGCTGATGCGCTTTGAACCTTCCACCAGAAAATTTTCCTGAGTAAAGCCGTAATCGCCGCTGGCATGCGTGGCGCCAGCCTGGAAAGGTGTTTGCATCAACTGGTCGCGACCAGGTTGTCCGAACAAAGAGAAGGGAAGAACGAATAATGTAATGAGAAGAGGAAGCAGACGCTTCATAAACGCCTCCCATGACTCGAGACCTAGCGGCGCGCGGGAATTGCGGCGTTCACTACGGAGACGAACCCTGATACTGCTTCCATGCTAACGATCTCTGAAGTTTGCCGACGTGAACACGATCACGCTCGCCTATGATGGCTGTCACACGTGAGCTGGTTTTGGACGGCTCAACGAAAGGCTAGTCTCTGAGCTGCTGCAGACGTGATTTCAGAAAATCCTGCTCAACTTTGTTCGTCGCCAGCTCCAGCGCGCGATTGTATGCGTTTTCCGCTTCGGTATTTCTACCCAGTCGTCGCAGCAGGTCGGCACGTGCGGCATGGAACAGGTGATAGTCCTGGAGCTCGCCTGAAGCGCCGAGCTGTTCGATCCTTTTGAGACCGCTTGCGTAACCATCACTCATTGCGACCGCCACAGCATGATTCAGCGCTACCACCGGCGAAGGCTCGATGCGCAGCAGCTCGCGGTATAAAGCCGTGATCTGTCGCCAGTCTGTCTCTTTGCTCGTAGCGGCTTCAGCATGCAAGGCCGCAATGGCTGCTTGCAGCTGGTAGCTGCCCGGCCGGCGCAACTCCATCGCACGCTCCAGCGCTTCCTGGCCTTCGTGAATTTCCTCGCGGTCCCAGGATGCCCGGTCTTGTTCTTCCAGAATTACGAGGCGTCCCATGGGATCCATCCTCGTATTGCGCCGCGAATCGTGCAGCAGCATCAGTGCGAGCAGGCCAAAGTTTTCCGGCTCGCGAGGCATAAGCTGGCATAGCATGCGGCCAAGGCGAATGGCCTCAGAGCACAGCTCGCGTCGAACCAGCGCATCGCCGCTCGTGGCCGCATAACCCTCGTTGAAGATCAGGTAGATCACGGATTGCACGGCACGGAGCCGTTCACTGATCGCCTGTCCGTTGGGAACTTCATAGGGGATCCTGGCTTCCGCGATCTTGCGTTTGGCTCGCACCAGCCGCTGAGCGAGAGTCGGCTCGGGAATGAGAAAGGCGCGGGCGATTTCAGGCGTTTGCAGTCCGCCAAGTGTCCGCAAGGTTAACGCAATCTGAGCTTCCGGATTCAGCGCGGGATGGCAGCAGGTGAAGATGAGCCGGAGCCGGTCGTCGGGATACATGTTGTTCTCCTGATCCTCGAACATGGTCTCGGCCTCGGGGCGCTGAACGGTGGGGATTTCGTATTGCAGCGGCTCCTGTTTTTCGCGACGCGTACGTTCGCGCCGTGCTTGGTCAACGATCTTGCGATGCGCTACAGCGGTGATCCACGCGCCCGGATTATCAGGCACACCCTTTTCGGGCCACGTGGTCAGGGCAGAGGCAAACGCCTCCTGCATGGCCTCTTCCGCCCGGTCGAACGAACCTGAAATGCGGATCAGCGTGGCGATGATCCGGCCGGACTCGCGCCGGAAGATCGCCTCCGCCGTGGTTCTGGCTTCATCCATTGTGAGCAACGGAAAGCTCTGGCCCCTGGTGCGGCACGCAATCACGCTGCGGCAGGCCGGGCAGCGGCCTGATTTCTATGGATCCCTCGGTGCCACCGCAGCATGTAGGAATACGGGCAGCATAAGAGATGGCCTCATCCAGGTCCTTGCAGTTCAGGATGTAGTAACCGGCCAGCTGCTCGCGGGTTTCTGCAAAGGGACCATCAGTGATGATCGGCTTCCCGTCCTGTACGCGCACAGTGGTCGCAGTGCTGGTCCGCGCCAGAGGCTCCACACCCTCGCAAATCCCTTTGCGCCTGGTTTCGTCGATCAGGTTCCAGTGGGCATCCATGGTCTGCTGGAGCTCTTCCTGGGAGCGCTCGGCCAGCGCATCTTCGCGGGTATAAATTAATAGCATGTAACGCATCGCAAACTCCTCTTCAGTTATGACTGCCGTTGTTGCAGAAGGGAAGCGCCGTGAGGCGCTCCCCCGTTATGTGCGGTTCCGCTATTTTACGCGGTGGTACTGCAGGTTCTCTGTAAATTGCGCCTTCCCGTCCTTCTGAAACGTCCAGGCATATTGAA
Organism: Candidatus Angelobacter sp.; assembly: GCA_036258095.1. Taxonomy (GTDB): domain Bacteria; phylum Acidobacteriota; class Terriglobia; order Terriglobales; family Acidobacteriaceae; genus Angelobacter. The sequence continues at coordinate 5,558 of DATAEJ010000285.1, read as the reverse complement.
AATCGTCAGCTCCGCCGAACGTCAGCACTGCGTGGTGCATATGACCGGCATTGGGATTGGCCAGATTGCCGCCGCCGGCGAAGTTGAACGCCAGCTGGTTTGACGCCGGGTCAAAAGACTCAACCTGCATGTGTGGCTGGTTTCCGGCCGTGCAGTAGTGCGTGAGTACCAGGCGATTGCCGTCCAGATGATACATGGTCACCATTTCAGATTCGCCCGGCATCTTGACGCGCTCAATAATCGCGCTGCCGCTGGCTACTGACTCGAACGTCGAAGTCGCCGTTCCGCTTTTGCTGCCGGTGGCTTCCCACGTGCCGACCAGGGTTTTCAAGCGTGCGAAGGCCGCAGCTCCGTTTGCATCTGGCTTATCGGCTGCGCGAACGAAAATCGCGCTGCTCAGAAATATGGTCACGGCTGCCGCAAGGGCCGCCCGCTTCACTGACGTAATCGCTTGCATCAAATCCTCCTTGAATCATGGAAGCAGGCGGTCTGTTTCGTCCTGCTCGGCATAACGACGCGTGCACGCCCGGAAATCGACACGCGAAGAGAACAATTTTGGGCCTCCTTCCATGCACCTTTTCTTGTGCAAATCTGTTGAGGAGCGTCAGGCAGAGAACTTATACTGGTCGTTCAGGAGGCAGGGTGCCCATATCTGCGGTGATTGTTGATGATGAGCAGCTCGCACGCGATGAGCTGAGCTATCTGCTCAAGTCCGTGGACGACGTTCACATCGTGGCCCAGGGACGCAACGGACTGGAAGCCGTGAATCTGGTGAAGGAGCACAACCCGGATTTGCTGATCCTTGACGTCCAGATGCCCGGCCTCGACGGCTTTGGTGCCATCAAGAAGCTGCTCGACCGCAAGATTCCCATGCCCCAGATCGTCTTCGCCACCGCGTTTGACCAGTACGCGGTCAAGGCGTTTGAAGTAAATGCCATCGACTACCTGCTCAAACCCTTCGACAAGAAGCGCGTGCATCAGGCGATCGAAAAGGCCCGTAAAAAAATCCAGACGACCGCTCCCGCCGGCAGCGAACGCATTGACATGCTGGTGAAAATGCTGGAGTCACAGAAGCCGCAGCATTCCAAGGTTCTGCTGCGCTCTGCCGGCCGGCTGTTTCTGGTCGACCAGAAGGACGTCTGCTGGGCCTCGATTGAAGACGGCATCATCAGCGTCGCCGCAACCAACCTCGAAGGCCACTCCAACTGCCGAACACTCGAAGAACTTCTTGACGGCCTCGATCCCGATATGTTCTGGCGCGCCCATCGCTCCTATGTGGTGAACATCAACCGCATCAAGGAAGTGGTGCCCTGGTTCAAGAGCTCTTACCAGCTCCGCATGGACGACCGTAAACAGACTGAAGTCCCGGTAAGCCGCGCTCAGACCAAGCGGTTGCGCGAGTTGTTTGGGCTCTAGCTCCCACATCCGCTTTGCGCGTCATCCGAACCGTTGTTCGCTGTCGCCTCACCCTTTATACTGACCACATGTCGATCCTTCGTGATATTGCCGGTATAGCCAAAGGAATGTCTGTCACTTTCCGGGAGATGTTCGCTCCCACCGTGGTGGAAAACTATCCTGACGGCCCCGGCCCCATGAAGGGTGCGGTGTTCCAGGAGCGTTTCCGCGGACTGCACGTCCTGCAGCGCGACGAAAACGGCTTGGAAAAGTGCGTCGCCTGCTTCCTCTGCTCTGCCGCCTGCCCGTCGAATTGCATTTACATTGAAGCGGCTGAAAATACAGCAGAGAACCGCATCAGCGGCGCCGAGCGGTACGCAAAGGTCTACAACATCGACTACAACCGCTGCATTTTCTGCGGCTACTGCGTTGAGGCCTGTCCCACAGATGCAATCACCCATGGCCACGGCTTCGAACTGGCCACCTTCAATGCCAGCAATCTTGTCTACCGGAAAGAACAGCTGCTCGCTCCTGAGCCGCCCATCCGTGTGACCGAGGAGCCCGCGCTTGTGCCGGCTTCGTTGCCCAGCGCCGAGCAGAAGCACCCCTGATAAGCCCCGAGAGCGGACTCGCGATTCTGCTAGATATTAAGATTCAGTTCTTTGCCAACCTCATGCTATGCTCCTGCCCATGGCGAACAGATCCCTGGCAAATGTCGGCGGGACCCCGGGCGGGCTCGGCTCATTCTTCATGGGCTTTGTGATGACCTGTGTGGGGGGCTATCTCATCTCCAACCAGGTCAGCGTCGTCGGATCGTACTGGAGCTTTTGGGGATTTAACAGCTTCGGCATCACTCTGCTGCCCATGCTGTTCGGCATCGGAATTCTATTCTTCAGCGGACGCAGCACCATTGGCTGGCTGCTCACGATCGGCGGAGCGCTCTTCATTCTGGCCGGCGTAATCGCCAACATGCACATCTATTTCCGGCCGACCAGCTTATTCAATACTGTGGTCATGCTGGTCCTGCTGGTTGGAGGTCTGGGACTAATTGCGCGTTCGCTCCGCTCGCATCCGGCTTCCGCTCAGACGGAAAAAGAAAAGTCCCAGTCAGCCTGATCTTCCGCGCACGTGCTTTCCGGGTTACGTCCACTGCGTGATCTTGTTGCCCTGCTTGTCCGTGAAGTTTCCGGTGACGATCATGATCAGGTCAATCAGCGCCCAGATAACCAATCCCCCGCCGGTAAATAGCTGGATCAGCCCTGTACCGACCTTGCCAACGTAAAACCGATGAATACCTAGAAGCCCGAGGAAAAAGCAAAGCAGAAACGCAGGAAGCACACGCTTGTCAGTGACCTGGTACGGCGCAAGAGGAGCGGAAACTGCGCTTGTCATTGCGGTCGCGGGGTGTCCTGTGAGGCGGGCGCCGCAGGAAGAACAAAAGGCTGCTGCATCATCGGTCTGCTTACCGCACGAGGTACAAAACACGTTCGCCATTCGGGGCCGCTCCTGGTCAATGAGTGTGAAGCCAACAGAAGCTTCTACCAGAATCTTTTGAGCTCTTCAAATCCTCTGAGCAGCGCCTGCCGGTACGGGCGACATCACCATCAGGGCTTCGTCCATGATTCGGATTGCCTCATCCACGTCGGCTTTGCTGATGTTGAGTGGCGGAGACGTGCGCACGACATTGCCGTACAATCCGCCCTTGCCGACCAGCAGCCCGCGCTTACGGCATTCTTCCATAAAACGGTTCGTCGCTTCCGGAGACGGTTCTTTGCTAACGCGATCCTTTACAAACTCAATTGCCTGCATGAGTCCCATGCCGCGGACGTCGCCCATTGACTCGTACTTCTCCTTGAGAGACTCAAGCCCATCACGATAGTAGTTGCCTACCGTGTATGCGTTGTCCATCAGCCGGTCTTCTTCGATGAGATCAATGGTGGCCTTGGCGGCAACGCTGGTCACAGGATTGCCACCAAAGGTCGAAATCTGCAGGCCCTTGAAGCTGGCTGCAATTTCGGGCCTTGTCATAGTCACGCCCACCGGAGCACCGTTGGCCAGCCCTTTTGCTGACGTGATGATGTCCGGCGTGACTTCCCACTGCTCGATGCCAAACCAGCGTTTGCCGGTGCGTCCCCAGGCAGTCTGCACTTCGTCGGCGATGAACAGTCCGCCATAGTTCTTGACGATTTTGAACACGATCTTGAAGTATTCGGGGGGCGGCGTGATGAACCCACCGACACCTTGAATTGGCTCAGCCAGAAATGCTGCGATCTGGCCGGAAGTCGTGGTCTGGATGACCGCTTCCACATCTTTGGCGCACGCAACTTCGCAACTTGGATAAGTCTTCCCGAAAGGGCAGCGGTAGCAATAAGGATTGATTGCGTGAACAATTCCGGCCGTCGGTGTGGGCAAAGATTTGCGCCAAGTGCCGTGCCCGGTAAGCGATTGCGCCATCTGCGAGCGCCCGCTGTACCCGTGCCTGAGGGCGACGACCTCGTAATTTCCGGTGAACATCCTCGCCAGCTGCACTGCCATTTCGTTGGCTTCCGTGCCGCTGTTCGTCAGGTAGCTCTGGCTGATCTCGCCGGGTGTGATCTGGGCCAGCTTCTCGGCCAGCGCTACGATCGCTTCATTCGGGAACATTGTCGAGGCATGCTGCAGGCGGTCGACCTGGGCTTTCACTTTGTCCGCGACCCGCGGGTTACAATGCCCAACCGAAATGGTCACAATGCCGCCGAAGAAATCCAGGTATTTCCTGCCATCCGCGTCCCACAGGTATTGCATGCTGGCGTGGTCGGTAACGAGCGGATCACTGTAGTAGGTGGAAACGGAAGGGAAGAGATACTGCTTGTGCTTCTTGAGGATTTCTTCTTTTGTCATCGTGGACCTGCGTATGGATCAAGCAAGATTCGGGGCCTTCGCTGCCCCTCATTCTATCGCTGCTGGCACGGCCCTGAATGCAGGAAATTTTATCGCTGGTGAACGTGACGCGAGTCACAGCCAGAAATGATTTCGGTCTTAACCAAGTGCTTTGACCAACTCCTCGGGTTGAGCGTTATCGCCGAATGTCTCGCTCACGTGAACAAACTTGTCCACGTCCCCGGGCGCAAATACGAAGCTGCCGCCGAGTTGAAACGGATCTTTGCCGAGCCGGTGCTGTCGAACGCCGATGGCTTTGGCGCGCTTGCGGGCTTTCGCGTTGTCGCTACGGAGAAGATGGAAGATGTTTGCTTTGTGCAGCCCCACTGTCTTGTAGGCCTGGCGCTGTTCGTCGATCAGAAGTGGAAAGCTGATTCCGGTCTGCTCGCGAAAGTGCCTGGCGTAGCTCACATCACCAAGGCCGACAGCCACGATCTTTGCCCCTTTGCTGCGAATTTCCTGTTCGTGTTCGCGCAACTGCGCAACGTGCTCGCGGCAGAAGATTCAGCCATAATGACGCAAGAAGACCACCACCGCCGGTGAATCGGTCCAATACGAACCGAGCTTTACCGGTTTGCCGTCAACATCCGGCAAAGTGATATTTGCGAGTTTGCTGCTATAGCTGTCTGGCACGGCGCACATTCTCTGCGCCAGCCCGCGTCGATGTCAAGCTTGCTGATGCTGCCTAGCAAGAGTGTCTGATTCCGCTGTGCTAAACTCCACTCCTCTGCATCGCTGGAAACGAGGAGTGTAGGCTGTGATGAATCTCAACAATGCCGTCGCTGTCATCACCGGCGGCGGATCGGGAATTGGACGCGCTCTCGCCATCGAGCTCGCTGCTAAAGGAGCACAGTTAGCGCTTGCTGATGTGAACCAATGCACGCTTGATGAAACGCTCAAGCTGCTCGGAGCTGGCGCCAAGGCTCGCACCTACATTGTTGATGTGGGCGAAGCCCCGGCAGTTCAGAAGTTTGCCGCCGACGCGGAGCGTGATTTTGGCCGCGTCTCGCTGCTGGTCAACAATGCGGGCGTCGCCTTATATGGCACCTTCTCCGATCTGACGCTTCAGGAATTCGAATGGCTCTTCCGGATCAATTTCTGGGGCGTGATTCACGGCTGCAAATTCTTCCTGCCGATTCTCCAGCGGCAAAAACAGGCGCGCATCGTGAACATATCCAGCGTCTTCGGACTCATTGGACCGCCGGGACAGACGCCCTATGCGTCGAGCAAGTTCGCCGTGCGTG
>DATAEJ010000284.1:0-12434 GCA_036258095.1 Candidatus Angelobacter sp. | reverse complement strand
CTTTCTTCCGTTAATTTCGACAGATTCAAATCGCAGTGTAAGTTCATATTTCGTAACGGGTTTGGACCGCCAGCGAAAGTTGCTCAAACGGCCATGAATGCGGGTGCCTGCTGGCGCAAGCACAGCTTTGTGGTTACTACTACGGATCGGCGAAAGAAGAACGGCTTCAATGGGATCGCCGGCCGCGGCTATATCGGAATCGACAGTCGTTGTAATGCGCGCCTCAAATGGCAACCCGGCGGGCAGGGTCGGTGATTCGTCGTGCGCCGATATTGCTGGCTGTTGTGTGATAGAAGTTTTTGAACCATCTGGAAGAAATCGAATGGTACTTGCATACTCGCGGCAATTCGTAAACTTCGTGTCACCCATCGACTCGGTGCCAGAGACGCTCACAATATCAAGCTGCGTTTGCCTTGGTATCAGTACCAACCTGTCGTGGATCAAGGTCCGCTCATATGACGTTTCAGTGTCCGCGGCGCAGGTGGAAATACTGCGAGGCAGGTTGCCCATTCGCATTGTCACATTCACTAGATCCTGTGTTTCAGGATTGAGCAACAGTGTCCCGTCATACTGAATTGGCTGCTCTCCTTCTGACGTTTTGATGTTATACGTGCTTTTCTCGACGGGCATATCGTAGGAATATTCCAATACATGCTTACCATCAATAAATTGCTCCCGCTCAAACGCGACTGTCGCGTGCAAAAGGATTTCACGAACAAGAGAACCGAAGTCACCGCTAGCTAGTGGACCTTCCCCCGCCAGTTTGTCTAGATTGTCATTTGCAAAACTGGGCGCTCCGACCCAAGAATACATGTTGTTACCATCCACCCATGCAACTTCAAGTCGGAGACGGTCCCAACCAAATGCTGATGATGCATTCCTCTTTGACCTGCGTGCCCTAATGAGGTCTGAACAAGAAGACCCATGGGCAGCCCGCCTGAGATCATAATAGGTCCGCGTGATGGTCTGTACGCATGTGTATCGTGGCATACGCTTCAGATCCGCCAACAACCGCTCTTTGGTACCCTGCAGAGTTGCAACGGGATCCGGCTTTTGCTGTCCAAAACCGCCCGAAGCTGCCACTATCGCAACCGCCAACATAGCCATGAAGTGATTCATTCGATCCTCGCGCTGCAGCTTTACAAGACTTTGCTTCCCGATAACGGCTCTGCGACCGTTTGGACGGAAGCGTCACTTTCCCAAGGATCGACACCACGAACAATGGCGTGACCATAAGTACTCTTGTGAAGGATTAGTTTTGGCATTCAAACACCTGTCATACTTATTATTGTCGAGGATGCCTTGTATTATGCTCCGTTTACGACTTTACCAACCAGAATCGACAAGAAATCCGGGATTGAGATGGGTGAAATCCGTGCCCGACAACGGTCACCTGGAACACACGAATTACAGTGCCACTCTGCACAGTTGATAATCCCACTTCCAAGCTGACTTCGGATGAACTGGGGGCTTAAGACGACAAAAACAATGGCAGTGCAGGTGGGAAATGCTTTGAACTTCCACCGCTGCTTCTGGAACCATCACCTCCATTTGGGGTGCAAGATTGATCAGGGCCAAAATGGGAATTGAGTGTGGCCGTTCGGCCAATCACCTGCGGCATTCATGTTCGGTGGCTCTTCGCAAGGACGTAGAAGCCAAAGACGCACTGCGAGAACTCTAATACAGTAACGACGGGGATCACTATCAGACCAAACCTCTTTCGATGGCCTTGAGGACGGCGCGTGTGCGATCTCTCACCCCGAGCTTAGAGAGAATGTTGGAGACGTGATTCTTGACCGTTCCTTCGGAAATGCATAGCGCGTCCCCGATCTCCCGGTTGCTGTAGCCCCCAGTCATCAAGCGGACGATTTCAACCTCGCGAGCTGTCATCACTTCGCCGGCGTAGCCTTGATCCGGAGAGAGAGAGGGGGCTTTGGCGAGTCCGTAAAGGAGCCTCTGGGAAACTGCCGGGCTGATCATGCTGCCGCCTCGGGCCACCAGACGAACGGCTTCCGTTAGTCTTGCGAGTGCGACATCTTTCAGAAGATAGCCCTTCGCGCCCGCACGGATTCCTTCTAGCAGTGCAGCGTCATCATCAAAAGTTGTGAGCAGAATCGCGGGAATTTCGAGTGCCCTCGTCTTCATTTGCTTCAGCAGTTCTATGCCGTTCATCTTCGGCATTCGCACATCGACCAGGAGCACATCGGGTTTGCACTGATCCATTCGCCGCAACGCATCGACTCCGTCGACGGCACACCCGACGACGTGAATGTCGTCCGGCACGTTGAGCAGCATTTCCAAACCCTCGCACACCAAGGTCTGGTCTTCGACGATCATTACCCGGATCATCGCACCTCAGTTCCACTGCCCACCGGCAGCCACGCCTTAACGTGAAATCCGTGCGTTGCCGTCGTGTCTATGGCTATACCACCTCCCAGTTGTTCCAGGCGTTGGCGCATGCTAGATATGCCTATTCCTGGCGTCATGGATTGCCTCTCCGAACCGTCATCGTGTGCCTCGACCTCAATAGCTGTGTTTTCGAGGTAGATTCGAATCCAGAGATTGGAGGCATCGGAATGCTTCAAAGTATTCGTGGTGAGCTCCTGTACACAACGCAAGATCGCGTGTGCCCTGGAGTCATCTGTCATCGTGAGATCTTCCGGAATCTCAACGTGCAAATTAACTCTGGGCACATTACGCTGTAACATTTCGAGGGCGCCACGCAGGTCGACATGGTCGCTCTCATGAAAGCCGGAAACGACCGAGCGAGCCTCTTCGAGCAGCTGGCGCGCTGCCGCGAGCGCCTTCTCTAAAACGGTCCGCACCTGATCGGGAGGACGGTGCAGCGACGCCTCCAAGTGAAGGCAAATCGCGGTCAGATGATGCCCAATGATGTCGTGGAATTCCCGAGCGATTCGCATCCGCTCGGTCGTCTTGCTGGTCTCACGCAGCAGCGCACGCGTGGAGACGAGTTCGGCATTAATGCGCGTCTGGTCTTCTCGAGCGGCAGCTTCGCCGCGCGCGACAGCCGCTGTAACGATGGCGAAGACCTGAAAGCCTAACAAGGCGCCGGTCGCGCTCCAGCGCCAACCAAGATGATAATGGGGTTCCTGAAAGTAAATCCATAATCCGGAATCAATCGTCGCCCACGCAATCGCAACTTGGACGGGCATGATGAGCGCCACTTCCCAGGAGACGATCACGAGCAGGAAGCCTATCAAGTACCCTTGATAGATAGAGGTCATCCCCAGCACGCACGCCGTTTGCAGGGCTAATGCGGCAACTTGTATCCAGCGAGCATGAATTTTGGTGGTTGAACTGATCCAGAAAGCCGGTGCAAACAAGAAGAACAACACCAGCCAGAAAACCCACTCTGTTCCTGAGATCGGCTCGCCGTTGCGAGTGGCGCTATCAAACACCGGCAACGCAAGAAAGATCCAGACGAAGAGGCCAGCTATACGAAGCGCCAAATGGTGTGCCTGCGAGAACAATACAGGGCGGCTCATCGACAAAATTATCTCAGGTTCACTCGCTGGCCGTATGTGCCAGAAGTCATGGTGCATCAATTAGGGTGGGCGCACGATACGCAACCGCGGTTCATGCGCCCTGCGATCAATTGGACACGACTTCGATCTTGTCGATGGCAATGGCATGCGCGCCATTGCGCTCGAACAGCTTGCCACTCGCACGTACGGTCTTCGCTACATACGGTATTAGCCGGGCACGTTCATCCGTGTCAGGCATCGTGTGCGAAATGACGTTGAAAATCGTTCCATCCGGCGTAATGATTCCCAACGGTGCCCCTGCCTTGGCGCAAGCCTTAACGCAGACATCATCGGGCGGTTTAGCCGCTTCTTTGCTGTGGTTGCGGTAGGGGCAGGCGAGGTCTCGGACATAGCCGGTAACTGAACCGGCTGTCCCGTTCAAGTCCGAAGGCATGTTCGATGAATCCAGATGTGGCGGTGAGGACTGGGCAACGCTGATCGCTGCGAACAGAGCGCTGGCCGCCATTAGGCTACTTAGGCTGAATCCTATTTTCATAAGCTCCTCCTTGAAGAACTTGAAGGGGACTTTAGACTCCTCGGCACCTTCGACAACAGTGCCAGAAGTCACGATTTTGTAGTCGCAGGCGAGAGATAAACGTGCGCTACTGCTGGATTGTTGTGCGAATCCATCGAATGACGCACCGGAAGGATCATTTATCTGGGAGCTTGCCTGATTGCTGCGGCTACGGCTGGCCCGCGAGGAGCGGTGGGACAACTCACCGCGAGCGGTAAGCCGAATAACGGACGCAATTAATGCTGCGTTCAGTTGTGAGGGCCTGTTTCCGCCCGAGATTTGTTGATGCCCGGCAGAAACTGCCAATTTCTCGCGGTACAAAGACGGTACAACGAAGGATGTTCCGTAGCGTTCGTAACAGGTGTTTACAGGGCTTAGGGAGCGACCGGTGCCTTGTAATTGTTAACTGATCTACCCTGTCCACTGCCTTTCACGGCGGTAACACGGGTTCAAATCCCGTCGGGGACGCCAAAAAATCCTTTCCAACGCGCACTATTTAGGGCTCCTTCGGCTTCGCTCAGGATTTCGCCTGCGGGCTCGCACGCCCGCAAAGCGGCTCAACTTTCGCGGCGGTAACACGGGTTCAAATCCTGTCGGGGACGCCAAAAAATCCTACCGTCTGATCCATAACAACCAACCTCCTTCAGCCATTTGATCGCGATCTATGCCCTGAAGGGAAGGTGGCTTGGAACGCGTTCATAATATTCGGCTAAGGTCAAAAATCTTCGTCGTTTGATCGTGGAAGGTGGCTAAACTTGGTTCGGAACCTGGCGCAAGCAGCGGTCGCCCAGCGCCGCCGGAGGGTTTTCCATGAGAGATGAAAGCGTGAGCAATCCACCCAACTCGCCTGAGAGCAGGCGCGAACGCGTGGCCGTTATTGCGGTGCATGGAGTCGGCAAGCATGAGCCTGGATCGTCGGCTCAGGGGATGGCCGACCTTCTGCTGGGGATCAATGCATTTACCAACCCGCTACAGGGCAGCCCGTACCAGGATTTCAACTGCGAAAAGATTGAAGTACCACTTCCGGGGCCGAGCGTTTTTGAGCAGTCCCTCGGCAAGCCGGCGACTTTGTGGGACCGCGCGCGCACAGTCTTCGAAGAGCGGCGAGGATTCTTTGCCGATCGCTTCCGGCTCAAGAACTGGCGAGGCGGACGCGCCGCTCTCGGTGGCGCTGATATCAATGATGAGTTTACGGTCACACAGCTGGGCGAATATAGCGGCGATCCGCTGGTGAGCAAGTATGAGTCAGTACGACTGCGAGGCACACGGGCAGGGACCAAAGATTCAGGTTCAGTGCAGGTGGATTTGTATGAGATGTACTGGGCAGACCTGGCCAAGCGCAACAACTCGTTCGTCCGCTTCTTCATGTCGCTTTACCAACTCATGATTCACCTGGCCAGCCTGGGACGGACGGCGATCGATCATGTGTCGCTGGAACATGCGGGCTCCATGCCGTGGCTGCTGCTGCAAAGAAGCTACAACTATGCAACTCGCGTCTTGAGCCTGGGGTTGTTCAATTTCCTGGTGCTGCTTCCGGTGGTGGCGTTTGCGCCGCTCACGCATTTGCTGAGTGACGGCCAGGCGAAGACAGTGGCAGCCACACTGCTGGCGATCGCTGCGGCCGGTCTGGTTGGCTGGGCATTATCAAAGACTGGTCTGGCTCACGGTAAGAACTGGGTGCCATTCCTGGTGTTCGGAATACTGCTGTTTGCCGCCGCGGGCGGAACAGCATGGGCCGCCAACGTGATGCTGGTTGACGCGCAGAACGCAGTGAGAAAAGACCTGGCAGACGCCATCCTTAGCGTGGCATGGTGGATTGGCGCTTTCGGCGTTTGCTATTACATTTTTTCAAGTTACGACCAGGTGCGCGCGGGAGCCAAGGAATCAGGCGTTATCAGCACTCTGGTTGTGGCTGCGGGTTTTGTTGCCTGCCTTGTTTATAACCGCCACATTGTTGCTGGCCCGCCGATTTCTGGCTTGCCTCAGGAATCTCATGCCGCACTGGTTTACAACGCCGCCGCGTTCATGATGCTGCAGTATGTCTTCCTGCTGCTGCGCTTTCTCTGGGCTGCACTGGTACTGCTTGCGGTTTTCAGCTACGCGATGGAATTCGTGTGCCTGCGCATGACGAAAGCTGCGGATGAGCGGGCTAGAGCGCGTGCTGCGTTCCGCACCGGACGCTTTGCGCTGGCTATGCCAACGCTGCTTCTCCTGCTTGTGACCATGTTCGCTTGGAGCGGCGTGTTCTATTACACCTGGTACCACGTTCCGTTGTACAAAACTTCCACGGCTTTACCTGAAGCGCCTCTCTGGAAAGGCATAAGCAACGTCGCGACGGTTCCGCGAAGCGAGTTTCCGTGCCTGCTTCTGGAAAAGCGATGGGAACAGCGAGAGCAACAGTGCCAGCACACTTCTGTAAACGCCGAGTCTAAGGCAGCGCCATTGAGCGCACCTGACAAACAACCGCGTCCATACGCGGCGAATCGGCGGCAGCTTCAGGCACTGCTTCTGCAGAGCGCGCCTGTGGGGTTACCGGGTGTCCTGCTATTAATGGCGCTCGGATTTCTGCTGTTGATCCTGCTCGCCGCACCTTCGGCATTGCAGGAGGCGCAACATCCGATTATCGCGGACAATCAGAAGTCACGCGTGCTGGGCGATTGGCTCTCCGGCGCGTTCTGCGGTTTTCCGGCGATCATCTACTGCTTCTGGCTGGCGGCGTTCGGACTGCCGTTCGTTTACATCCTTGCGGCGACGATCAGCTATTTCACCGGCGGCGCCCAAGGCTTCTCATGGATGTACCACCTTTACACGTGGCACTTCCACCTGTTCACGGTGAATCTGGCGCTGAAGAGCGGACCACTGGTAACGGCGGGGGCCATCTTCATGGCCACTGCGGGCAAAGCTATCTTCAAGTCGGCCAGCACAATCCTGGACACGGTGCTCGATGTTGACAACTATCTTCGGACGTCTCCTTCACACAACACGCCACGCGCGCGCGTGGTGGAACGGTATGTTGGCCTGCTGCGGTTCGTGAATGAACGCGGTTATGACCGGGTTGTGATTGTGGCCCACAGCCTGGGATCACTCATCAGTGCGGACCTGCTACGTTTCCTGAACCACCGGAAAATCGAGACGCTGAGCGAGTTTGCCTATGCAGGCAACGAACAAGCGCCGATTCCGATTCGTCTGTTTACGATGGGGAGCCCGTTGCGGCAGCTCCTGAACCGGTTCTTCCCTAACCTTTATATGTATATCCGTCCGGTGCCGGACGATACCGGTGAACCAGCCGAGGTGAGAGTTCACGTGTCGCAGCCGCCTGCGCCGACTACCATTCCGCAAGCCGCCGCGCCCGAACCACGGCACGACCTGGGGCTGGACATATGGGCGAACTACTATCGCAGCGGAGATTACGTGGGCCGCGCTATCTGGCTGGATGGGTGGATGCAACGTACTCGTGGCGCCGGCAACGATGGCGCATTCCCTAACCCTCCCATGGCGGACTGCTTTACAGACAATGACGGTATACGTCAGGAAGCTTGCATCGGGCTGGGAGCGCATACTCATTACTGGGATCGCAGCGCGCCGGACGTGGCGTTGATGCTGGACCAGCTGATTGTAAGCAAGGCCGGCGGGGCAGCTAAGCCGCAACAGAAAGGCAAGGGAGCGTAAGGAGCTCGAGTCGAGACGCACGTCTGCGAGCATCGAGCGGGTTGCGACAGCACGGGTTCAATGGCTTCCAACGACCATGAGTGTCAGATCATCGTGGCGAGGTATTCCAGCGGCAAAGTCCTGCACTGCACCAACGATTGAAAACAACGTCTCACTGGTGTGAAGACTTGCAGCGCTCCTGACCTGACGGGCCAGCCGCTCCAGGCCAAACTCTTCACCTTCTGGATTCTTGCATTCCGTCAGGCCGTCAGAATAAGCCACCAACATGTCACCGGCACCGAAGCCAACGTGTGCCGCTTCAAACTTGCTGTCATACATCGCGCCAAGTAAGGGGCCTCCCTCTGAGAGTTGCTGCAACGTGCCGCTCCGCGGGTGAAGGATCGGTGCGCAATGCCCAGCATTTGAATACGTGAGTTCTCCGCGGCGCCAATCGAGAACGGCCAGCACCATGGTCGTAAGAGGTGCTGAACCAAGTGCATACAAATCGCGGTTCATCGCTTGCAGGACAAGATGCGGCTCCGTGAGCGAGGTTGAATAAGTGCGTATCAAGCCGAGAATGTGTGTTGACCACATGGCCGCGGTAAGGCCCTTACCGGCTATATCTCCCACGGCGAGAAATGTTTTGTCATGTGAATCGAACACGCTCACAAAGTCTCCCGAAAAAAACTGGGCGGGAAAGATCTCGCTGGCAATTTCAAACTGGCCCCGCCGGAGACGCCGGGCGCCGCTTAGCCGTTTCGGCACCTGGAGAGCATCAAATATCTCCCTGTACAACGCACTTGCTTCTTCGGGCTTGAAACCAGGAGCCGGTTCGGCGCCTGCAGGGCTGGGAGTCACCTCAGCTGAATGCGCGGTAGTTATACCCATCCAGTCTTCCCAGGACCAGGTAATCTCGTTTTCGATCGCGCGGGGAACATTACTGCTGCTCATGCGTTGCTCCAACTCATCCGACAAAGCGGTAGCCGGTTCCATGGACGGTCAGGAAAAAACGTGGTTGCTCCGGGTTTGGCTCCAGTTTCTGTCGGAGCCGTACCAGATGGGCATCCACGGTACGGGTGGTGGGAGAACTGTCATATCCCCAGACCTCTTCGAGCAAACGATCACGGCTGAGCACCTCGCCAGGATGGCTGACAAAGTACTTCAATAATTCGAACTCGGTCGATGAAAAGTCGAGTTCCCTGCCCTGGCGCATAACACGACAGGCATGCAGATCGACCTCGGCGTCGCCAAACAGATACCTGTCCTGGTCTGAGGGCAGAGTATGCCCGCGCCGCAGCACGGCTTTGACCCGGGCAAGCAACTCACGAATGGAGAACGGTTTGGTGACGTAGTCATCCGCCCCGATTTCGAGGCCAACTACCTTGTCCACCTCCTGTCCTCGCGCAGTCAGCATGATGATGGGGATCGACGGCCGCTTGGCTTTGAGCTGCCGGCAAACTTCCAGGCCGCTCATTTTAGGCATCATCACGTCGAGTACCAGCAAATCGGGAGCGTCGGCGAGCGCCCGGCTGAGTCCAGCCTCGCCGTCGTAGGCAGTCAGCACCTCGTAACCTTCGAATTCAAAATTGTCGCGCAGCCCGGCCACCATGTTGGGCTCATCTTCCACAATTAAGATCCTGGTCATGCTCCTACCTCGTGTGTTCTCGGGTTAGCGGGAAGGGACGATGTCCCTGCCGTCGCGGGCTGCTGCTTCAAGGGCAGTGCGATCGTGAATTTACTTCCTTTGCCGGGGCTGCTCTCCACCGTGATCTTTCCGCCATGAGCGCTCACTATGTGCTCGACCAGCGCAAGGCCGAGTCCGCTACCTTTGTTGTCATGACACAGCGGATCGCAGACGCGATAAAACTTGTCAAAAATCCTGTTCTGTTCTCCCCTTGGAATTCCTATACCGTGATCGATTACATCCAGTTTTGCACACCCGTCTTCCCGATAGAGGTTCACTGCCAGGTACTTTTCTTCACCGGAGTACTTCAGGGCGTTATTCACCAGATTCAGCAGCGAGCGAGCTATGGCCTCGCGATCCACGTTCACAGGCGGTAAATCACTCGAGATCTGCTCTTCATAGCGGAAACCGCTCTGCTGGATTTGATAATGATAGGAATCAAGCGTCTCCCG
The DNA here is from genome assembly GCA_036258095.1 of Candidatus Angelobacter sp. Taxonomy (GTDB): domain Bacteria; phylum Acidobacteriota; class Terriglobia; order Terriglobales; family Acidobacteriaceae; genus Angelobacter. The sequence goes on along the minus strand of DATAEJ010000284.1, from coordinate 2,591 downwards.
GACGAGTGACGGCAGATCAGTCTCCCGGAAATCGTAGTCTTTTCTGCCGGCCTCGATCCTTGAGAAGTCGAGAATATTGTTTATCAATGCCGTGAGTCGCTCGCTCTCTTTGCGAACAATCCGGTAGTACTCCAGCTTTCTCTGTTCATCCGGAATACGGCCGAGTTCCAGCGTCTCGGCGTAGAGCCTTATCAAAGCGAGAGGCGTTCTCAGCTCATGAGAAACGTTGGAGACGATGTCCGACTTAAGTTTGGCAAGCTCCATGGTTTTTGTGACGCTGCGGTAGGTAAAGAAGAGACCGGTCACAAGGAGCAGAGACAGCGTGCCCAGGATGATGTAACTCGTGCGCAGGAAGCGCTGGTTGATTGCCTTGATCGTTGTCCCGGGATATCGGATGGCCATGACAAGGTCGGGGAAGGCACCTTCCATCTTGCGTTCTACCTCCGCTTCCCCGCCATCCCAGCCGCGGGAAACAGCGATTGGGGCGTGGTCGCGGACAAAATGCAGCATAACGGCCGGCTGCGGATGAGTATCGTGTCCGGCTTCGGACCCGTTCTCCGCCAACAGGTCATTCAGTGATGCGGGAAGAAATTGCTCCAGAAAGTCCGGGTCGAACATGATTCCGCCAATCGCTGTTGCCGGCTGTGAGCCAGCAGCGACCGGAAAAAATATGACACTTTGATAGACCTGTCTATCGCCCTTAGTGACTTGCTCCGCGGAGGCCAGGTAGGGTTGCTCACCCACGTGTTGCAGCCTCGCCATTTTGGCGAGGAGCATCTCGCCTTCCAGTTCAAACCAGCCCTGGATCATCGTGTGCAGGCTTGCAGCGCCGGCCTGGCACGCCGCGCTTGAGTGTTTTGAAGGCTGGACACGAACTATGGTCCCATTCTCCTTGTCAAAGAGAAACGCATAGAGAGCCCAGGGATGGTTTGCGAGAATCTTGTCCAGGCGCTGATCCACATGCTCATCGGAGGGCGTGGGAAAAGCGATACGAACGTCCTCCATCATGTCATAGGCACGCTCTGACAATCGCTTGTCAAATATTGTGAGGGTCTTCTGAAAATCTCCCTGAATGGCCGCTTCGACACTGTGGCTTCGTTCAAGCGACTGCAGATGTTCCAATCCGAAGAAGATCAGCGCGGCGGCCGGAAGCACAACCAGTCCAAGGGTCAACAGGAGCTTCGTCCGGACATTCCAAACCGGCCTTTTCATTTGTGCCTCCGCAGAGTCAGACTGGCCATGAACAAGGACGATAGCGGAAACGGAGCGCAGGCGTGTCAAACCACAGTAAATGGTTGTAAAAAGATGTAAAAGCCCAACACGCCTAGTTCAAAGATGAACAAGATCTCAGCAACGGTGCAATAAAATGCGCAAGAAAACCGCGCCCGGGGACCCCGGGCGCGCGTCGCTTTCACCGTGGGCCAGGCAGATGACGCGGATTTGAGTGTAAACGGCTGTTCACGACAGTAATCTGGATACTCGCTCCTTTTCGGAGTAACTTCATCGCGTGAAGCACCTGCGCTATGCCATCACTCTGACCATACTCCTCACCAGCATCATTTGCTTAGGGCAGAAACCCAAACATGCGGTGGCAGAACAAACGTCTTTTTGTGAAGATGGCGCCGACGATCTCGAGCTAAAGCCTGTTGCTTTGCCACGCCTTGTTCTGGCTACGGTGATGAACACCAAGGAAGGCAGGGACGCGCAAAGAGAGCTATCACAGAGCGAAGGCACCGAACGTGATCCAACCAGGCTGCTCAAGGGGAAAGAGATACGCCTCTCCGATTCAGGTAATCGATTCTTTTTGGTTATGGGCACGTATCCGATGTCTGGAGCAGACAACACGTGGTTCTGGATCGTTCGCCAAAATGGGCACAAAGCCAGCATCCTCTTATTCACAGGTGGGAACTGCTTGGATCTGAGCGCCAAGACAACGCTGGGCTACAGGAATGTGATCACCACTTGGTCATCTCCGTCCGAAACCGAGACGACCACATATGTCTACGACGGCAAAGGATACAAGGTGCTACGGAAACGTTCACATCCTAATGGCGAACGATGATCCGCCATTTACGCCAGCAATCCCAAATCGCTGGTGAACTCGGGCGGGGATTGGGATTTCTTCAAGCGCGCTCCGCTGCGCGCGGCCGACGGCAGTGAGGAAATTGTCTTCATTCTTCTTTTACCCACGGTTACCAGCGCCGCTGCGCGCCGCGGCGCTCGCGTCGCTTTCACCGTGGGCTAACCTGATGACGCGGCTCCGCCGCTCGGAGTGTCGCGAACCGAGAGATTGGCTGGAGCTGTATTAACATCACCATTTCTTCACAGTACGGTCATACCACAATGATCGGCTGGCCAACATGGTGGATTGTGAGTGCCTCGTAGCCGTTCTCGCTTGCGATGGTCAAGCGATCCCCATTCGAGAATTGGAGCCGGAGAACACCTACGGCCGGGACATCAAATGCTTCAATCGTCTGTTGCAGCAGCCGCAGCACCGGTACCGCATCGAATGCGTGTCCCTCGGTCCAGACTACCTCGGGGCCGGTGCTCGGTTGGTAAGTCATCCTTCCGGTGCACGAAAGCCCACCGTT
>DATAEJ010000283.1:0-5522 GCA_036258095.1 Candidatus Angelobacter sp. | reverse complement strand
GCGGCACAAATCGGAACAGGAGCGGGCGCGGCGCAGATGATTTTCTGGGCGGCGGTGCTGCTGCTGTTCTATGTGTATGCCGGATATCCACTTTTGCTCGCGATTGTCGGCGTCTTCTTTCGCAAGCCGCGGCCAGACGCCGGCTACTATCCGCGGATGAGCGTGCTGATTGCCGCATACAACGAAGAAGAAGCGATCGAAGAAAAGTTGCGGCAAACGCTGGCGCTTGAGTATCCGGCGGACAAGCTGGAAGTGGTGGTGCTCTCGGATTGCTCGACCGATCGCACCGACGAAATTGTGAAATCTTATCCGGACACCCGCGTACGTTTGTTGCGGATGGCGGAGCGGAGAGGGAAGACCTCGGCGCAAAACTTTGGCGCGCGCGACGCGCGCGGAGAGGTGATCGTATTCTCGGACGCGACGGCGATCTACCATCCAAAGGCGCTGGCTTATCTAGCCACGAATTACCAGGACGCGAAAGTCGGAGCCGTCAGCGGTCGCTACAAATATTTCGATCCCGAAGATCAGTCGCCAACAGGGCTGGGCAGCTCGGCGTTCTGGAACTACGAGAACCTGATCAAGACAATGCAGTCGCGCATCAGCACGATCACGGGTTGCTGCGGATGCATTTACTCGGTTCGTAAGGCGGCGTACACGGAGTTGCCGGACGACATCATCAGCGACCTGGTACAGCCGCTGCAGGTGATCCGCAAGGGCTACAAGGTGGTTTTTGAAGACCGCGCGCTGGCATACGAAGAAACGACCAAGTCGACGCAGGAAGAATTTCGTATGCGCATTCGTGTGGTGACGCGTGCGATGCGCGGGCTGCTGAGCGTGAGCGACCTTCTCAAGCCATGGAAGTTCGCATGGCCGGCATTCCAGCTCTGGTCGCACAAAGTATTGCGTTGGATGGTACCGGTGCTGCTGCTGATTGCACTGGTAAGCAACGTGTTCCTGCTGGACAGCCAGTTGTTCAGGATCACGATGGCTCTGCAGGTCGCGTTTTACGGGCTGGCGATTTTGAACCTTCTGGTGCCGCTGCACAGGTTGTGGAAGCCGCTGGGAATTCCATCTTATTTCTGCACGCTGAACGTGGCCGCGCTGTTCAGCATGATTGAACTGGGCCGCGGACGCAAATACGTGACATGGCAGACGGTGAGGGCGCGCCGATGAGAATCGAGTTTCTGACGCAGGAAGATTCGCTGTACATCCTGCCGTTCTTTGAAGAATTTCTGCAGAACTACGCAGGGCAGTTTGAGATTGCGCGGATCTCGTGCTGCCGCGCAATGGGCAAACGCTCACGCACGCAGCTGCTGCGCGAGCTGTTCTGGCTTTATGGCGGAATCGGCCTGGCGAGACTGCTGGTGCAGGCCGGCGTCGCAAGCGTACTGGCGAAGCTGCCGCGCAGCCGGCGGGCGAAGAAGTTTTATTCGATCGCGCAGCTGGCGAAGGCGTACGGGATTCCGTATGAGTCGGTGGCAAACCCGAATCAGGCGGAGTTCACCAGGCCGCTGGCGGAGCGCGCACCGGACCTGATGGTTTCAGTGGCGTGTCCGTACATCCTGAAAGACAGCGTGCTTGCCATTCCGAAAAAAGGATGCATCAACATCCATCACGCGCCGCTGCCGCGGTATAAGGGCATGATGCCGACGTTCTGGCAACTCTTCCACGGCGAACGCCAGCTGGGCGTGACCATCCACACCATGGCCGCCAAGGTGGACGAAGGCGACGCATTGCTGCAGGAATCGTTGCCGGTGACGCCGGGCGCGTCATTGCATGACCTGATCCGGCAATCAAAGCGGCACGGCGCACACTGCATGGCACGCGTGCTGCGCAGCCTGGCTGATAACACGGCTGTTCCAATCCGGCTGGAGCACGACAAAGGCACGTACTTCACGTTTCCGAAGAGGGAAGAGGCCCTCGAATTCCGGCGCAGAGGTTTGCGCGCCATTTAGGAGCATGGACGAACGATGTTCCAGCGATCCACCGCGCGAGCCCTGATCAAGACAACGTGGGCTGGAGCGCTGCGCGCGTGCGGCCTGCTGCGGCTGGCCAGGCAGTGGGCGCGGCGCAACGGCATCATTGTGCTTACGCTACATCGCGTGCTCAGCGATGAGGAGATTGCGACGACCGCCTCTTTACCCGGAATGATCGTGCGGCGGGAAACGTTTGATCAGTTCCTCTCGTATGCGGAAAATAATCTTCAAATCGTGGACTTGGCGGCGAACATTTCATGGGAGCCGCGCAACAAGCCCGCAATCGCGCTCACGTTTGACGATGGCTGGTGTGACAATGCCGAGGGCGCGTTTGAGATCACGCGCAAGCATCGCGCGCCGATGACCGTATTTATCGTGCCGGAGCGGGCCGGGGCGGCAATGCCGTTCTGGCCGGAGCAGGCTGCATCCGTGCTGGGGAACTGCGTGAGCGATGAAGACTCAAAGCACACCTACCTTGAACAGGTGATCGAGCGCTTGAAACTCTTGCCGGAGCAGCAGCGCGATCAGGAGATGGAAAAAATCTTCAGCGCGGAGGCGGCGCACACTGCGTCGGCCACAGTGGACCGTACCATGACCTGGGGCGAGATCGAGCGGTTGCATGCGAGCGGAGTGACGTTTGGGTCGCACACCTGCACGCATGAGATCCTTACTCGCATTCCGCCAGAGCGCGCGGAAGAACAGATCACACATTCAAGGCACGAAATCGAGGAGCGGCTGGGCCGGGAGTGCACTCTGTTTGCCTATCCCAATGGCAACAGTTCGCCTGAGGTGCGGGGCATTGTGCGGCGCGCGGGCTACAAACTGGCCTTCGTCAATGACTGGCCGGTGCTCTGGACGCGGGACCGCGATCCCTACCAGGTGCCGCGGGTTAACATCTGTGAATATCACCTGATCGGCCTGGACGGAAAATTCTCGCCGCTGGTGTTTGAGTATGCCGTGGTCTGGAAGGCCGTGAGGAACGCGTGGGTGGCTAGAGTGCGCGGATGGTTCGGCCAAAAAGCCGATGTCACCGCTGAGAGCGCCGAAAAGAGCAAGGCAAAATTAGCCGCGAATTAACCTGAAGCCGGTGCCCTTCAGCCGTTGACTCTTCAGCCATTGCCATTTAGCCATGGCCCCTTCAGAAAGACCAGTTCACCGGAAAGAGCTTGCCACTTATTTCCGGCAAAAGTACCCACTGGTTCCCCATCCAAGGCAATGGCTAAGTTGCCAAAATCCCAAACAGGCTCATATTCAGTTGTGAAAGATCAGATCGCCTTTTTGGGCGGTGCCTCCTGGGAAGCACTTGAAGCAAATTGTCTTTACTGTCCCTTCGTTCCGATTACGGCGATTACGGCGATCCCGGCGATCCGCCAGCCCTGCCACCCCCGGCTTCGTCCCAATCCGTCCCAACCTCGTCCCAATCGTCCCAAGGTTCATCCCATTGGGACGTCCCAATCCATCGCAACCTCGTCCCAATCGTCCCAACCTTTCCTTCCTGGGCCTCCTTGCCAAAGTCGTAAGGCAGCAAAATCTCTCGATAGTACGACGATCATTCGCCCCGATGCAATAGCAAAATTTGTCACTGAACCATCATGATTCGGTCTATGACGGCAGGACTCGTTGCCGCTGCTCGGAACTTTCCAAACTGTCACCCTGAGCGACGGCAAGGGAGCGGAAGCGACCGAGACGAAGTCGAAGTTGAGCCGGTTTGTCGGCGTCCCAGCCGACAGGCGAGGCGCAGATAGCGGCGAATTAGGTGCTGTCCGTGAGGCCATGGATTTCAAGAGAGGATCCACTAACCAGCAAATCGTCCAATCAATTCAACACGATACAAACTCCCTGGTCGGTGCTGCTACTTTAGGGAATATTCTTGCCTTGTCCAAATTCCTGGGCTATATTGCCCGACTGAACACGCAGCTCTAAGAATCAGCACGCTTCCCGGCTAGAAGCAAGACCTGCGCCTCCGTTCATCCAGTGGAGGTGGCAAATGCCCTATTGCAAGACTTGTGGCACTCCTATCCCTTCAGGAACTCAATGCAGTCCATGCGCGCAGCCGCAAGCGTCTGCTGCGACGACAAAAGCGACTGCTTCACCCACTACACTTCCCTCGGCCGCTAGCACGCCTGGTGTTATCGGAACTACGGCTACTGCCGCGGCGGCTGCGCCGGCCACGACCCCATCGATACCGATTCCGGCAAGGGCTACGACATCGGGGAAATTCCCTGCGCTTGATGCGGTCCGGATCGGCGCCGGCATTTTCGCGCCGGCTGCGATCGTATGGATTGTCTTTTCACCTGACCCGGCATCGTGGTCGCTTCTGCTGGGTCCTGCTGTCATCGCATGCGTCTGGCCACTTGCAGGCAACGACGGCATGACAACATGGGCGGAAAAACTCGAAGGCTGGCTCAAAGCTAAAAGAGCAAAAGCGGGTGCCAGCGACGGAAAGCTGGCAAAGTTCTTCTTCCGGCCGCTTTATGGCGGTAGCGCATGGATCTGGGATAAAGGCGCCGGAATAGGAAATTCGCACCTGCGCGCCGGCGTGCGGGTTGGTGCGCTGCTCTACTTTGGCAGCATCATGTTGTTTCTGGGGCTGATGGTCGGCTACATCGTCCTGGCGGTTGTGCTGGCGTTCCTGTTCTTGATGCTTGCCCTGTGGTTGTTCTCTGTAGCCAATGGCGGGCCCGATAACGAAGGTCCGCTACCGCGGAGAAGGGGCGGTTATCCACCTCGCGCAAGGGAAAGCAGGCCGACGACCGACTTCTTCGGGAATCCGAAAACCGACGTCTACGACAAGAGCGGTAAGAAAGTTGGCGAGATGCGCCCAACCACGGACTTCTTTGGAAATCCAAAAGTGGACGTCTACGACAACACGGGAAAGAAGGTTGGCGAGCAACGGCCAACGACAGATTTCTTCGGAAGCCCCAAGACAGATGTATATGCGAGCGACGGATCGAAAATTGGCGAGAGCCGTCCCACCACCGACTTCTTCGGCAATCCGGTAGAGAAGCACTATGACCAGGCCGGGAATAAGGTCGGGGAGAGCCGTCCGACGACGGATATCTTTGGCAATCCTGTGGTGAAGCATGAGTGGGAGGAGAAGAAGTAGAAGAAGGAGAAGAAGTAGAGCGTCCCCCTTCCCGATGTAAGTTGAGGCAGGTCCGCTGCTCCTGGACAGGTGCACCTGTGGGAGTTCAGAACGCAGTCTGGAACGCAAAAGCATCTGGAACGAGCGCAGTTCCAGCGCATGAGGGTTCAATTTCGATGACTTGTGCTTATCCGGTGTTCCCTCACGGCGCCGCCGCACTCGCCTTTCCTTCAACAAACCTCCGCACATCTTCCGCGCTGCGGGCAGGAACTTCTTCCATTGGAAGGTGGCCACAGCGGTCGTAGATGATTACCTGCACGTGGGGAATGGTCTGCCTGAAATATTCGGCGTAAGCCACAGGTAGCAGCACGTCTTCGCGGCCCCAGAGCACTAGGGTTGGAACGGCGATCTCGTGCAGCCGGGGCATGTTGGCAGGATCGAAGCGAGGGAGCTTGAAGCGT
>DATAEJ010000282.1:0-11227 GCA_036258095.1 Candidatus Angelobacter sp. | reverse complement strand
CGGCTTTGCTGCCCCCGGCCCAGATGTCGGGACCATTACCGCTGACCACGGTAAAGACGATACCTTCTGAAGCGGGATATGCTTCGACCCAGCTACTTAGATCGGAAGACTTGAGCAGCTTGCCTTGTGCGACCTTCCATTGAATGACCGGCTCATCGAGGCGCGCCACAGCCGCGGGTGTGAGTGCCCGGCGGGTGAAGGCCTGGGACTGGGCCAATTCGCCTTTCGCTTCAGAGACATCAGCACCTTTTGCAGTGGCTGCCTGGCTGCTATCTGCCAGACTCAGTCCGGGGCTGAACATGCTCAGGTGTTCCGTCTCTTTGGCGCGGATTGCCGGAGCAAGCTTCTTCGCATGCAGCGGAAGCTTACTGGCATCCAGGAGCTTATCGATCACACTGGAACTCGGAGTTCCCGGCCTGGGATAGAATTCGCCAGCGGCCTGCGGTTGTCCTGCGGCCGGCACTTGAAGGTAAGCGTTCGTCTGCCCCGCACCGGCACTGCCTCCGACTAGTGCAGGCGCATGCAGGTTGAGCGCTCGTGGGAACATGGGTTGCGGAGCTTGCGGCAGATCCGGTGAGCGAGCCGTTGCTGAACTGGAGAAGAGCAGCTGGCTGTTGAGATAGTCTCTCCGAAGGTCCGCCACGTCTGCAGGCTGGTTCGCAGGTTGCGGCGCCCGAATTGAATCAGCGGGAACCGACTTCGGCTTACCGGCAGAATTTCGCTGTTGCGCAACCTGTGCGGTGGCTAGTCCTGCCGTGATCCGTGGTGCCGGTGCCGGCTGGACTGCCGGGTTCGCGACCGACTGATTGTTGCCAGCGACCTTGCTTTCGTTTCTAGCCGGGTTCTCGTTTCTGGCCTGAATTTCCTGGCGAGGCTGCTGATTACTTGCCGTGGGTGCGCGTTCATGATCCAGACGAAGGACAAAAGTCAGCCCAAGAGCCATAGCAGCGATGGAGGCAGCCATGCCGAACGCCGGGGTCAGGAACCAGCGGCGCCGCGGCATCGTTGGCATCACAGAAACCGACTCGGTCGGAACAGCGGAAACTACCGCTTCGGGCATCTCTGCGGCCGCTGTGACTTCCGGCATCGTGAGCGTCACCACATCCCGGCATTCGCTGCAAACCGAGAGGTGGCGCGTTACATAGTCGCGCTCATGGCCGGGAAGCAGCTGCTCAACGTAAGCGGTAAGGGTATCAGCGTCTGGGTGAAATCCTTTCCGGTCCTCTCCGGCCTGCAGACGTCGGCGTACGATGGTTGGAAACTCAGGCATTGCTAATTTGTACCCTTATCACGTTGGAACGCTGCAGGAAGATTTTCTTGCAGCTTTTTGCCCACGTCTACCTGCAAATAGCGTACATCAGATTCCAGCATTTCTTCGGCCTGCGTGCGGCTCATTCCGCGCGCGGTAAGCCCGTGCACCACCTGTTTTCGCAACCCTTTCAGCAGCTTTTCCAGGCGCCGGCTGATGGTAGATTCGTGCACCCCAACCAGCCTTCCAATTTCCGTAAGTGTCCGGTCGTCCAGATAATAGGAGGCCAGAACCATCCGGTCTTCAGAGCTTAAGCTTCCAAGAGCATCGTCGACGGCGGCACTCAGGCGACTGTCGATGGCACTGGCTGGCCCGGAATCGGAGGCCGTGAACTGGACACCATCTTCCTCCTGTTCGTCCAGGCTCACAAGACGCTTTTGCTTCCGGTAGCGATTCACGAATTCCTGTGCCACCACGGTCCGCAGCCAGCCTTCCAGGGACCCGCGACCCATGTAAAAGCTCAGGCGGGAGAGGCGATTGCCGTCGCGTTCGGAGGTGCCGAACAGGTCGCCGTAAATGGAGTCGGCCAGTTCGCGGGCGCTTGAGTCCTCGCGGGTGATGCCGCGGGCAATTTCATACAGCTTTTGGCGATAGCGCGTGAGAAAGACTTGCCATGCGTGTTCCTGCCCGTTGGCGCAGCCGCGGGCCAGAGCCAGCTCTTCAATGCGCAGCTCTTTCCAGAATTTGACTTTGTGGGCCGCAGGAGCGCCGGGGACGTACTTACCTGCTATCTGTTCCAGGATGTGATGGAACTCTTCATAGCTCAGGTCATACTTCTGCGCGCCGCATTTCTCATAAAGATCGCGGGTAGCGACGGCGAGTGTTTCTATCGGGCTGGGCCCTGAGCTCATAGTTACAGTCTCTCAATTTTACCCGCAAGGACGGCTACTTTTCTCATTCTTTACACAACGAAGGTGGCTCAACCATGAGGTGAAGTGTATGAAAGCGCTTTTCTGGGGGCCTTTCCGGCCCTTCTGCTCTTGCTGACCTCCGCATTCTCTGCTCCTGCTGTTGGAGGCGAAACCACCCCAGGTCTGGGGGATTACAAGCTCCTGGACCCCATTACGCACAACGACCTCACGATTTTTCCTGTTGTTGCTGCCCGATCGCACGATACCAGCGATTTCATCACCCTGGACGAGGGTATCCGGTCCGGCGAAGTGGTGGTCACTGAAACCGGAAACCTGCACGGCGGAATGGTTCGCCGGCACGGGTACCAGAATTACTCCAGCGCCCAGGTAAACCGGCTGGTACTGGTAAATAACTCCAAACATCCGCTTTTGTTGCTGGCCGGTGAAGTGGTTACTGGAGGCAAACAGGACCGCGTAGTCGGCAAAGACAGGATTGTTCCTCCGGAAAGCGATCCCGTGGAACTGGGCGTCTTCTGTGTCGAGCCGGGCCGGTGGATTGAGAGCTCAACAAAATTTGATACCCATGCATCCGTCATGGTCCAGCCAAGCGTACGTATGAAGGCAATGGCTGAAGCCGACCAGCAGAAAGTGTGGGACAGCGTGAATTCAGCGCGAATGGGAATGGCCAATAAGCTGGCGTATGGAGATGCAGCGGGCCGGCCCAGCGCGACACCTCAATCGGGAACCACGGCAGGTGGACCGGTAACCGGCGTTGCAGCAGGCGTGGTTGGTAGCGCTCCGTCAGTGGTTCGAGAGCTCGCTTCAACTACTTCGTACGCAACGGTGATTGCGAATTCTGCGGTCAAGCAGCAGATGGACCAGATCACCGAGCCGATGCGGAAGCAATATGAAAGCGTGATCAAGCGGCTGAAAGACCAGAACGCTGTCGGCGTAGTGGTGGCGGTGAAGGGCCGGATCGTGTGGGCGGATCTCTTTGCCAGCAGCTCCCTGCTGGGGAAATACTGGCCCAAGCTGTTGCAGTCCTATGCCGCGGAATCGCTCACTTCGCAGGGAACCAGCACGGAGCCGAGCAAAGCGGATGCCGAGAAGTTCCTGGCGAACTGGCAGGCGCGACACGAAACTGTAGATAGCGAGCCTGGATTGTACCGCCAGCGCGAGCTGGTGGGCGACCGTTTCCGCGCTTTCGAATTGACTTCGTTGCTGAGCAAAGCTGCGTTTGACGTGCACTTGAGCAAAATGGCGAAGTAAAGAATTATTTTTGAACGTAAAGTCACGCCAAGTTGCGCAGAGCGGCGAGAGGAGAGGTTTAAGTGCTTGGATTACTTTGGTTCCGTTACCAATGTCAGGCAGTCTCTTTTTTTTCCTGCAACAAAGAGGTGGCTTTGCGTGTCTAATACGTACAACAGGTATATGGGTCGGAGGTGACCTATGGGAGAGAAGTTCACGGTGACGGAAGTGGCAGCTCTCAGGAATGAACTCCTCCAAGGTGGATTGGATTCTTTCCAGACTGCGGAATTATTGAAAATGTTTTTAACCGGCCGCGGATACGGAGTTTCGCCGGAATCGGCGCTCGATGCCGCAGGACGCATTGAAGGCTCAGGACTGAATGTTGAGAGCCTGCACAAAGAACTCGAGACAATCGCATTAGTGATGTAACCGCATCATTACAGCAAGTCAGGAAATGTGCCGGGCCAACCAGCCCGGCATTTTCTGTTTCCGGAGCCAGATGAACCGGAATGTCCGCCGCAAACGAGTATCACTTCACAACGCGGTGGCGCGTGAAGTCGAGCGCTGAAGAAGCCTTCGAGATCATCAGCAGGCCCGAAGAGTTTCCCCGCTGGTGGCCCGATGTATATCTTCGCGTAATTGATCTTTCGGCTGGCGACGAACACGGAGTCGGACGGCGGGTGCGCTTCCACACGAAAGGCTGGCTGCCTTACACGCTGGATTGGGAATCGACGGTAGTAGAAGTTGATCGGCCACGGCGGCTGGCGATCACTGCCTCGGGCGACTTTGTCGGGCGGGGTGTCTGGACCTTTGAACAAGACGGTGATTGGGTGAACATGATCTTTGACTGGCGTCTCAGCGCCGAGAAGCCGCTGCTGCGTTACCTTTCGTCCCTCCTCAAACCGATCTTCTCGGCGAACCATCGCTGGGCCATGGCTCGCGGCCGCAAGAGTTTGGAACAAGAGCTGGCGCGACGAGCGCGGAAGCGCGTGCCTAGTACCTGACCGTTTTTACTGCCCAGCCTTAGCCACCCTCGCGCGGGAACGTTCCATGATTTATCCTCGAATGTCACAGTCCCCGGGATTTCCAACTTTATTTCACGTATGAAGGTTCTGGTCATCGGTAGTGGAGGCAGGGAGCACGCACTGGTGTGGAAGATACGCCAGTCGCCGCGCGTCGAGCAGGTCTATTGCCTGCCCGGGAACGGCGGGATTTGCGATGAATCCACCTGCCTGCCCGGCGATCCCAAGAACCTGGAAGGGCTGCTGGCCGCTGCGCACCAAATCCATCCGGACCTGACGGTAGTGGGCCCGGAGTTGCCGCTGTCTTTCGGGGTGGTGGATGAGTTTACCCGGCGCGGTCTCAAAATCTTTGGCCCAACACAGGCCGCTGCACAGCTGGAGGCGAGCAAGAGCTTCGCCAAGGAATTCATGCAGCGCCACAACGTGCCGACCGCCCATTACGCCGTTTGCACATCAGAAGAAGAGGTCCGCAAGTCGCTCGGCCTGTTCTCAACACCTGTGGTAGTCAAAGCCGATGGATTAGCGGCCGGCAAGGGTGTGGTGATCGCGCAAACCAAAGAGGAAGCAGCAACGGTAGGAGCCGAGATGTTCAGTGGACGCTTGCTGGGCCAGCCGGCGGACTGCGTTGTGCTTGAAGAGTTCCTGCAGGGAGAAGAGCTTTCGTTTCTGGTAATGAGTGACGGTGAACGCGTGGCGCCACTGGTGGCTTCCCAGGACCACAAACGCATTGGCGAAGGCGATACCGGCGCGAATACCGGCGGCATGGGTGCTTACTCGATCGATTCGCTGGCGGATCCGGCTATGGTCGGGTGGCTGCTGAACCACATCGCGCGCCCGGTGGTGGCAGGCATGAAGGCGGAAGGCAAGCCTTTCAAGGGGATCCTGTATTGTGGGCTCATGATTACGCCTCGCGGACCCATGGTGCTGGAGTTCAACTGCCGATTCGGCGATCCGGAAACGCAGGCCGTTCTCATGCGACTGGAAAGCGATCTTGTTGAGGCGATGGAAGCAGCGGTCGAAGGGCGGCTGAGCGAGGGCGTATTTCACTGGTCAAAAGACGCTTCCTGCTGCGTGGTTGTCGCTTCAGGAGGATACCCGGGCGGCTATATGTCAGGGAAGCTCATCAGCGGTCTCGATCACGCTGGGCAGATGCCTGGGGTCAAGGTTTTCCACGCTGGCACCAGCAAACGTGATGGCCAGTATTACACCAATGGTGGACGCGTGCTGGGAGTCACGGCGCGCGCGCCGAAGCTGAAAGATGCGATCGCGCGAGCTTACGAAGCTGCGGGGCAGATCAGCTTTGAAGACATCTATTACCGCAAGGATATTGGCGCGCGAGCGCTGAAGGCCCAACCGTAGTTTTTCCCAGCGGGCAAGGAAAAATCAACCACTCGGAGAAAAGGCAATTCCATGGCAGACAGTCCTCTTGTTTCTATTGTGATGGGTTCGGATTCGGACCTGGAGATCATGAACGAAGCCGCCAAGGCGCTGGAAGATTTCGGCATTCCTTACGAGATTGACGTCTCTTCGGCACACCGCTCGCCGGCGCGTACTTCAGAGTTCGCGAAGAACGCGGCGGGGCGCGGCATTCGCGTGATCATCGCGGGTGCGGGCGGCGCAGCCCACTTGGCTGGAGTGATCGCAGCTGAAACGACGCTGCCGGTGATCGGCGTGCCGATTCCTTCCGTTCTCAACGGGCTCGACTCGTTGCTCTCGATTGTGCAGATGCCGGCAGGCATACCCGTTGCGACGACTGCCATCGGCAAAGCCGGCGCGACGAATGCGGGCATTCTAGCCGCGCAAATCATTGGCCTCAGCAACCAGGGCGTGGCAGGCAAGCTGAAGTCGCTCAAAGAGAAGCTTGCGCGCAGCGTGGAGGAAAAATCACAAAAGCTGAAACAGATGAGGAAGAGCTAGCCGTGGCGACCCCGCTTGGGTTCCGCGCTGTGGCGATTATTCCGGCGCGGCTGGCATCGACACGCCTGCCTCGCAAAGTCCTGCGGGAGATCGCGGGCAAGCCAATGGTGCAGCGTGTCTATGAGGCAGCGCGTGGCTGCTCGTTGCTTGCAGACGTGATCATCGCTACGGATTCCGATGAGGTGCTGGCGCTGGCCCGGAGCCGCGGATGGAAAGCGGAGATGACCTCGGCCGAGCACCGCAGCGGAACCGACCGAGTCTATGAGATCGCGCAGCGGGTGCCGGCGGACGTTTACGTGAACGTACAGGGAGATGAACCGCTGGCGCGTCCGGAACACCTGGAAGCATTGCTGAACCCGATGCGCCGGCCGGAAGTGATGGTTTCGACGATTGCGACTCCCTGCAGGCCGGAGGATGTTGCCAATCCGAACGCGGTGAAAGTTGTCACAGCGCAGAACGGGCGCGCGCTTTACTTTTCACGTTCCACCATTCCGTTCGATCGCGACAAAACCGGTACCGTTCAGTACTGGAAACACCTTGGGTTCTATGCTTATCGTCCGCAGGCGTTGGCGAATTTCTGCAACTGGCCGGAATCAAAGCTTGAAGCAGCAGAGCGGCTGGAGCAGCTTCGCTTTCTCGATAACGGCGTGGACATCTATCTCGAGCAAACTCCGTTCAACACCGTTGGGGTAGATACGGAAGAAGACCTAAAGCGGGTTGCGGGAATGATCCTGAAAGACTGAGCCTGTTAGGCCCTATTTTGAAGCCGGTAACGCGTACTCGAGATCGTAATAGTGCTTTCCATCTTTAATTTCGAGGGTCAGCGTTCCGCTGAGACCGGCGAGCTGCCCTGTGCCTGAGTCGGGCACGACTGTAATCGTGAGCTGCGGCGCCCCCTTGGTCATTACACCGCTGTGTTGCAACGCAAACGTGCCGCTGTGCCCGGCGATTGTGCCTGTGACCCTTTCCATGGCGACGTAACCGCCTGACGACTTTGCGCTGCCCGCTGAGAGCATCTCGCCTTTGCTTGTACCTTCCAGGTCGCCGTGAAACTGCTTTTCCAAGGAATATCGAGCGAGCGCGGGTTGTTCCTTGTCGCCGGTTGATTGTGGAGTGAGCTTTACATCGAAAGTTCCGCGGGCGTGCTGGGTCACGGCGGTCTCCTTGTTTGGCTGGGGCTGAGCTGGGGTGCCGGCCTGGCCAAAACAAATCAGACCGAAAGCGATGAACGCGCAAATTGCGGAGGTTATTTTGGCTGTCATAGCACGTCAGGCGATCATCTTTGAGTTCGCGCGGAACGTCAAGCTTGCGCTTGCGTGATCGCCATCACTGGGCGAGACGTACGTCGCGTTACACTAAGGCATTGCAAGCTGATGAGGCTGAATATGCATTCTGGACGGAGATTCCTTTTCGCGTGCGTTGTGGCGCTTTGGTCGTGCTTCCCCGCTGTTGCTCAGAACGCCGACCTCAACCCACGCCAGTACCTTGAGGACGTGAAAGAGCTCACCACGCCTGCCATGGAAGGCCGCGGTGACGGAAACAAGGGACTCGCGCGAGCGGAACACCTCATTGTTGAACGGTATAAGAAGCTTGGCCTCCAGCCCGCGGGAAGCAACGGCTACCTGCAACCGTTCACGGTGATCACAGGAGCCAGGCTTCAGGGTGGGAACCATCTCGCGTTGCTGGAAAAACAGAAGAAGACTGAGCTGAAGTTGAACGAAGATTATGTGCCGTTCAGTTTTTCCAGCTCCGGGTTGGCGACGGCCGGGATAGTGTTCGCAGGATATGGCATCACTGCCGATGAATTTCACTATGACGACTACGCGGGCGTGGATGTAAAGGACAAGATCGTCCTGGTGCTGCGCTATGAGCCAGTGGATTTCGGCGGCAAGACAGGAATGACGATCCACTCGCAGCTCTTCAGCAAAGCCATCAACGCGCGCAACCACGGCGCAAAAGCGATTGTATTGCTGAACGGGAAGCCGGGTCCGGGGGAGCAAGACCTGCTGATTCAGTTCGGAAGCGTAAGCGGTCCAACGGATGTGGGCATTTTGCTGCTCCAGATGAAGAATGCGGCGGCAGACAAGTTGTTGCCAGCGGGAAAGACGCTGGCGAAATTGCAGGAGCAAATCGATAAGAACCTGAAGCCGGCATCATTCGCTCTTGACGATTCGAAGATTTCGCTTCAGGTCGGCGTGGAACACACACGCGCCCAGGTCAACAACGTCCTGGCTTATCTTCCGGGCGAGACCGACGAGTATGTAATCGTGGGGGCCCACTACGATCACCTTGGCCGCGGCAATTTCGACTCGCTAGCGCCCAGCCAGATCGGTCAAATTCATCCCGGCGCGGACGACAATGCGTCCGGCACGGCGGGCACGCTGGAGCTGGCGCGACATTTTGCCAGGCTGCACACCAAGCTGCGGCGCGGCATTCTGTTCGCAAACTTTGCCGGGGAGGAGCTGGGCCTGCTTGGGTCAGAGGAGTGGGTCAAGCATCCTACGCGACCGATTGAGAAGGCCGTGGCCATGCTGAATATGGACATGATCGGCCGCATCAAGGACGACAAGATTTTTGTCGGCGGCGTGGGAACGGGGAGCAGCTTTGCCGAGCTGCTCAAGGGCACGCAAACCAAGGCTCACCTGAACGTTGAGTATTCGCTGGGCGGGTATTCCTCGAGCGACCACACATCATTCCTGCCCAAGCACATTCCTGTGCTCTTCTTCTTTTCCGGGCTGCACTCGGACTATCACAAGCCTTCCGACACCTGGGACAAGATCAACGCGGAGGCAGCGGTGCGCCTGCTGGGGCTTGTCGCAGACGTCTCCGAGCAGCTTGCGTATGCGTCCAACAAGCCTGAGTTCAAAGTTGTTGCCGAGGAGCAGCCGCCGGCTGGTCATCAAGGCGGAATACCGAGCGGGGGCGGGGGATATGGTCCTTACTTCGGGTCGATCCCGGATTTTGGTCAGGTTGAGACCGGCGTGAAGTTCTCTGACGTAAAGCCAAACTCGCCTGCCGCCAAAGCGGGGTTCCGAGGTGGGGACATCCTGGTGCAGTTCGGCGACAAAGAGATCAAAAACCTCTACGACTTCACCGACGCGCTGCGCCGCAGCAAGGTCGGCGACGTGGTGGAAGTGAAAGTCCTGCGCGATGGGAAGCCGGTGACCGCAAAGGTGACTCTGGAGCAACGCAGGTAGCTGAAGGGCATATGAATCACTGCTCTCCGCCTGCGGCGGAGAATGATGATCTCCTGTGGAAGGCAGCGCAGGAGCGAAGTAGAATGACGGCACCAATTATGTCAAAGATGAGATTTTTAAGTGTTTGCCTCGCGGCAATCTGGGTGTTTGCTGCTTCGGTTTCGCTCATCGCGCAGGAAGCAGACAAAGGCGCCGCGTCACTGGTCTACCCAGGGGAAAAGCATTTCCAAAACGTCCGCCAGCTCACGTTTGGCGGGCAAAACGCCGAGGCTTACTTTTCAGCCGATGACAAGAGTCTGATCTTCCAGCATCAGGGGAACGGCGTGGAGTGTGACCAGATCTATACGATCCCAGTCAGCACGCCGGATGGCAAGCCTGGCGTGCCGAAGCTGGTGAGCACAGGCAAAGGCCGCACCACGTGCAGTTACTTCTTTCCCGCAGGCGATCGAATTTTATTTTCATCAACTCATGCGGCGAGCCCGGCATGCCCGCCGAAGCCGGACTATTCCAAAGGCTACGTCTGGCCGGTTTATGACACGTACGACATTTACACAGCCAAGCCGGACGGCAGCGATCTGAAGCAGCTCACTAATAGTCCCGGATACGACGCGGAGGCGACGATTACGCGTGATGGCAAGAAGATCGCGTTTACTTCGATGCGCAACGGCGACCTGGACATTTACGTGATGGATGCCGGCGGCTCTCACGTCAAACAGCTCACGCATGAGCTTGGTTACGATGGAGGACCATTCTGGTCCTACGATGGGAAGAAGATTGCGTTTCGGGCTGAGCATCCGAAAACCGCCGAGCAGATTGCCGACTACAAGAAGCTGCTGGCGGAAGGCAAAATTCGGCCGGGGAATCTTGAAATCTGGGTGATGGATGCAGACGGAAAGAACAAGCGGCAGGTTACGAACAACGGAGCCGCCAATTTTGCGCCGTACTTCACTCCGGATGGCAAGCGCATCATCTTCGCATCCAACCTGGCGGACACGAAGAGCGCGCGGGGCTTTGATCTCTACATCATCAACGTGGACGGGACGAACCAGGAGCGCGTCACGTTTTACCCTGATTTCGATTCCTTCCCCATGTTCAGCTCGGACGGCAAGAAGCTGGTGTGGGCCTCTAACCGGAACGGTAAGGAACCGCACGAGACGAATATTTTTATTGCGGACTGGGTGGACTAGCGGCCTGCGTCACCAGCGTGCGTGTGGCTGCTCACGGCGGTTTCGGTAGACTAGCTGTCATGGAAATCGTGCTCAGTGCAGTGGAGGCGCGCGTTCTGGGCGCGCTGATCGAGAAGGACATCACTACCCCCGACTACTATCCGCTTTCCCTGAACGCCCTGGTGAATGCCTGTAACCAGAAGAACAATCGCGATCCGGTGATGAACCTGGACGAGAACGCCGTGCGTGATGCCCTTTATTCACTTCAGGAGAAGCGGCTTGCGGGTCCTGCCGGAGGGGCGGATAGCCGGGTGACCAAGTACGAACACCGCGTGCAGGAAGTGTTCAACTTCACCCGTGCGGAAACGGCGGTGATGGACGTACTGCTGCTCCGCGGTCCACAGACGCCGGGCGAGTTACGCGGCCGCGGTGAACGCATGTACCGCTTTGAAGAACTTTCTGACGTGCAGGGAACACTGCAAAAGTTGATGCAGCGCACGCCGCCACTGGTGAAGAT
>DATAEJ010000281.1:0-12199 GCA_036258095.1 Candidatus Angelobacter sp. | reverse complement strand
ATTTGAACGGCGGGTGAGACCCTTGGGTGACCCAAGCAAAACCTTGGGTGACCCAAGGAAAAGTCGGCGTGACCCAAGGGCAAACGCGGCGTGACCCAAGGGTCAAAATTGGCTAAGTAGCTTTGCTGGCAACAAAACGTGAAAAAAATAGGGGGCACCCCCTCTAAGGTTTACCAGGAAGTAAAAGGGCATGAAGCAATTAGCAATTGGCAATTTGCAATTGGCCGAACCAGCCATTCGGGAAGACGGCAGATCGAATCTATATCCGGGCAATCGGCAATGAGACCTGGTTTGAAAACGGAGGCAGGAAAGGTCAAATCCAGCAGTCCCTGGCCGAGGATGCTTTCTGGGCTAGCGTTACCAACGTCACTGTACCAGCAGACTGCACCGCTGATTATCACCGATGCTGTGTGTTAGATTCGCGTAGCTTCCGGGGAAAGAGATGCTGGTCACCTTGCTCGACAAGCTTCCGACGATTCTCGTTTTGGCTGTGCTCGTAGGTATCTTTGTGGCGCTACGGCGTCACGCGCGCTCAGTACGGCTAAACCTCTGGGTCGCCGCCTGGGGTCTCATCTTCTGCCATTTTCTGGCGGGTATCTTCTATCCGGCCGACGGCTCCGGATCGCCACTGGTGCTGATTGCGGACCAGAGCTCTCTGTTGCTTTCCGGATTTTTCTTTATAGCTTCGTTAACGGCTTTTCACGAAGACAACCGGCTCACCCGCATCTTTTTAGCGACGACCAGCATTCCGGCCCTGCTTTATATCACGCTGTTGGCATTCGACCACCAATCGAGGGCCCCTTATGTGGCGGGACTGGCACTCATGTTCTTTGGTGTGCCTGGGTTGATCGTACGCGTGCGGCGACCAATCTGGCATGGTGTGATCTGGGCGCCGATTGTGATCGGCACGGGTTGCTTTGTAATCCTGGAAGCATGGAAAGGGAACTTCGTCGTCGGATGGATTGCGCTGCTGACGTTGAGCTTCGCCTTGCCCGCGCTCCTCTACTGGCGGCGTTACCCTCGGAAATCTCCCGGCGTCCTGACTACGGTAGGCGGATTCACTCTGTGGGCCGCCGTATTCCCGGTTGGGGTGCTTGTGGATACGTATCTCCCCAACCTGAAAATCAATCCTGAGTTGTGGAACGTACCCAAGTTCTTTGTCGCTTTTGGCATGATCCTTACGCTGCTGGAAGAGAAATCCAGTGTGTTGCGCGCCGCGGGCGTTCGCGAACGCAAGATCAACGACCAGATGCGGCGTTTCGCCGAGATTACCTCCAGGATGCTTACTGGCGCCAATTTCAACGCGCTGGCCCAGGAGGTTGCAGAGGCGATCTGCGAGACCAGCACGTTCCGGCGTGTGTGCATCGTGCTTAGTCTGGACGGAAGAACGCTGTATCCGGCGGGCTGTGCGGGCATGGACGAGGAAGCGATGGCGCAGGTGGCAGAGAACTGTCGCGGACGCTGGCAGCTTGAGCACGTCGCCGAGATTTTTCGTCGTGGCGCACGCATCGGTGAAACCTCCTGCGTGGTCAGGGCTGAAGCGCTCGCTGAATTCAATCTTTCCTTAAGCAGGCTGGAGGTTCCGCAAGGCTGGAACAAGGGTGACCGGATCTTCATACCGCTCCAAACCCTGCGGGGCAGTTACCTTGGCTGCATCGCATTGGATGATCCCAATGACGTGAGCCGGGTGACCGCCGAAGAGATGTCTCGCATTGAACTGCTGGCCGGCGATCTTGCGGTGATCATGGACAATACCGCGCTCCACCGGCAATTAATGCGATCAGAAAAACTTGCCGCCATGGGACAACTCGTTGCCGGCGTGGCCCATGAATTGAACAATCCATTGACTTCGATCGTGGGTTACTCGGAGTTGATGACGGATGAGCTTGCCGCCGGGCCCACACGCCAGAAACTGGAGAAGATGATCCGCGAAGCACAGCGCATGAAGCGCATCATCGAGAACCTGCTGCGCTTTGCCCGGCAGAACAACCTGGAAAAGAAATCGGCAAACCTGCAAGCTCTTCTGCAGGATGTACTGGCGCTTCGCGAATACCACATCCAGAATCATGACATTAACGTGCGCCTGCACATTGAGCCGGACCTTCCGCTGGTGGCGCTGGATGAAGACCAGTTCAAACAGATCCTGCTCAATCTGCTGAATAACTCCATGGACGCACTGGAAGCATGCGAGCAGAAGAGCATCACGATCTCCGCCCGACGTCGCGGCGACCGGATCACGCTGCATTTCGACGATAATGGGCCGGGATTCAGCGATCCGAACCGCGTTTTCGATCCTTTCTATACGACAAAACCAGTAGGCAAAGGCACGGGCCTGGGACTGAGCATCTGCTATGGAATCGTGAAAGAGCACGGTGGCGACGTGCAGGCCCAGAATCTCAATCCCGGTGCGCGGATCGCACTGGAACTGCCGATGCAGGCGATGGTTGGGTTGGATGAGCCGCAGCTGGTCTCGTAAGAGAGCTCTTGTTGCCGGGCTCGGCTGAATCACCTGAGTCGCCTTAGTACTTCTCGAGTTCTTGCTTCCGTTTCGAACAGTCGCAGGTAAAGTTTGATCAAGCCACGCAACGCATGCTGCTTTCCGGGGTTTTTACCGCCAACCCTACCTGAAGTGCATTGACACCAGCCCGCCGCGCCACCGGGGAGCTTGGGGTATCGGGCGAATTCCATTTCGGAGAGCAGTCGAAAAATCATGAATAAGATATCTACCATCCTGATGGTTGCTGTGTGCCTGTTGGCGGCGTCAGCGTTCGCGCAGGACTTCAAGTCAGAAGTAAGTGTGCAGGGCACCGCGAATTTTACTGCCAGCACAAACGATCTGTTTTCTTCCCGCCCGGCCACTACCAGCGGCGGATTTCTTGCGGGCTACCGTTATCACCTGCTTCCCTGGTTCGCTGTGGAGGGCGATTACGCCTATACGCGGAATACCCAGAACTTTCTTGATCCGCTGAATCTCGGCGGGCTCCAGACCAACGTGCATACGCTGACTGGTGAAGCTGTATTGACGGCGAGCGGCAGGCATCGCGTGCGGCCGTACGGCCTGCTCGGCGTGGGCGCGGTCATGTTTCGTCCAACGAACTCGACAGCGAACGCGCTGCTGGGCGTAGCAAACAATCTTGGGTTTGGAGACAGCCAGACCAAACCGGCGATGGTGTACGGCGGAGGAGTCGATATCAGTCTGACCCGGTTCATGGCATTGCGTGGTGAATATCGCGGTCTGCTGTTCAACGCACCCGGATTGCAAGTTCCCGGGTTGAATCTGATCGGCCTGGGTACGCCCGGATTTACGCACATGTCGCAACCGTCAGTCGGATTGGTCTGGCGCTTCTAGGTACATTCCTGGCCGGCATCAGTCCAAGGCGAGCAGCACTACACCGCCGAGAACAACCAGGCCGGCGACCCAACGTCGCCGGTCAAGGTGTTCACGCAGGAAAAACCTGGCGCCGAGGAGCGTGGTGAGATAAGTGACCGAAGATACAGCTGGAATCACCACGCTCAGGTCGAGGCGAGAAAGGGCCGTGAGCAGAGAGAAGTATCCAGCTGCCATGCAGAGCAGCGCGGCGTAGAACAGCGGCGTAGTTAAAACCGCTTTGATGACGCCGGGAATGCCCGCGTTTTTCCGAAGTGCATCCACATCTCCCACACGTCGCATGGCACGGGCCATGAGCAGGTCGCCCCCGCTATTGAAGAGCACCAGCAAGAGGATCAGCCCAAATTCGAGCACATGATGTGACATCGTCAGGCGTCCCTCTCCGCTCTTGCTTCACGTTCTTCATGCACGGTCCATGAAGGCCCTCGTGCAATGAAGCCTACTCCTGCGGTGATGAGCAGGATCCCAGCCCAGCGCGTAACCGGAATGCGTTCATGCAATGCGAATCGTGCGAGGAGCCCGGTCAACACATTCCCGAAGGCGGTGGCCGGCATGATGTAGGAAAGGTCGGCCCAGGAAAGCGCCGAAAGATATGACGTGAAGAAGAGGACGAGCAGCAACGTTCCGAGCGCGACCCATGGATTGGTGACAGCGAGCAGCAGATCGTCCCAGCGGGAGAATGTGATCTTGCCCAGTTCTTTCATGCCGCGGGAGACAAACGCGTCACCCAGAGTGCTGCCAACCACCACCATGAGCAGCACCATATAGCGCCAGGCGTTCATGGAGTAAATGTGTCTCGGGGCTTTCATCGGCAGCACCAGGATTTGGTCGGACTCCGAGCCTGCCGCATTGGATGCGAGAGGGATGGAATTCGACAGCTCAGATCGAAGCTATGGCGAAACGTGAGCAGTTGCCTCATAATGAAGACATGAAGCGCTCCGGGATTGCTGACTTACCTTTGCACGGCGGCCGGGTTCCTGCATGGCTGGCGGAGCGCATGACCCGTCTCGGCACTGCGATTAGCGAGAGCGTCCTCTATTCGTACGGTGATTCTGAACTGCTCTCACGCCTGAGCGACCCATTCTGGTTCCAGGCCCTTGGTTGCGTGATGGGAATGGACTGGCACTCTTCCGGCATCACGACCTCTGTTCTCGGCGCGCTCAAGCGTGGTCTAAACCCGCGTGCGCATGAGCTCGGCATACATGTTTGCGGTGGACGGGGCCGCCATTCGCGGAAAACGCCCGATGAACTGCGCCATGTTGCCGATCAACGCGGTCTGAACGGAGATGCCCTGGCAAGAGCCAGCCGGCTCACCGCGAAGGTGGACAACAATGCAATCGCTGATGGGTTCCAGCTCTATCTGCATTCGTTTGTTGTAAGCAAGAGAGGTGAATGGACAGTGGTGCAGCAGGGGATGAACGATGCAACCGGCATGGCGCGCCGTTACCACTGGCATTCGGCGAGGGTGCGCGATTTCGCCGACGAGCCGCACACGGCAATTGTGGGCGAACGCGCCGTTGCAGGTGAGGTCATGAATCTGGTAGATCACCGAGCGCTTCCGGCGCGCAAGGCGCTGCTGGAGATTGCACATGAGCGGCCAGACCGGGTCTTGCATGAAATCCCGAAGCTCACAATGCCGGTGCACCACGATGTCCGGGCGGGCGATATGAACCTGAAGAGGCTTGGAGCGGTACTTGCGGTAGCGTACGAGCGCGACCTGCGCGACTTCGCATCCTTATTACTGCTCGAAAATCTCGGTCCACGCACCTTGCAATCACTGGCGCTGGTGGCTGAGGTGATTCACGGAACACCAACGCGCTTTGCCGACCCGGCTCGGTTTTCATTTGCGCACGGCGGCAAAGATGGCCATCCTTTCCCGGTACCGCTCAAAACTTATGATGAATCACTCTCAGTGCTGCGGCGATCCCTCGACCAGGCAAAGCTCGGGACATCGGAAAAGTTGGACGGTTTCAGGCGGCTCGATCAAGTGGTCCGGAACGTGGAAAGAACCGGTTCGCCACTAGCGGATTTCGACGCGGCGATGAAGCATGACCGCGCGATTTCCAAGTCGGTGGATGGTCGTACGGTGTTTGACGATAGAAAACACAAACCACGGATGAACGAACAAATGGACCTATTCCCGAGCTCTTGAGGTTCTTGATTGCGATCGGTTGTTATTTGCTCCCAACGTCCACTCTTATGGTTGCGGCCTGGTCTTTGTTTTCCCGGGACGCCGCAGTTATGTGATAACTGCCTGCGCGGAGCGGTGCATGGTAGAGGGCATGATAGATCAGCCTGCTACCTTGTACGGTCACGCCCGCCGGTTCCAGGCGCCCACTGTTCTTCTCTTCCACGGTCCACACCAAATCGTCCGTGGAGCCTTCAACTCCGACGCCCAACGTTGCGGTGCTCCCGGCGGCCACGGCAACGGACGATGACTCCGGAGTGAGAATCAGGACCCGCGCCGATTTTGGACGATTGAACATGAAAGCAGCTATGCCGAGCCCGATGGCGAGAAATAACAGCAGCAAAAGAATGGGAGCGTTACGCCTGGGCGCTTGTAGTTCCGGCCCCGGTTGAAATGGCTTCATTGCAGGGGCCAGCTCGGCGGCAGCGGCGGACGTCGGGGCAGAAGAGCCTGACGCCACTGCGACTGTTCTGTCAGGAGCACTCGCCGCGGCCGGCTTACCAGCGGCTACGTTGACAGGAGCAGGAGCCGGATCAGGGCCAGTTTCAGCCTTCGCGCCACAAGTCGTGCAGAACACCGAGCTGGGTTCTAACGCGGCTCCGCAATGGACACACGAACCATCGAGCGCCGGCGCAGAAGGCGCCGGTGGCGTGATACCAGCTTGAGCGAGGCGCAAACCGCAGCTGGTACAGAAAAGCGAGTCGGGCTCAAGCGCTGCCTGGCATCGCGGACAGCATGCTGCAATTTCAGAACTCATGTTTAGAGAGTCTGGCCAAGCCAGCGGTGATTGTCAATGTTCGTACGGGTTCGCAAGCGATACTAAGGGAAAACTCATTGGGACAGCGGACGTTTATCCCGGGTCTGCTAGTACGTCAGCATGCTAGAATCAGCAACTCTGGAAATCCAGTTTTCGGTTGCTACGAACTACGAACTATGAAGAACCTACTTGTACGGCTATCAAGCTTTATTTTTCTGACAATTGCTGCTGTTCTAAACCCGGCGGTTGCGACTGCCGAAGGGCCGCAGTGGGTTGAGGTGAAGTCGCCTCACTTCTCTGTAGTGACCGATGCGGGAGAGAAGCGCGGACGCGAAGTCGCCATGCGCTTTGAACAGATGCGAGCGGTATTTGCAGCACTCTTCCAGAAAGCGAACGTCAATATCCCCGTGCCGCTCCAGATAGTCGCTTTTCGGAACAGCAAGGAGATGCGGCAGTTTGCACCTTTATATAAGGGCAAACCAACCGAACTTTCGGGACTTTTCCAACCTGGTGAAGACCGGAATTTCATTATGCTCGACATGTCCGTGGAGAACCCGTTCAATGTGGTATTTCACGAATACGCACATCAGTTGATGAATGGAAACGCTTTTGTCCCGGGAGCTCCCTGGTTCGACGAGGGCTTCGCGGAGTATTTCGCGAGTATTCAGGTCGACAATAAAGAAGCGAGAGTTGGCAAGATTCCCGACGAAACCTTCATGATTCTCCGGGAAATGGGGTGGATGAAGGTGCCGGATCTCCTTAAAGTGCAGCACTACTCGCAGGCATACAACGAGAACGGCGAAAGACGGACGGTGTTCTATGCCGAGTCAGCCATGGTTGTTCATTATCTTTATGACAACTTACTCGTGGGCAAGCTCGGAACATATTTTGATCTGGTGAACAATAAGGGCGTTTCCATCGAAGAAGCCATCCAGCAAACTTTCGGCATGTCAGCAGCGCAGTTCGACGGCAAGATCCGCTCGTATGTCGCGGGAGGGCAGTACAGATATTATCCGATACCGACGCCGGCAAATATTGTGAAAGACGGCTATACAACCAGCCCGGTGTCGGCTTCTGAGGCTGAGGCGCTCATGGCGGAGATTCACCTGCACTCGCCCGACTATCAGGACAAAGCGCTCAGCGAGTTCGAGGCGATCCTTAAAAGTGATCCGAATAGTGCAGCTGCAGCTCGCGGTTTGGGCTATGGGTACATGCGAAAGCGCGAATTCGATCGCGCCCAGGAATATTTCAGCCAGGCGGCGAAGCTGAACTCACAGGATCCACGTGTGCACTACTATTCCGCGATGTTGATGAGCCGCGAAAACGGATTCCGGCGGTCTACCGCGCCTGCCATGATCAAGGAACTTGAGGCAGCCACAGCCCTCGATCCGAATTTTGCCGATGCACATTCCATGCTTTCGTTCGCGTACTTGAATAACGGCGAGGCGGAAAAGGGGCTGGCTTCCATCCGGAGGGCAATTGCTATCAGCCCGCGCAATCTTCATTATTACTACAATTTCGCCCAGATCCTGATGGCGAACCGCAAATACGATGATGCCATCGCGGTGCTGCATTCATTGCAAAAAAGCGGTGATCCGCGAGTGGCAGAGCAGGCGAGCCGCTCCCTTGGAGATGCCGAGCGGCTTAAGAGCTACGGTGACCGGGTTGTTATTTCCGGAACTGGATCCGAAAACGCTTCTGCCGAAAAAGACCGCGATTCCGATGATGAATCCGATAACCACGATGAACCCGCCCCGGAGACTACGCGACACACAAACGTAACCATAACGCTGAAGCCGGGCCAGAAGCCGCCCACACAGGCTGAGATCCGCGGCAATTTGCTTTCCGTGGATTGCTCAAAAGCTCCAGCGGCAGTTCTCACGGTGGCAGCGGAAGGGAAGACTATGAAGCTGCGCACTGACGATCCCAGGAACCTGCTGGTCACGGGAGGCAAATTCTCCTGCACGCTGGCGAATCGCAAAGTGGTGGTGAATTACCTGGACATGGGCGATGGCGGCGGAATCGCAATGATTCTGCAGCTGGTGCCCTGAGCGGACCGGCAGCTCACAATCGGGGGCGCGTATCTTCCGCTACTCTCCTTCCGGCATCTAACGTCGATATGCGGCGCCGGGTCACATTCAGCGGAGTTAAAGACGCCCTGTGGCGCACGATTGATGACACCAGCCGGAAGCATCTTCTGCAGATGGCGGCGGCCATGGCGTACTACTTTGTCCTGGCCATTTTCCCGGCCCTGATACTGCTTTCTGCCGTTATAGCGTACCTGCCTGTGCAGGGCGGTTTCGACCAGGTCATGCGCATGATCTCAGGGTTCGTCCCGGAGGACGGCATGCGAGTGATCCAGCATGTAATGAAGCAGGTAGTGACGCCGAATCGCGCTACACTCCTTTCATTCGGTATTCTCGGGACTCTGTGGACTGCCTCCGGAGGGTTCGCTTCCGCTATCGAAGGCCTGAACATGGCGTATGAAGTTGAAGAGGGGCGTCCGTTCTGGGTGACGCGCCCATTGGCCATAGGCCTTACGTTTCTAGTCGGCGCGCTCATGCTGGTCGCGCTGCTGGTGATGATCGTGGGACCGGGGTTTGGCGAGTTTCTTGCGAACAAGGCGGGGATGTCCCGCCTTTTCGCTCTTGCGTGGCCATACATTCACTGGAGCGTTTCGGTTGCATTCACGGTGCTTGCGGTGGAGTTCCTGTATTACATTGCGCCCAATGTGAGACAGCGCTTCTGGGCCACGCTACCTGGCGCGCTTCTTTCTGTGGGAGCGTGGATAACGCTTTCGTACGTGCTCGGGATTTACTTTCGCAGCTTCGGACACTTCAGCAAGACTTATGGCAGTCTGGGTGCGATGATCGCGCTGATGGTATGGCTCTACTGGAACGCGGTAGTCATGCTGCTGGGCGCAGAACTCAACTGTCAGCTCGCGAAGGAGACACGCCGAGGCAAGGTGCCGCAGGACGAAGACAGGAGCGGGCTCACCAAGATTGACCTCGCGGCATGAAGCCGGGCTATGCCGCTCTCTTGCTCTTGCGTATCGCGGAGATGGATTCCTTTAATCCGGTTGCAAGATCCGCCTGATTGGTGGCAATGTGCGCCGGCGCCGGCATTTTCGATTCACTGCCGAGCCAGCGGCGAAGTTCATCAGCGTCAGCGACGGTGAAACGTCCTTCTCGCCGAACCGGCATCCCCGAGCGGGCCCAGCGCTGGGCCGTTGTGACGGGCAAAGCGAGGTAGTCCGCGATCGCCCTCCAGCCCTGCAATCGTCCGGCTTCCGCAGCGGCGGTTGGCTTCGATTTAGGCGACTTCCTTTTCATCGCATTCAGGATCAGGAATTGTAGAAGGCGGGTCGCTCGTCGGGAAAGAATCGGCCAATGTTTTGTCCAGCATCTTCTCGCGACGTTCTTTTTCGTTTTCAGCAGGACGTTCTTCAGGATCGCGCCGGCTTCCGGGTTCTTCAGAATCAATCTGGGGTGGCAGGTTTTCAGGATTCCGATTCTCGTTCATCTGTTTGTGGCCTCGTAAGCTGCTCGCACGCAGTTTGTCGTTTCGTTGGATGCACAAGAGAAGGAGGGTGTGGGAACGTGAGCTTACGGAATTGAAGCAAGCAAAATTAGACCCACACGCGTGATCCTTTGGTGTTTGGAAATCGTCCAATGTCCATAGCGTGCGCTGTGGTGAGCAGTAATCCCAACACCCTAGTTCTCTCATCTTCAACTTAGGAGTGCCAACTTTGTGAGTAGCTGGTGCTTCTAACCAAGCAGTACGGTCCCATGCAGTCTCTTCACCTGGTTGAAAAACCCGAGTCCAGCCCCGCGCTTGCGATTTCTCTGCGTGAGAAGCTTGCCCGCATGGTGCCGGGGATCATCTCCGGGGCGGCTGATCTTGATCCCGCTGCGGTCCTGACGGCGACGGTGGCCGGAGCTGCATTCGGGGTTTCGCTCGGCTGGGTAGTCCTGCTCTGTATTCCGGTTCTGTTCAGCGTGTTCGCTGTGTCGTCGAGGCTCGGTCACCAGACCGGCAAAGGCCTCGTGGAACTGGTCCGCGAAAGCCACGGTAGGAACTGGGCGATGGCGATCGCGTTCATGATCGTGGGCGTAAATATCGCGATGGTGGTCGGAGATATTGTGGCGGTGAGCGACGGAGTTTCGCTGCTGACCACGATTCCAAGAAAATTCTTTATGGCCTTTGTTGGCTTCACCGTCTGGTATGTGCTGATCCTCGGAAACTACCAGAAGCTCACGAAGGCGCTGGGGACGCTTACGCTGGTGCTGATTGCCTATGTGGTGGCAGCCTGGCACGTGACTGATTCTGTGCTCGTGCTGGCCCGAGACGTGGTACTGCCTCGCATCCTTCCCACCCAGGATTACATGATGGCAGTGGTGGCGGTGTTCGGTTCGCTGCTCACACCAGACGTCATCGTCTGGCAGACCAGTTCACGCCGTGGCCTGCCGGAAGGCCTGGCGCAGGCGCATGTAAGTGAGTCGCATGCGGGTACAGTGGTGGCCTGCGTGATTGCGCTTTCGGCCATGATTGCGGCTTCGCACATGCATGTGGCTGATCCCACCACGATGACGACGAGGACTGCGTCCGAAGCGCTGAGCAGCTTCGGCGTATGGGGCCAGACCATGTTCTCGCTGGGCATCATTGGTTCCGGACTCATCGCGCTGCCAATTCTGGTGGCGTCGCTCTGCTTCAGCGTTTCCGAGGCGTTTGGGTGGAAATCCGGCCTTTCCATTGAACCGTGGGAGGCGCGGCTGTTCTACGTGATGATTTCTGCCACCGTGTTTCTGTCAGTAACTGTCGGTTTCTTCGGAGTGAACACGGTAAAGGTGCTTTACTGGTCACAGGTACTGGCCGGGATTGTGCTGGTGCCCATCTTTGTCTTCATTCTCATCCTTTCCAATAATGCGCGTCTCATGAAGACGACCAATTCGAATTTCGAGAACTTCTGGCTGGGCTGCGCCGCCGGCGGCATGCTGCTTTCCGACCTGCTGTTTTTTTGGACGAAGTTGTAGGCTGGCCGATTGCTATTTCGGCGCGCTTAAGTTACGTTTCTCAACAGCTCCCAAAAGCCAATGAAGGTGAAACGATGTTCTGCTCAAGGTGCGGCGCTTCCATGGCCGAGAACACGCACTTCTGTCCTAATTGCGGATTGCAAGCGACGGCGCAAATCTCATCAGTAAGCCCTGGAGCGGCGGCTGCGCAACAGGCCGGTGTTGCACCTGCCCAACCTGCTTACGTTCCGGCCGTGGCCGGAATGCGGCAGGCTCAACCCGAGACCACGGCGGTCGTGAGTCTGGTGCTCGGGATTCTTTCGCTGGTGGCAGTTTCGATCCTGGCCGGGATTCCAGCAATTATCGTGGGGCGGCAGGCGCGCGAGAACATCCGGGCCAGCAACGGTGCGTTGACCGGAGAGAGCTATGCTCAAGCGGGGATCGTGATGGGCTGGGTTAGCGTGGCAATTGCGGTGGTGGGCGCGGTGGTGGCGATCGGTCTGCTGATATTTGGTTTCTTTATGGCGGCGACACACCGATAAAGCGCGCTCTACCCGTGTTGCTTCATCTTGCTCTCTGAAAACAGCGCTTTTCTCAACGTAGTACACACCTGATCCATCGCGGCGCGATTGGCCGGTGTCTCGGTCAGCGCGTTGATCCCCATGAAGCCGTGGATCGCGCCTAGGTAGCGCGTGCAGGTGACCGGCACGCCTGCCTGCGAGAGCTTGCGGGCGTAGGCTTCGCCTTCGTCACGCAGGATGTCACACTCGGCGGTGATGACGAGCGCCGGAGGCAAAGATTTGAGCTGATCGAGGGGCGTGAGGAGCGGACACGCGTTAGGATCGGAGTCCGCA
>DATAEJ010000280.1:0-7148 GCA_036258095.1 Candidatus Angelobacter sp. | reverse complement strand
GCCCAGTGGCGTGCGCACCTTCGAATTGTCGTCCGGGTCCATCAGGTCTTTCACCGGGTGATGTTCCACCGGATGCCCACGCCCGTACTTGATCGGCAGGACGGGCACTTTCCGGAAGTAGTCGTCCGGCAGCTTCACGCTTCCGTCGAAGATGGTCGTCAGGTGTTCGGCCTCAATCCTCTTCGGCTGCGCGTCGGGGCCATGGCACTCCAGGCAGAGCGTGTTTCCGTCCTTGGCCCGCAGCAGCTTCGGATTGTCGCCGCCGTGCGGCTGGTGGCAGGTTGCGCAGCCCTGCTCGAATGCCGGCTGATGCGGATGCTTTTTGTTACGCAAGCCCGCCTGGTCGCTATGGCAGCTCAGGCAGACATTCACTGCATCTGGCTTGGGGAGCCCGCTCGTCTTCGCAGCATGCGGATTGTGACAATCTGTGCAATCGCCCAAGGCTCCGGGATGCTGCACCTTGGCTTTATCGATCTGCTCGGCCTTCTCAGAGTGGCAGGTTACGCACAGCTCCCTGGGGCTGGCTGCGGTCAAAGTGATCTTGCCGTCTTTCAAAGGCTCGTGGCAGGTGCTGCAGGAACTGCTGCCGCCATCGAACGGCGCATGCACCACGGCCTGCATCAATTTCGGACGGTCTGACTGGTGCGGATTGTGGCACTCGAGACAATCGGCCTTCGCAAACGGCTGGTTGTTGTGTGTCTTTTGCAGGCCGGCGTCCTTCGCATCGTGGCATTCGAGGCAAAGTTCGGGAGTCGATTTCTTGAGGTGGTTCGCGAATTCGGCTTTGTTGGGATCGCCAACTTTATGCACGGTGTGACAGGTATCGCAGCCCATGTCGAGGGCGGCGTGCCGGCTGCCTTTCGCTCCCACCGTGACCCCAGTCGTGTGACAGCTCAGGCAAAGGTTCTCCTGTTTGTCACCAGAGACCGGTTTCAGCAGCTGTTTTTCATTTTTCGACTGGTGCGGCTCGTGACATTTCACGCAATCGCGGACCGCCGGAGGATGCACCCGCCCTTTCAGCTCTGCCGCGTTCTTGTCTGCATGACAGCTCAGGCAAAGCTTGCCGCTGGAAGTTGCCGTCAATTTGACCCGGGTAATGTCCTTAGTTGTGCGAACCTCGTGACAGCTGGTACAGCCCATCTGAATGGCGCTGTGCACGTGGGGACCTTTGGTCTTGTCTTCATGGCACTCCAGGCACTTCGCTGCGTCCACATTCTTTTCCAGGGGCACCGGGTGCTCGCCTGCTCGCATGCTCAGCGGCGAAAGGATCGCCGCGATGAAGAAGGCCGACTTGAGCAGCGTGTTCATAAAGAGGCCGAACCCGTCTTTTCCTCTTTCGTCCATTGCCAGACAGCCGCAAATGGAGCGAAAAGATTAAAGCCGAGTGTCTCCTTTTTATGAACCTGAGTAATGTGACACATATCACGCGACTTTGTGTCTCACATCACCCACGCTTTTCCGGGGATCAGTCGTTTGCTTGCCGGCCTTCAGGAGAAGCGATTCGGCGCGCCATTGCGCGGCCGTTTGGCGCAGCAGACTATGTATAATGCGGTGCGCTCTTTCATCTCTTCAGCGATATAACTCGGAGGCAACATGCAAGGAAAGATCAGCTTGATCCTCATTTCGGCTGTTGCGGTAATGGTCACCGTCGGCTGCCAGAAGGGCGCGGGAAACACCGTCAAAGTCGGCGCCATTACGTCCGTAACTGGCAGCCAGGCTGCCTTCGGCGAAGCGCATAAGAATGGCTACGCAATCGCGCTTGACGAGATCAACAGTAAAGGTGGGGTGCTCGGCAAGAAGCTTGAGCTCGACATCTACGATGATCAGAGCAAGCCTGATCAAGCGGTGCAGGGTGTCTCTAAGCTGGTGGACCAGGACCGTGTTCCCGTGCTGCTGGGCGCTTACTCCAGCGAAAATACCAAAGCCATTATTCCCGCCGTCACCCAGCGGCAGATCCCGCTCATTATTCCTACCGCAACGGCGGACAACGTGATGGATTCAAAGTCTCCCTGGGTCTTCCGTATTTGCGCAGGCGCGAATGACTATGCAAAAGCGACGATCGCGTTCCTCAAAGCCAACGGCGCGCCGAAGAAGATTGCAATCGTCTATGAGAACACCAACTTCGGGCAGGCGAACCGTAAATCCATGGAAGCGGCAGCGAAAGAAGCCGGTATGGATATCGTGGCGATCGAGTCCTACGAGGCTAAGTCACCGGACTACAAGCCGGTGCTCCAGCGCGTGAAGCAGGCGAACCCGGACGTCGTCTATCTTTGCTCCTACCTGCTCGATGCAAGTACGCTCATGCGGCAGTCGCAGGAGGTAGATTTCAATCCGAAATACTACACCTCGGCTGGTACTGGCTTCGCCGCGGCTGAGTTCCCCACCGCAAAGGGTGCGGGCAAAAACGCGGAATATACATTCTCTGTTTCGCAATGGCTTCCTGCTGTGCAATGGCCAGGTTCGAAGGAATTTGACGACGCATACTTCAAGCGCTTCAACTCGCACCCGGCTTACCATGCGATCCAGGCGTATGCTGCGCTGCACGCGGCTGCGGACGCTATGAATCGCGCGGGTTCGCTCGACAGCGCAAAGATCCGCGATGCGATCAAGTCATTGAATCTGCCGTCAACGCCGTTCGGTCCGGTGCAGTTCGATGCTGGCGGACAGAACCAGCATCCAGTTCTGATAACGCAGGTCCAGGGCGGCCAGTATCACATCGTTTTTCCGCAGGACGCAGCGGATGCAAAACCGATCATTCCCGCCCCGAAATGGAATGAGCGGAAGTAGAGAGCCAAGGAGCCGGCTGTGGTCCATTTCCTGCAAGCCTGTATGAACGGGCTGCTCACCGGAGCGCTCTACGCCCTCATCGGCATGGGGCTGGCTCTGATCTTTGGCGTAATGCGCATCGTGAATTTTGCCCACGGCTCATTTCTCATGGTGGGCATGTATGTGAGCTATCTGCTGTTCGAAAGGTTGAAGATCAATCCTTATTACGGGTTTATTGCAGCCGGCATTTTCCTTTTTGGCTTCGGCTACCTTGTATATAAGCTGCTGATCCAGCCGATCCGTGATCGCTCGGACTTCATGCAGATCCTCATGACCACCGGGATCGCGCTGATCCTGGTGGATACTGCGCAGCTTACCTTCGGCGCCGATTATCACCAGACCAACATCGACCTGGTGAACCGCGCAGTACATTTCGGCCCATTCACGCTCAATGCCGCTTCCCTGCTCTCCTTTGGAATAGCTACTGTGTTCATCGTCGGACTGCGTGAGTTTGTGGTGCGCAGCCGCACTGGACAGGCGCTGCGGGCCATCGCGCAGAACCGCGATGTGGCTCCGCTGATGGGCATCAACGTGACACGCATCCAGGGCTTCAGCTTTGCTCTGGGCATCGCCTTTGCCGGGATCGCCGGCGGCCTGCTGCTTCCTGCGCTCTACCTCTTCCCGAGCGTTGGCGAAGACTACACGTTGAAGGCTTTCGTAATTGTGGTGCTCGGAGGAATGGGATCGATTGAAGGTGCCGCCATGGGTGGACTTGTTCTGGGCGTTGCCGAAAGCCTCACCAGCACTTACATCGGCAACCAGTGGGCGCTGGCTATCGATTTCGTCTTGTTCCTCTTGATGCTCTCGCTCAAGCCCAGCGGAATTTTTGGGAGGCAGCGCGCATGAAGGAATTGCGTGGCGCAAAACTGTGGATAACGATCGGGCTCGTTGCGCTCTCCTGCCTTCCTGCGCTCGTGGTTGAAAACAATTATCTGCTTCAAGTGTGTTTTCGGATCGCGCTTTTCGCTGCCCTGGGGCTGGCCTGGAATCTTGTGGGTGGCTACGCAGGACAACTCTCACTTGGTCACGTTGCATTCTTTGGGTTGGGCGCCTACGGTCTCGCAATTCTTGCCTCCCACTCCGTTCCGGTTCCGATCGCTGTGCTGATTGCTTCCCTGCTTGCAACACTGGTAGCGGCGCTCATCGGCAAAATCGTATTCCGGCTGCGTGGGCCATACTTCACGCTGGCCACCATCGCTTGCGGCGAGGTTCTTCGCCTTACCGCCACCAACCTGAACATCACCGGCGGCGCTATCGGTCTCACCGTGCCGACGGTGTTCACCGGACCAATGTTCTGGAAGCTCTACTATCTTTCGGCAGTGGCGCTCGCGGCGGGCTGTTTTCTCGTTAACTTCTGGACCGCCAATTCTCGGTTCGGCTACTACCTGATGGCAATTCGCGAAGATGAAGACACAGCCAGCGCTGTAGGCGTCGATACTGCCAACTACAAGCTGCGATCACTCCTTCTCAGCGCTTTCCTCACCGCCATGGCTGGCGCGCTGTACGGCAGCGCGTTTCAGTACATTGTGCCGGACAACATCCTGACCATAGATATCTCAGTCCAAATGGCGATCATCGCCATGCTGGGAGGCGCCGGCACGCTGCTCGGGCCGATCGTCGGCGCGATTCTCCTGCTGGGTGCGTCGGAAACGTTCAAGACGCAGTTTCAGGAAAGTCATCTGCTTATCTATGGAATCCTGATC
Source organism: Candidatus Angelobacter sp. (assembly GCA_036258095.1). Lineage (GTDB taxonomy): Bacteria > Acidobacteriota > Terriglobia > Terriglobales > Acidobacteriaceae > Angelobacter. The sequence continues at coordinate 2,619 of DATAEJ010000280.1, read as the reverse complement.
GTATTGGTCGTGCTCTTCCTGCCAGAAGGCATTGTCGGCGGCATCGAGCAACTCCTGAGAAGCAGGAGAAAGGCCGCGAAACCGCCTGCTCCCACCCCTAATCAAAGTCCGGCGATCTCCGCCGTTGAGAAAGGCAACTAAGACGTGGCCGCCGTTCTTGAGCTTCGCAATGTTTCCAAGCGCTTCGGCGGCCTGCGGGCTGTCCGGGACGTCAGTTTCCAGATGCGTGAGAACGAGATCCTGTTCGTCATCGGCCCGAATGGAGCAGGCAAAACCACCGTCTTCAATTTGATCAGCGGCTTTCTTCATCCGGACGAAGGCTCGATCACCTTCAGCGGGCATGACATTACGCAAACGGAGCCGCACGAATCGGCCCGTCTCGGAGTCGGGCGCACTTTCCAGATTGTGAAGCCGCTGCCCACGCTCACGGTGAGACAGAATGTAATGCTCGGCGCATTCATGCACACCAGCAGCGTTGCCCAGGCGCAAGGCGAAGCCGACAAGATCCTGGATTTCCTGCAAATGTCGCACCTGAAGGATTTCCCGGCGCGCGGGCTGCCGCTTGCCGCCCTGAAGCGTCTCGAAATCGCTCGCGCCCTCGCCACGAAACCGAAACTCATTCTGCTCGATGAGGTGGTCTCGGGATTAACCACGAGCGAAGCCCTGGCTCTCGCGGATTTGATCAAGCGTTTGCCGGAATGGAACGTCGGCGTGGTAGGCGGCGTGGAACACGTGATGCAAGTAGTGATGAAAATCGCCGACCACATTGTTGTGCTCGACTACGGCGCTAAAATCGCCGAAGGCAAACCTGAAGAGGTGGTCAAGCAGCCAGCGGTGATCGAGGCTTATCTTGGCCCCAAATATAAGGAGCTGGTGCGATGAGCACAAACGTTTCCGTTATTGGCACAACGGATTCTCCTTCCGCGCCGAAGCCGGTACTCAAGCTCGAGAACGTGACCGCTCATTACGGCGACTTGCAGGCGCTGTTCGGGATCACGCTGAACGTTTTGGCCGGCGAGATTGTTACGCTGATCGGCGCGAACGGCGCCGGAAAGACTACGATTCTGCGTGTGATCTCCGGTCTGAAGCAGCCTACCGGTGGCACCGTGCAGTTCGCAGGGGAGGACGTATCCCGTGTGCCGGCGCATGAGGTGGTGGCGCGCGGCATCAGCCACGTTCCTGAAGGCCGTCAGGTGTTCCCTTTTCTTACCGTTCGCGAAAATCTTTCACTCGGCGCCTACACTCCGCGCGCTCGCGCGACGGTAAAGCAATCCACAGAAGAAATTCTGCAACTATTCCCTCGCCTTGCCGAACGCATGAATCAGCTGGCAGGAACGCTCTCCGGCGGCGAACAGCAGATGGTGGCGATCGCGCGCGGGCTGATGGCGAAACCCAAACTGCTTCTGCTCGATGAGCCCTCGCTCGGCCTGGCGCCCAAAGTGGTTGACGAGGTCTTCGAAAAAATCCAGCAAGTGCGCAACACGGGACTCACCATTCTTATCGTGGAACAGAACGTGGTGAGCGGGTTGAGTATCTCAAGTCGCGGGTACGTGGTGCAGCACGGTTCCATCGTGATGGAAGACAAGGCACAAAACCTGCTGGCGAATCCGACGGTGAGGGCGGCGTATCTGGGGCTGTAGCAAGCGTTTGGCCGCGAATCAACGCGAATGAATTAATTCTTGAGAGACACCTACGGTCGAACGTCAATTTTCACAGCCCAGAAACGCCTTCGTTCGTTCCTCTCCTAATTCGTGCTTTTCGCGTTCATCCGCGGCTAAGCTGGTTTTGTATATCGTAAAATCTCCTGTGGCTCCTCCCCCGATCCGCGCGCTTGCTGTTGACATCGATGGCACCCTGACCGACCCGCACTTCCAGGTTTCTTCACGCAACATTGCAGCATTGCGCGCGGTTCACGAGGCTGGGATTCAGGTGATTCTAGCCACCGGCCGCCGCCATGACTTTGCAATGCCAATCGCGCAGGAGATCGGCGTTCCACTCCTGCTGATCACTTCCAACGGAGCGCTGGTCCGGTGCAGCGAGGGCAAGACCGTCTACGCTGATCGTCTTTCAGCATCGACGGCCCGCAAGCTGATTCAGTACATGGATGAGTATCGCGGCCACGCCGTGTTGACCTTTGACCGTCCTGAAAACGTGCCGGGGAATGATTCGCTCATTCTCGAAACTGCCGACGAACTGAACCAGACCATCTCCCGCTGGCTGGAGGTCAACCGGCCGTACATTAAGTTCGTGTCACCTCTGGAACAGGCACTTACCGGAGAGGACCCGTTGCAGGCGATGTATTGCGGCCGCATTTCGCTGATGGAGAAGGTCGAGCGGAAGCTCGAAAAGGCCCCTTTTCTTGACGACATTACCGTCCTGAAGACGCAATATGACGCCCGCGATCTCTGCATTCTGGACATTCTCACGGCTCACTGTTCCAAAGGTCACGCGTTGCGTCGATGGGCTGACCAAGCCGACATCTCAGCAACCGAAATTATGGCCATCGGCGACAACTTCAATGACTTGGAAATGCTTGAATTTGCAGGAGTTCCTGTCATCATGGGCAACGCCATCGATGAGCTCAAGCATCCCAGGTTCCACCTGACCGGAAGCAACTCT
>DATAEJ010000279.1:0-3071 GCA_036258095.1 Candidatus Angelobacter sp. | reverse complement strand
AGCGACTTCAGCCGCTTGGCGTCTGCCGGTGTCTTCGCACTGTCAGCATCTTTCGTCAGGGCTGGAGCCATGCCTTTCAGCTTCTGCACTGCATCGTTGTTCATATGCGATTTCTCCGCACCGGCAATTGCTTTGTGCAGGGCAGAGATTTTATCGGTGGGCAGCGCCTGTGAACGTGCCAGCTGATCGACATAGGCTTTGGCGACTGTTAGGTTCGCCGGCCACTCGATCTTCTGCTGGTTCTGTACGTTGAGCTCATTCACGCGGACCGCTTTGGCTGCATCAATTTCGTTCTGGGAGAGGAACTTGCTCGGCGTCAGTTCGAACACATCCAGTCCACGAGCGATCTCTGAGGCATAGATGTGTCCGTTGTACCAGTAAGCTGACCAGTCGCCGCCCAGCACCATCATCTTGGGATCGATCGGCCCGCGGTCAAAGTAAGCAATTTCCGTCGGGTGCTTCGGATCAGTGAAGTCGACGATGGAAATGCCGCCCTGGTACCAGGCCTGCACCTCGATGTCGCGGCCAGGCACCGGAATCAACGATCCATTGTGCGCCACGCAGTTTTCCGTGTCGCCCTGGGCTGCCGGCATTTTGTAGTAGCTCTGGAAGGCGAGCTTGTCATTGTTCAGGTCGAAGATGGCATCGGCGCCCCAGACGTTCGGATCGTTCGCGCGGCAGCGCGGTCCCAGACCACCGCCCCACTCGTCTGTGAAAACAACCTTCGTCCCATCGTTCGAGAACGAGGCCGAGTGCCAGTATGAGTAGTTGGGATCGTTCACCGCATCCACTCGTTTGGGATTCACGGGGTCCTTGATGTCGAGCAGGATGCCGTTGCCGGAGCATGCGCCTGCGGCCAGTCCGATTGCCGAATAAACGGTGATGTCATGGCACTGATCGGTCTCGCGCGGCTTCTCCATTCCTTTCTTGCCGTGAGTACCACCGTTGTTCAGCGCGTCGATGGCGCCGGTGCGCGGATCCATGAACACGCGCGGACTGGAGACAACTTTCGCATCCTGCGGCGCGGCCACTGGAACCTTGATTACGTCAATGCGGAACAGCGCGGTGTTCGGGTCTTTCTCTGGTTTCTCTCCTGAGCATCCGGCCAGCTCTTCTGACGGGCGAACGAAAGATGTTCCTGACACGTAGATGTAGACGTTGTCCTTGTCATTCGGATCCACCACCAGCGTGTGCGTGTGCGATCCACGGCAAGTCTGCACGGCCGCAACCTGCTTCGGGTTGTGAATGTCAGAAATATCGAAAATTCTTACGCCGCGGAAACGGTCCTTCTGGGCAGAAGGCACGCGCCGCCTGGCCTCGGTGCCCGGCTCCGGCGTTGGAGTCGGACTGGGAGTCGGGTCCGGCGGAAACGCCTGCGTACCGCAATCGAGGCGGCCGTTCGGCATCTCCACGGACATAAACAGCAGGTTCTTGTAGACGGAAACGTCGCCCTGGCCACCGGGGCAGACAAGCGTAGCCAGAAGGTTCGCCTTGGCGGGATTGGTGATGTCGAAGATACTGACGCCGTAAAAATTTCCCTGAAACAGGTGATTTCCCTGGAAGGCAAGGTCCGAGTTGGCAAAAGCAAGGTTTGCAATCGTAAGTTGGACCGGCTTCGGCATCTTGCTGGTGTTGCTCATACCAAGCTTGCTCAACATTGCCTGGGCTTTGGGATCATCAGGGTTATTCGTGCCCAGCTGGAAGGAGTCGGGCTTTTTCACCAGGGTGAGATGCTTTATACCCATGGCCGCTTCACCCGCGTTGTAGAGGCCCGGCGCCAGCTTCGCCCGCGGATCATTTACGTTGGAGCCGGTCATGCCCGGTGGCAGGGAGGGCGGCGGCTCGGGGGCAAAGCGCTCTTCTTCATCGCCTCCAGGTGTTGGGCTGGGTGACGCGCTGGGCGCCGGCGTAGGGCTGGGCGTCTGCGCATGCAGCTGCAAACGGCTGGCTCCCAACAGCAAAATGATCGTGATCGCGGCCACACGTGCAAGTAAAGTGGGCACTCGGTTCATTGTTTCTCCTCTGGTGTTTTCTTCTCCAACATCTCTTGCATGATTTTGATTTCCACGCGCTGGGTATTATCAGCATCGGTGGCAAAGTCGAACAGCTCGGCGTCCTGTCCAGCGCCTGGGGCGTCGAAAAGGTCCTTGACCATGGTCAGGGCGCCGTTATGGTGCTGGATCATTCCGGTCAGGAACAGGCGGTCGAACTGGCTGCCCTTGGCTTTGCGCAATGCATCCATCTGTTCCGGCGTGAGCATGCCGGGCATCATGGGCATTGGCATTTCGTGATGCGCCATGTGGACGTCGTGCATTTCGGGCATCGGCATGGATATGGATTTGCCGCGGGCCTGCAACCAGCGCTTCATGAATTTGATCTCGTCTGTCTGCGAACTGCTGATGCGCGCACCTAACGCGCGCAGCGCCTTGTTCTCGGTGCGGGACGAAATCATGGCCGTCATCTCCACCGCCTGCGCATGATGCATGATCATGCCCTGCATGAACTCAACATCGGCCTTGGCGAGCGGCGGAAGCTTGCCGGTTGTCGAGGCCGGCAGCCGTTTGCTTGGCTCACCCGGCGCTCCCGGCTGCACGATGACAGGCTCGTTCGGCAACGATTCATTGGGCGCGGCTTTCTGCGCGAATAACGCGGTTACAAATAAAACCTGGACGGCGATCACAGCTGCAGCCATGCTGTTGCGAGCTGAAAAGTTCGTATACCGGACCCGGCGGTCGCGGGCGGGGGAAGACAGCCACCACTTAGAAATACTGCTCAACATTTGTTTGTCTGGAACTACAACGAAAGCGTGTTAGAGAATATTAACATCTCGCCCAAAACCAGTGGTTGCCCAAAAGCAGGTTGTCCCTGACAGCGTGCGCATCGGAAGGTAAAGAAACGTTGAGACGTCGGTATTCTGTGTGGCCTCGGCAGTACATGAGGTTCCTCCTTCCGCCCCTTTGAATTCAGTGTTAACCTTAATCAAGGCCAACCTGCGCGCCCGTAGCTCAGCTGGATAGAGCGATTGCCTCCGGAGCAATAGGTCGGGAGTTCGAATCTCTCCGGGCGCGCCA
>DATAEJ010000278.1:0-17458 GCA_036258095.1 Candidatus Angelobacter sp. | reverse complement strand
GCAATATTGCGGAAGGTGCCTGAAATCACCTGCTCGGCTGCGAGTTCCTTTCCGTCAGCGCTCTTTGCGCCGCGGGCGCGAAGCTGGTCGCCTTTCTGGATCTGGTCGAAGGTGCTCTTTTCAGCGTCGGTGAAGCGAATGGAGTCCGGCGCGTAACGCAGGAATGAAGTCTGGTCTGTCGTCTTTATGACCACGCTCTGCGTTGGCGAGACAGACACCGTCACGGAATGAGTCACCGGATCAATGGCGCTCACGATGCCGCTGGCGCCGCGCCGCTGCCAGTCCTGCATATCCTTCTGCTGCTTCTGCGCAACTTCACCAGCCTTCATCACGATGATCGACGCCGCAACGAACGAGTCAGCATTTTCACCCGCTTTGCCACGAACCAGCATGCGGTCGCCAACCTGGATATCGGAAAGGTTCATCGGCTCGGCTGATTTAAGGTCAGTCTGCCCCGGGGCGACGCGAAGAATGCGGGATCCGTCCTGCACGGTAACTGCGATATCCTGGCCCGAATCCGTCTTCAGCTGAAGTTTGCTGCCACTGATGGCCTTTACGGTCCCGGTCTGGCGCGCTACCGGCGCTTGCTGAGCAAAACTCAGCGCTGACAGCACCGCGAACAGCAGCGCAAGCGAAGTGACTTTGTTCTTCATGGTTGGTTGCCTCGACAGTTGCACGTGCAATCTTTCACTCGAACGCGCACAACCATCCCGCAGGTATACAGGCTGAAAGCGTTGGGGGTTGCCGAGATTCGAGAGACGGCCACAGCTTATAGACGGCACTGCCGCAGTCTGGATTGCAACTATGATCTCAAAACGATCCAGAGTTGACCAATAGAAACGTCAAAGTTTTGTAAAGTTACGAGAACCGCAGGATGCGCTGCAAATAAAAACTGCAGGCCGGAGCCTGCAGTCATAAAAGCGAATTGGCTTCATCTATTCAACAGCAGTGGATGAAAGACCGGCTTTACGCGCCTGCTCCTGCAGATCGGCCAGCTTTTTCTGGGCGGCATCAAGGGCCTGCTTCTTACCGTCAATTTCATCTTGCAGCTTGCGGCTGTCTTCGGTGTACTTGGCCTGATCGCGAAGCATGGTTCCGGCGTCGCCATAAAAGGCGGCAGCACGCAGGCGCTGTTCACGCTGCGCAACATCGAGTTCGCGCTGCAGCCGGCTGATTTCCTGTTTCTGCGCTTCCACGGCCTTTACGATCTGTTCAGAGTTAGACTTAGCGGGCGCCTTGGCGTGGTCCTTGTCTTTGTCCTTGTCTGTGTCCGTAGCTTTCGCGGTCTTGTCGTCGCTTTTGGAAGCGTTATCGTCGGCATTGGCGATCAGCGTGCGCGGCATATTGTCGTCATTCAGGCGTACAGCGGCAGAGCCTTTTTTCTGCGCACGATTCTGTCTGGCTATGTCACCCAGCGACTGTTGCTGCTGTCCCCAAACCGCAACTGCGAACAGGAACGTGAAGCCGAACAAAACTGCTCGTCTCATGGATCACCCCGGCAGGTAAGCTGCTCCTTATTCTACTGCTGATTGAACGCGCGATTGTGAACCAATCATTGCCACGGAAACGATAGGGTAAATCCTCTACCGCACCGAAGTAATCAGGTGATCGCAGGGCGGAGCCGCGGCGAAGTCAGCCGTGCAAGCGATACAGCCCAAAGTACCAGTCGATCATGCGCTGTCCGGCAAATGCGGCCACCAGCGCCGCAATGCCCAGGAACACGCCAAATGGAATCTCAAAATGCCGATACACCAGTCGCGCCGAATACCACGCTCGAGTCCTGCGTTCAGAAGCTGATTCGTCCGGGTGCCGCTGCCTGCGCCGCGCCATTCGTTTGAACCAGACCATCACCATCAACGCCATCCCGAAGATGCTTCCCACAAGCGAGCCCAGGAGCAGCACCAGCAACGTCAGCTTCACCCCAAGGAATGCGCCGATCAGCGCCATCAGTTTCACGTCACCGCGGCCCATGCCTTCCTCTCCGCGTAGCGCTTCATACGCCACCGCAACACACAGGATGAACGCGGAGCCGAGAATTGCACCCGCCAATGAGTTCAGCAGGGAGATGAGCGGTGGCATACGCAGAGATCTCGCCAGCAGCATCGCTGGACCGTCGCGCAAAGGCACCCACAAACTAAAGATCAACCCTGCGACTATTCCTGGTTTCGTCAGCAGGTCGGGAAGCAGGTGGGTTTCGGCATCGGTAAAGATCAGCCCCACGATCAGGAAACAGAACGCCGACAGCTTGATGGATTCAGGACCTGAACTGGCAGAGTAAAAGCTCAGTGCGAAGAGCAGGCCGGTGACCAGTTCCACGATTGCATATCGCGGTGAAATACGCGCGCCGCAGTTACGGCAGCGTCCTCGCAGGATCGCCCAGCTCAATACGGGGATGTTGTCATAAAACGCAATCGGCGCGCCGCAGTTCGGACACGCCGAGCGCGGGCTTACCACCGAGAGTTCTCGCGGAAGCCGGTAGATGCAGACGTTCAGGAAACTGCCGAACACCAGCCCAAACAGGAAATAGATCGCCGCAATGACTAAATTGGGCTGCTGCGTGATGAACGAAGTATCCAGGATGCGCTCCGGCTCTGTTGCGAGTTGTTGCAACAGATTATACGGAGCTGCCGTGGGATTTCACCCGTTCCGGCGGATGCTGCACTTGTGGCGATGCTACGAAGCCGCCTTGACTTTCACGATGTGTCCCTGCAGCGCGGGAGCCGCGGGATTTTCCGGAGGAAAATCTCCGGTCCAGTTCACCTGTTTGCGATTTGCCAGGCGCATCTGCGGCCCTGTGATCTTCCATCCGTGACCGTTCTGTTCCCGGACTGCGACGTTGAATCCCATTGCGGCATCGTGATGCTCCTCGTCTCGCCACTCGAACAGCGAAGCTTCCAGGTCTTCTCCAAGCGCTTCGTCGGGCGAGAGGCACAGGATCCAGTCGTTACGCGCGTCCTGAACGTACGCGCCGTGATCGACCCCATTTACGGCATTGACTATCCGAGCGCCGTGCTCGCGGGCGACTTTCACCGTATCGTCCGTGGAGGCGTGATCCACCACAACTACATCGTCGCTGGGCCGCAGGGAATCAAGGGTGCGGCCAAGCTGGAGCGCGTCATTGCAAGTGTGGATCAAAACGCTGAACTTCGTTTTTGCCATCGCGCTTTGTTGGATGCCGTCGAACAAAGCTCCGTCTTCACAACTCAGGTGAAAAAGGTTCGCGCAACGCCACCACTCCCCGCACTGTTCAAAAAAAGCAGAAGCGCCGTCCGCAAACGGCGCTCCACATACAACCTCTTACTTCTTTACTGGTTCATTGCCTGGCGATTCCCGCCTGGCGTTACTGAGACCGAGTTCTGCAACTGGAAGCTCAGCATGGTTTCCGGCTTGAGCAGGATCTGCTGGCCCTTGGTCGCGGCCGAAACACCGGTTCCAGCGCCCGCGCCTGCAGCTGCGCCGATAGCCGCGCCTTTTCCGCCACCAAAAATCCCGCCGAGAATCGCACCTACAGCGGCGCCGCCACCAACTTTGGCTGCAGTGGCCTTACCACGCGCGCTCCCCTGCTTCGACCAGCGGTCCGTCTGCAGCGAATAGCTCTTGCCATTCATCATCAGCCGCGTCAGTTCGATCACCAGATCTGACTGTCCGGCAAACCGCCCTGCCGACTTCACTTCCACTACCCGGCCTTCCACATCCGCTGACGTCGGGATCACCGTCTTGCCGTCAATCACAACCGGCTGCGAAATCGATCCGTGGAACGTATCGCCTACCTGCGACTTCTCCGAGTCCAGCGTGTCATTCAATCGGATATTGATCTGCGTTCCCGAAGGGACCGTGATCGGCTGCGGCACCGGCGGCGGTGCTGGTGTATTGGATGCCGTGTTGTCATAGCTGCTTCCGCTGTTGCTTCCGTTCATTCCCGGAGGCGGCGCGCTCGCCGTGGTTGACGGCGGGACCGTCGTCCTCAAGCCACTGTCATTACCGCTGCTGGAAGAAGTCCTCCGCCGCGGCGATGGCCGGCTGCGTTCTTCTCTCGCCGGCGGAGCATTATTCGCCTGCTGCTGTTGCTGCTCTGCCTGCTGATCGGCAGGATTCTGCATGCCCTGATCGGCCGCAGCTGCCGGAGCAACCTGCAGATTATTGACTACTGTTTTCACGCCTTCGATCTGCGCAGCGTCGTTCGCGGCCGCATTGCGCGCCGCGTCACTGCTCACGTTGCCGGAAAGCGTCACCACGCCGCTGGTGGAGTTGATGGTCACCTGTTTCTCCGGTACGGCGTTGTCGCTATTGATTTTGCTCTGCACGTCCTGCGCAATCTGCGCGTCCGGACGGCTCGTATTCCGCGAGCAGCCCGCCCCCAGCAGGGCAAGCGACCCTAGGACGAAACCCAGAAGATATCTCCTCATAAAACCATTGCTCCTGTAACTTGGTGGCTGTTTCCTTTTAAGATGCAGAGCTGCCGGATTAGACCGCATCCCCATGTAAAGTTTTGTCGGCCAGTCAGTTACACTCATCCGGCGCTGTTTCAGAATGCCTGCTTCTTCTCCCAATTCTAACCCCAGCCGCCACCAACAGTTTCGCCATTTGCCACCTAGCCGCACCTGAGTAACTGCCTAATCCCTGAGCAGGTTAAGCCTTACTTCAGCCCTTCGGGGCTCTTCCTCGGTCGCCTCTGGCTCCTCTGCCCTTAAGAGAGCCATCCCCTATTCCAGACTCCTCGCTTCTTTTTCAAACCAAGCTCCTGAAGGATCCCACCCCGAGAGACTGCGTACCCGAGCTGGCGAGGCAAGCAAGGACGAGGGGTCGGCTCCGCTGCCACTTCGCGTAAGCCACGACCCATGAATCTCCTTCCTTGCTTCTGTGCGGCTGTTATTTGCATTCTGGTAAACCTTAGAGGGGGCGCCCCCTATTTTTTTTGAACTTTTGCGGAAAACACACCACTTAGCCGATTTCGACCCTTGGGTCACGCCGAGATTTCCACTGGGTCACGCAGACTTTTCCACAGGGTGACCCAAGAAATTGGTTGCGTCACCCAAGCGTCTCCTTGGGTCATCCACGAGTTTGCAATCGCCACGGGGTTTACCACACCGTTAATAGCCGGACTGTGCGGTGATTGCCGCGACGAATTTACTGACTCCAGCGTCTGCCCACTTTCAATTGTCAAATAACGAGCGCCGGCTCGCGCGGCAATTCCCCTGGGGAAATCAAGCCAGAATACATCGGTTCTCCAAACGAATCAAGAGCGAAGTAGGCCAGGGTCTCTGCTGCCGTAAGTGCATTGCAAGCGAATTATCTGGCCAGGGATCCGTTACCCCGACACCCCGATACTCCGATATCCCGATTCCTTGGTGAGTTTTACTTTGATCAGCGTCGCCCAGCCCTGTACACTGCCCGCTTGCCATGAAATCCATCTTCTTTATAGCCCTGTCCACCGCTATTCTTGTCTCCTCCGCCCAGTCACAATGCTGTCCGTCCAAGCCGGCTGCGGAAAAACGCAAACTGCTCTGGCAAAAGGTCCAGGCTGAGATCGAACGTACTGACGCTCAGCTCGACGGCGTGCTCGCCGTCTCCATAAAAGACCTCACCTCAGGCGAAGAATACCTGCTCCACGGCGACGAGGTCATGGCCCAGGCCAGCTCCATCAAAATCACGGTTCTCGCAGAACTCTACCGCCTGGTGCAGCAGGGGAAGCTTAAACTCACCGACGAATACGTGGTCCGCCCCGCAGATCTTGTCCCTGGCAGTGACATCATGTTGGGGCTTACCCCGGGTGTTACACGTCTGACTCTCCGCGACCTCGCCACCATGATGGTCGCCGTCAGTGACAACAGCGCCACCAACGTGCTCATCGATCGTGTGGGGTTTGACAACGTGAACGCCATGCTCGAATCGCTTGGCCTCCACACCACCCGCCTCCGCCGCAAAATGATGGACCTGAAAGCCGCCTCCGAGGGCCGCGAAAACATCGCCACGCCCCGCGAAATGATGACCCTGCTTGAAACCATCTACTCCGGCAAGCTGCTGAACAAAGAACTCACCGCTGATTTCCTCAAGGTCCTGAGCACGCACAAAGAGAGCTCAATGCTTCAGGGCTTGCCTGACGATGCCGTCGCCGCCAACAAGCCTGGCGAACTTGAAGCCGTACGCAACGATTCCGGAATCGTGCTCATCAAAAACCGCCCTTACATACTGTGCGTGATGACCGCGTATCTAAAAGATGAACACGACGGCTCCGCCGCCATCCGTCACATCGCGGCGATCACTTACAGCTACTTCGATCGCGTGAGCCGTGCATCAGAATACGGTCGAGTCGTCTCTCCGAAGTGAGGGACTGGCTCGTTGCCCGCAGCCGCTCATAGCCTGATTACGCTCATAACGTGATTAAACTGTCATGTTGAGCGGAGCGCGAGCCGAACGCAAGTGAGGTAAGCGCGCAGTCGAAACATCCCGAGGATGTTTCAATAGCCAATGCAGATTCAGGGAGTTCCGGCCATGCTCTGTCCCGTTGAAGGTCTTTCCCCCACGACGCGAATGCGGTGATGCGCAACAGCCTGGCCCACCCCGGAAGGGGGACCGTTCTTGCAACCGACGCCTCCCAACTACTCGTAATTACGACGTCCGTTAAGCGAGCGCATCATCAGGTCGCGAGTAGGACGGAGGGATTTGGAGGGATTTGGTGTCTTCCGGATCTCTGATTAGGAGTCGGAGGAGTGGGGCCGCGTGCACTCGCTAGGCCACGTTCGCGGGCAAGCTTGCCTGCAGCGCTTTCACTCGGTTTGCGTCGCCCTTCTTGGCCACTTCCAGAGCGCCCTCCACGCGATTGATGACCTCTGTCACTATGTCCACCGCGTCGAACTTTTCCTGAAGGACTGCTTCGGCGATCCCGACGCTCATAACCGGTATGCGATCCGTTCCCGGCACCTTCACGGGCGAGAGCACTTTCCTCATTTTCTCGACGACGAGGAACGCGTTCTTCTCGACCGTGTCGGCCAGCAGCAGGGCGATGGTCGTCAGGTCATAGCGCACCGCCACATCATTCTGGCGGATATGCGACGCCAGGGTCTGGCCAATCTGCTGCATCATGCCTTCCACCTGCGGTTCACCAATTTCCTTCACCAGCGCTGATGCTTTTCCGAAATGCATGAGCATTACCGTGACCGGCGTCTGTGGCTGGAGTGACCGCCTGACTTCCGAGAGCAGCACATCAAGGTACGACGACCTTTTAAGCAGCCCGGATTTTTCGTCCGTGACCGCCAGGGTCTTCATCAGCGTGCGCAGTCGAGCGTTCGCAACGGCCTGCACCACCTGCTCGGTGATGGTCTTGAGGACCGTCAGCTCATCGTCACGCCAGACTCTCGGTGAGGTCTGCTGCAGAATCAGGATCCCTGAAGGATCGCCGGCGTCGAGCAGCGGCACTGCCGCCAGCGACTCGATATTCAGGTTGTTGATGTACTCCTGCGCCGGCTTCAGTTGGGGCGCAGCTTTTGCATTGGGGATCGCCACCGGCGAGTCCGTGGCCAGCTGCTGCGTGATGTTGATCAGCTTCACGATTGCCATCACGTCAGACTGCTTCACTCCCGGTGCGCAGAACTCCAGTGCGGCTGAAGGTGGCTTGCCCGGTGTGCACAGTCCGGCGACGCACCGGCTGGCATTGAAGTGCCGGCCGATTTCGTTAACCGCGGTAAACAGCACGCTCTTCACGTTCGCCTGGCGATAAATGTTTCGCGTGATCTCGCTGATCCGCGCAATGCTTCCCAGCGAGGCATCCGGCTCGGCGCCGTTTGTCTTGCCGGTTGCGCCGGCCGCAGGCTGCGGGCCTGCATCGCTGTAAACCGGTGTGAAAGACGCCGAGGCATACAGGTCGCGCAGCTTCTGGTTCTTCAACTCCTCGCGCGGAAAGCTCTTGTTGATGCGCTCAATCCGCTCCAGCGCGCGGTTCCGCATTCCGTATTGCAGGTAGATTTCGGCCTGGAGCATGAAATCTTCCAGTACGACCGGCTCAGCTTCGTCGGCGGCCGGAGCGGCAGCTGCTGCCGCGGGACTCACCGTCGGCCCGGCGGGCGCCCTGGTTTCAGCCGAACGGTCGGCTTTCTGGAACCGGCTGGAAATCCGGCTCAATTGTGACTGGTCGATCTTGCCGCGGAGCATCTCCAGCCGTTTGCCATGCCCGCGCTCATAGGGATCCAGTTCGGCGGCGCGGTCCAGCGTTTCTCCCGCATGCCGGAACTCACCCGCATCGTAGTAGAGCTGAAACAGCTTGAGCAGGATTCGGCTGTACTCGTGCTCCAGTCCCGCATTGCTGAAAATCTTTTCCAGATACTCCGCGAAGCCCAGCGAGAGCACGCGCCGGTCTGCCATATCGAACATTGCGGCAAGGAACTCGCGCTTCCGGCCGCCCTTGGTCTCGTGCGCTTCTGTCTTGCGCGCCAGAGCCAGCGCTCCCTGCGTGTCGCCTACGTCAATGTACACGCCGATGAGCGATGCAATCTCTTCCAGCTGCTGTGGGTTCTTGGCGAAGAGTTCCCATGCATGTGGTTCTGCATCCGCTGGTCGTCGCGCAGCCATCAGGGCGTGAGAATAGAGCTCGCGGACCTCCTCCGTGCTCTGGTAGCGAGTCACTATAGGCGTGACTACGTCAATGCATTCGGCCAGGTGACCGCGGGAGAACAGTCCTCGAGCATACAGGTAAACCGCGCGGGGATTGACCGGATCAAGACTGTAGGCCCGCTCGTAAAACTGGAACCCGCTGCCTGGGGACTCTTCATCGCGCATCATGCCCAGCTGCACAAAGCTTGCAGCTGCGACCTTGCCTTCGCCCATCAACGCGGCTTTTTCTGCCACGCGCTGGTGGTTCTCGGGCGTAGGCGAAAGCTCCACGATTTTTCGGATTGCCGCCAGCGCCTGCCCGGTTTTTTTCTGGCGTTCGAAGCCGGCCAGGGCCGTCTCGTATGCTTCCAGCGCTTCGCGGCGGTCTTTTCGTTCGATCAGTTGCGCGTAGTGATACATCTGGAGCGGTGTGGGCAGGGAGATCTTGGAAAGCTTTTTGAACGTGACGATGCCCTTGGCAATGTCTCCAACCTCTGTTTCCTGCTCGAACAACTGGCTGAGCAGATTCACCGCTTCCTGGGCGCGGCCCAGCGCCAGGCAAAGGTCAGCCGCCGTCTGGCGCACCTGGTCATTGCGGGGATCTTCCTGAAGCGCGGCCAGATACTCCTCAACTGCGGCTTCGGGCTTGCCCCGCTGCAGGTAGCGTTCCGCTTTTTCCAGTCGTTTGGAGATATCGGGCATCGCAAAACAGACCCTCAGGGCGTCTCATGCAGGCAGGCCAGAGTTGGGCTGAGGCTCAGGTTTGTTCATTTTATGCGGAATCTCCAATCCGCTCAATGGCTTGGGACGAACCATCGGTGCAAGTACCTTGTGATAAACGCCATGTGTTAATCTCGCCCGACACCGTGTCGACAAAAACCGCAATGACGGATCAGGAACAGGGACTGAAGCGGGAGCTTACTGCCCGCCAGATGGCCATGGTGGCAGTCGGAGGCTCCATCGGTACAGGACTGCTGCTCGGATCCGGAGCTGCCATTCAGGTGGCTGGACCGGCCGTGGTGGTCACTTATTTACTCAGTGCCGCCATCACCTGGACCGTCGCCATGGCCATGGGTGAAATGTCTGCCATGCACCCGGCCGCAGGCTCCTTTGGCGTTTATGCCGAGCTGTATCTGAATGGCTGGGCCGGATTCATCGCGCGCTATGGTTACTGGTTTTCCGTGGTCATTGCCATCGGCTCGGAAGTGGTCGCTGCCGGGACCTATATGCGCGTCTGGTTCCCGAATACGCCGGTCATCTTGTGGATGGTCATCTTTGGCGGGTTCCTGGTGGCGGTCAATCTCTTCTCGGTCGCCGACTTTGGCACATTCGAATACTGGTTTGCCCTGATCAAGGTAGTCACCATCTTCGGTTTCATTCTGGTTGGTGCCGTGCTCCTGTTCGGCCATCGCGTGCAGCCGCAATATTTAATGAACGGCGGCTTTGCTCCCAACGGCTGGCGCGCCTCCATGATGGCCATATCCTTCGGCCTGTACAGCTTTCTTGGAATCGAGATGGTAGCCATCTCCTCCGGCGAAGCCCGATCAGGCGCAGAAGTCGGCCGCGCCACGCGGCTCGCCTTTGCGACACTCACATTCGTTTACGTGGGAGCCATGGCAGTGCTGGTGGGCGTGATGCCCTGGCGCAATGCCGGAGTCTCGCAGAGTCCGTTTGTAACCGTCTTTCAGGTTGCGGGATTTCCTGCGGCAGGCGCCGTCATGAATTTCGTCGTGCTCACGGCAGCGTTGTCCGGCGCGAATGCCAGCCTCTATGTGACCTCACGCATGTTGTTTTCGCTCGCACGTTCCGGGTACGCGCCGCGCCGCACCGGCCAGCTCAATCATCATGGCGTACCCATGGCAGCACTCATGGCTTCAATGGTGGGTATCGTCATAGCCATCATCGTCCAGCTTCGCGCTCCCGAGCGGGCTTACTTGTACATGATCAACACCGCGCTGATCGGCGGCATGCTTGCATGGCTCGTGTCCTTGCTGGCCCACGTTCGCTTCCGCCAGACTGTCTCCGTTGATCAGCTGCGCGCTTTAGGACTGCGGTCGCCGCTGGGCGCTGCCGGATCGATCCTTGGATTTATCGCGATCATCGCCGCAATCGCGTCTACCTGGTTCGTCCAGCAATCGGCTGTAGCCGCGCGCAGCGCCATCTTCTATCTGCTGATCCTGAGCGCAGCCTACTGGCTGGTGAGGAAAAAGTAGAGATTCTTCCGTACGTTTGTGGTGGTAACAACTCTTGGACCCTTGTCATGCTGAGCGCAACGCGAGCCGCGCGTCAGCGCAGGTGAACGTGGAGTCGAAGCATCCCGAGAATGTTTCAATCTCCCATGCAGCCTCAGGGAGTTCTCACGAGAAACAAACTTCTAGCACTGTATTGACTCGAACCGTCTTCCCTAAGCGAATCACGAATAACACTGGGACTCCTTGCCGTCTTGCCCTCCCGCGCTCAGGGCCGTAGGCCCGTCAAGGAGTTAGCCCACCTCCGAAGCCACGCGCGCTTCAGCGCGCTGGCGGAGGGGTGGGTCAAGGTGGAGAAAAAATCGAGCCCTGTAGGGGCGGCACAAAAAAATGAGGCACCGGAACATGATCAGTCCGCCACCGCTGCCTGTTCCACCTTCTCCGTCCGAGGTCTGCCCATCACGAAATAAACCATCACCCCCAGCGCCATCAATCCCAACGCAAACGAGAGCGAACTCACGCTTCCAAGCTTGCCGAGATCCAAATGTTCCGTCCGGTTCCGCACCGCCGCAAAGATCAACAGACCGGTCGGCATCACGCCAATCAGGATTGCTCCCAGCGTTCCTCCCGGTACGCGAAACGGCCGAGGCAGTTTCGGCTCGCGGATTCTCAACAGGATCAACGCCAGAAATTCCAGTATCAGGCTGGCGCCATAGATCAGGATGTCGAGCATCACCAGCCGGTCGAACTTCAGGCCCAGCGAGAGCAGCCAGGCCGTCCCCAGAACCAGAATCGCCACCCATGGCGCACCATTCTTCAGCTTCCTGGTAAAAATCTTCGGCAGGTGTCCGTCGTCTGCCATGGCGACAGGTAGGTGCGTGTACGAGAGTACCAGCGAATTGAACGAGCTGAACTCGGCCAGCATCGCCGTGCAGACCAGAACCGTGCCGAGCCACGGCCCAACCACCATGCTCGCGATGGCGGCCCAGCTGCCGTTGTCCCACACATCCCGAGGAATGTGAGTGGACCACACCGCAGCCACCGGCAACGCGTATGAGAGGAAAATCGCAAGCAGCGCCAGCAGCATCACGCGAGGGTAGTTGCGCTGCGGATTCTCGACTTCGTTGGCGACGGTCGCAGCGTTGTCCCAGCCCATGTAGTTCCACATGCCCACCAGAATCCCCGCCAGCAAATCGCCTTTCACCCCCGGGACCGCGACAGGATTCAAGTGGCGCGCCAGCGCAAAAATTGTGACCAGTGCAAATGGGCTGAGCAACAGGATGCCGACGACCAGCGAACTTTTACCCACCGCTTTTGCGCCGAACATGTTCCAACCCATGCAGATCACAACGAGCACCCCGGCAATCGCTATGCCCCGCCAGCCCGCTGTCATTGCCGGGAACAGCCGTCCCAGGTAGGCGACGAACAGCGTTGGGTAGATCGCCATGTCGAAGATGCTCGCGACCAGCGATAGCCATGCCTCCTGAAAGCCCCAGAACGGGCCCATGGCGCGCCGCACCCAGACGTAAAAGCCGCCCTCTTCCGGTAGCGCAGCCGAAAGCTCGCCCACCATCAGGGCCGTTGGCAACGCCCAGATCAGCGGGATCAGGAAGATGATCAGCAGCGCAGTACGGTAGCCCGAGTCCTGGACCAGTTCCTCAACTCCGTACGGACCGCCGGAGACCATGAAGTAAGTTGCTGCTGCAAGCGATAGCAATCCCAGCTTGCGCGAGGGACCAGTTGGGGCCTTTTTCATCGCAGTGATGCGAAATATAACATCTTGTTCCCTGGCGAGAAGGGCAATGTGAGTCTTCGAAGCAAATATTTTTACTGAATGCGCAGAGAACAGTAGCGGACCCTAGTTGGTTTGTCCGATTCCGGCGATTACGCGCGATTTCGGCGATTCCGGCGATCTGGGATAAACTTTTCCGCATGACCGATTTGCTTCTCCGCTTTCGTTCCGAGTTCCCCATTCTCGACCGCACCACCTACATGATCAGCAACTCGCTCGGGGCAATGCCGCGCGGCGTTTACGATTCGGTGCAGGCCTATTGCGATATCTGGGCCAATCGTGGCGTGCGCGCCTGGGAAGAGCAGTGGTGGATGATGGCCCAGGAAGTCGGCGACGCGATCGGCGCACTCATGAATGCCCCTGCGGGTACGGTGAGCCTGCAGCTCAACGTCACCAGCTGCCAGGCAGTGATCGCCAGCTGTTTCGATTTCAGCGGCCGCCGCAACAAAGTTGTCTACAGCGACATGAACTTCCCCTCGATCATGTATTTCTGGGAAGCGCAGCGCGCCCGCGGTGCTCGCGTGCACATGGTGAAGACTGACGATGGAATCCATGTCCCCACCGAGCGGATTCTGGACGCGATTGACGAAGAGACGCTGCTGGTGCCGATTTCCCACGTGGTCTTCCGCAGCGCCTATATCAAGGAACTCAAGCCGATCATCGAGAAAGCCCACCGCGTGGGCGCCTACGTGGTGGTTGACGCATTCCAGTCGCTAGGCAGCGTGCCTCTCGACGTTCAGGCGCTGAACGCGGATTTCGCTGTCGGCGGCGTGCTCAAGTGGTTGTGTGGCGGCGCGGGGACCTCATATCTTTATGTGCGTCCTGATCTCGCGAAGAAACTCGAGCCGGCGATCACCGGCTGGTTCGCTCACGAGCATCCATTCGACTTCGAGATTGGCGCAACGAAGTACGCTGAGCAGCCCTTCCGCTTCATGCAGGGGACCTCGAACGTTCCCGGCTTTTACACCGCCATGCCCGGCCTCAGGATCATCCGCGAAGCGGGCGTGGAAAATATCCGGGCAAAATCCAGGCTGATGACCGCCCGGCTGATTGAGCTGGCTGACAAGCGCGGCTGGCGCGTAAACGCCCCGCGTGACCCCGAGCGCCGCGGCGGTACCGTCGCCATCGACATGCCGAATGCAAAGGAAGTCTGCGCCGAACTGCTGCGCCGCGACGTGCTGGTGGATTACCGCCCCAGGGCTGGCGTCCGTTTCTCGCCGCATTTTTACAACACCATGGAAGAAATCGATACCGCGATTCAAGCCGTGGACCAGATTCTGAGCACCATGGGGGTAGCCGCCGGAACCCCTTGATTTTCGCGGGGAGAAGTTGCTGCATAAGGTTCGTCGTACCCTGTTTGCACAATTTCAGTTGACAATTCGCCCCTCGTTCGCAAATAATTCGCTTATGGCAATTACCAAGCGACAGCGCGAAGTTTACGACTACATCCACGATTTCGTGGTTAAGAACGGCTACTCTCCTTCCTTTGAAGAAATCGGTCAGGGATTGGGACTGAGCTCTCTGGCCACGGTGCACAAACACGTAACCAACCTTGAAAAGAAGGGGCTGCTCAAGCGCGATTACAACCGCAGCCGCTCCATTGATGTTCTTCCCATCCGCGGCCTTTTCCGCCGCGCGCCGCAGAAATCAACGGGTGGTGATATTTCGCTGCCTCTCATGGGCCGCATTGCCGCCGGTCAGCCCATCGAAGCCGTCGAGAATCCGGAAAGCATCTCCCTCGGCGACATCACCCGCTCCAAAGATGTTTTCGTGCTCCAGGTCAAAGGCGAGAGCATGAAGGACGAACACATTGTGGACGGCGACTATGTGCTGGTGGAGAAAGGCAATACTGCGCGCGACGGCGAAATCGTTGTAGCTCTGGTGGAAGGATCGGATGCAACGCTGAAGCGGATTTTTAAGGAAGGCGCTAACGTCCGCCTGCAGCCTTCCAACGCGGCGATGAAGCCGATTATGGCGCCTGCAAAAGCAGTTCAGGTGCAGGGCCGTGTGATCGGAGTGCTGCGCAAGTACTAGGAAACCGGCCATTGGGTAATTTGTGATTTGGTAATTTGCCGGGCAGACCGGCGGAGCGATCATCCGCCGGTCCGATATCTTCTATTACCAGCTCACAACTTTACCAACTGTGCCTCACCGCTGCACAGCCGCGTTTGAAAACGCTGAAGCCATTCTGTCTGCCCATCCCTCCCTGACGCCCAGCGCCACCGCATACGCCATAAACTCGTTCATCACCCGCGCTTTCTCTTCCGGGCTGTTGAGCCTCTCCATGCGGTCTTGCTCAACCCGCGTCAAAAACTCTTTGAAGCCGGCAAGATGCTGGATCACCTGCCGTCCGGCCTCGGTAGGAGCGCGCATGAGGACCAGGAAAATACTGTTGATGATTGACGCAAGAACCATTCCAACAACAAAGAGGAAATACTTAGGTAGGGCCAAGGCACCAACCACAATAATCGGAACCGCGAAAAACGCGAGCGGAAAGATGATGTCCTGAAGCCGCTGCCCTGGCGAAGGTCTTGCCGGCCGCGCGCCTCTCGACATCGCAATAACTGTTCCCGCCCCGCCAGTGAACAGGAAAATCCAAAAGGTCAGGAATAAAGCGTTGCCGCCCCTGAGAAACGCCGCCGTTCCCATTCCGTAAAACAACGTTGCAAGCATCGCCAGTCCCACGTAGCGGAAATGCCACTTGAAGTAAACGCCCTGATAACGCTTCTGCAGGACGTCCTGTACCGCTCGCAAAACGTGATCGATGCCGGCGAGATGGCGCGGATTGATGTCTACGGCCCGCCGTTGCTCCGCGGAAAGTTCATCCGCCAGTGCGAGCCCCTTCGAAGCCAGCTGCTGTGACGGGATCTTCTTTATGACTTCACGTATTTCCTCGGCCAGCGCGCCTGTGTCCGCCGGCATTCCCGCTGGAATCCTGGCGCCGGGAACCGATATCCGGAAGAGCGTTGCAACAGCAGCTGCCTCTTCCGGCTGCATAGGGCTGTCTTTCTGCAGTAACTCAACGTGAAACGTGCCGTTTCCAGGTTCAATACTCACCACCCTTCGTGCCGAGAGCTGGACCAGAATTGCAGCCAGAGAAGTTCCATCCGTGCCGCCGGTGAGGATATACCGAGCCAGAGCGGGCGAGACTCCAGGAGGTGGTCCATAGAGCGGCGCGACCGCCTCCAGCTTCGGGTCCCTGCCGACCTTGACCCAGAGTACGAGGAAATAGGTGAGCAGCAGCGCGGGAAAAATCAGGAACCTGATGTCATAGGAAAGCGTGAGCGCAATCGGCATAGTAAAAGAGCCGCGGGTCGACCAGCCGGAGCATGGATTGTACCCGTCCAGGAAGCTTTTGGCTGCAACAAAAACCCCGGCCTTGCAGCCGGGGATTTTGCCGAAATTGAATCTGATTACTGGTTCGCACCCACAGTCACGTGCTTGTTCAGCGCCTTCTCGATGGTGTCACGAGGTACATAACCCACAATTTGCTCCTGCACCTGACCGTTCTTGAAGATCAGCAGCGTGGGAATGCCCCGTACGCCGTAGCGCTGCGGGGTTACCGGGCTGCGGTCCACGTCCATTTTGCCCACCCGGACTTTGCCTGAGTAGGATGCCGCTACCTCGTCCACAATGGGAGAGAGGGCCTTACAGGGGCCGCACCACGCCGCCCAGAAATCCACCAGGACCGGCTGCTCGCTCTTGAGCACTTCCTGGTCAAAATTGCCGTCTGTCAGTTCCAGAATCCGTTCGCTCGCCATCCGAATGCCTGCCTTCTTGGGAAAGATGTTATTAGCTGTGCGCTTATATGATTCGCCCAACCCTCAATCCTAGCAAATGATTAGATGAATTTAGGCCCGGCAAGTTTCATCCTCGCTAACTCGCTGAATCTAAGCTCCTTTTTCCGCATGAATTTGGCCAGTCTCTGATTCGACGAAAGGTCAATTCGAACTCGGAGTAACGTTACCAAAGTGACGTGGACGCGAGGCCAGTGTGGCTCTAGACTCTCCCTCGGTGGTAAGGCAGTTCTGGGGGAGGGCTGCCTGGCGTCCTGCGATTCACGTCGCAGGACGCTTGCTTTTTGGGGCTTTGAAAATTCCTGCACTTCGACCTTTGAGCGATTCGCTTCTTCAGTGGAGTCTCTCAGCAACCCTGCTTCATCCAAATCAATGTTGGGGCCTCAGGGTGTTATCCTGAAATGTGGAGCTTCCGGGCCGTGCGGCCCTGTGTGATACCTGCCAATTCTGGAATCATTTTGAATGAGTACTCATAGCGCAGAACTGACTATTACTGACCAGCAATCTCTTGATCGCGAACGCGTGTTCGACCTCTTCCGTCGTTGGGGCTATCTGGACGCCAGCCTCAATCCCTTCGGCGGCCCAATAGCCGGCGGTTACCCGGAAATCCGCCTCGATGGCGAACTGGCAGAGGAAGCCCGCCGGATTTACTGCGGAACCATTGCCGCCGAGTTCATGCACCTTCCCCAGACCGAACGTCGCGAGTGGATGCAGCAGCAGATGGAAAATGCCCGGCCGCAGCAGGTGGACCGGCGCTGGCTTGCCGAACGCCTGATGCAAGCTGACCTGTTTGAGCAGATCCTGCAGACGCGCTATCTCGGTACCAAGCGCTACTCCGGCGAGGGCGCAACTGCCCTGATCCCGCTACTCGATACGGTTCTCGAAACTGGCGCCGATAACGGTGCAAATACCGCAGTCATGGCGATGAGCCACCGCGGACGTCTCACCGTGATGAACCTGACTGTCGGAATCCCCGCAGAGAACGTGTTTGCCGGATTTGAAGATGTGGACCCGCGCAGCGTGCTCGGCGGCGGCGACGTTAAATACCACCAGGGCGCAACCGGCGAATACACCACAAGGAACGGCAAGTCGCT
>DATAEJ010000277.1:0-3229 GCA_036258095.1 Candidatus Angelobacter sp. | reverse complement strand
CACGCTCACGCCGGTTTCTTCCGCCAATTCCTTGAAGCTGCGCCCGTCTAGTTCATGCGCTACGAATACTTCGCGCTGCTCGTCCGGCAGTTCGTCGAGCGCAAGCTCCAGTTCGTCAAGTAGCAGGTTGCGGACGTAGAGCGCTTCCGGGCCGGCATCTGGTGAAGGCAACAGGTCTTCGATCCGCAGCAGTTCGCCATCTTCATCCTCGACCGCTGCGTCGCTGAACCGCTCTGGCTTCTTCTTGCGGAACAGGTCGGTGATACGATTGCGCGCAACACCAAACAGCCAGCCTGTTACGTGGTCAATCGGCATCAGCAGGCGGTTGGCTTCTACCAGCCGGTAAAAGACATCCTGAAGAACGTCCTCAACGTCACGCGGATCAGCCACGCGCCGGCGGATGAAGTTGCGCAGCCGGGAGCCTTCCCGCTTCACCACTTCGGATATCCGCTGGTCCTGTTCGAGTGCCATGTGATCTACGCTTGCCACGACATCCCTCTACCCGTGTAGACGAATGAGAGGCGCGGATATTGTAGGCGCTGCTAAGTTGCTGAGGTTGAATGTGTCTCGTGGAAAGCGGTGGTCGAAAGTTGAGGCGGCAGGGGGTAAACATCGCTCCGGCCCGGCATCGATTTTCCCTTGTAAGCTTTTGCGAAGCGAACGCGGACCAGCCAGAAAATCATCAATATCAGCGGCCCAATACCCAGCAGGAAAAGTAGTCCTGTCTTGCGAAACAAAGCGGGAAACAGATGTGGCCGCGCTATGAATATGGAAGCTGAAGCGATGAACAGCGCAAAGCACATGCGCCAGAGATGCCGCACCAGACGTTGCGTGCCGGAAATACCGCCACGGACGAGCATGCGAACGTCGCCCACGGCAGCCAGCAGAGCTATGGAACCAAGGAAGAAATACATCCCGGCGGGAACTCCAGCTTTCAGCCCTCTCGGGCTATGCGCCGCCTGGAATCCATAGGTCACGATGACAGCGCCGACCGTCAATGCTGCCAGAAGAGCGATCCAGTCGAAAATGCCCGGTTTGCTCTCTCGGCGCCGGACGGTCATCCATGACGTGACCGCCAGATAGAACGTGAGCACGCCGCCGAAAACATTTGTCATTTGTGATTTCATGAGCGCCAGGTACACAGCGGTTGTGCCCAGGCTTACCATCGCGATCACAAAAACATTCCCCGCCGTGCGATGCCGCGGTGAACCCTTGCGGAATGAGACTGCTGCTGCGCCAGACAACACTCCGATGGTTCCAGAGCAGATATGAAGAAACAATATGGGCGAAGATGACATTTTCCCTTCCTGTCGTCAGCTTGGCGTTCCCAACGCCAGGCTTGCTTTCTCGTTCCACTTCGGGACGTTTACGCCCCTCACCATGAGCCACAGGCAAAGTGACAGTTCTCCGACTAAGGCAAGCACCAGAATGGGGAAGATCCTTCCTGAGTATGCGGGGGCGAGGATAAGCGTGAAGCTGTTCGTCAGATAACTCAGACCGGCAATCGCCATCAAAACGCCAAGAGTCCTGGGGAAATAACCCGACCTGAAAAGCAGATACCCATAAACCAGACATGCAAAGCCAAAAAATATAAGGTCAATGCCAAAACCGTAGTCATGCAACTTGAGAGAAATTTTCACCAGAGCGTGCAGCTGATGCGGTTGAAATGCCTTCAGGTAATCTGCGTTCCCGGAAAGGAACAATGCCGCAAAAAGACATAGCTTACTGGCGGCCTCGATAGGGAGTTCGACTATGTTGAAAAACACCGCAAGCAAAGCAAGATTTTTATTCACTGGCCTGAGCAATACATATAAGATCAGCGTTAGCGCGACAGCGCACACAAGCAAGATCAGGTCGCCGGCAATACTGATGCGCCACAACCACTCAGAGACCACAATATTACTGGCTGCATCCCCTGACGCCACGAGTTTTTCTCTGAGGAAAAACCCACTGCAGAAACCAATGACGATGATGATCAGATAGAGTACCCCACCGATTCGTGCGTAAACTTGCGGCGAAGTTTCTGTGATCCGTTCCTTCGTTACATCTGTGCTCATCATCGTGTCTCCTTACGCGCGAAATGGATCCCAATCTGGGAGAAATCAGATTGGCCCGCGATAGCGGCGCAGCTGCGCGGCTGCGAAGAGGAATGCCGCAGCGACGATAAGTCCGAACCACAAGCCCGGCGTACTGAAGAACTTTTCCGGATCGAGTGATGTCATGCCAGTCATCGACACGCCACCCGCCTGTGCCGAGAGGCCAGGCGACGATGAGATGTTGAAGGCCTCGGGGCCCCCAAGGCGGTAAGCCAGCCAGGCGCCGAAATGCGAGGTGTTGAAAGCAATCTTCTCGATGGCGAGGATCGCAAGCGGCGGCAAGACGGCCCATAGAAAAGTCGCGCGCCGCGCCCAGGCTGAGACCAGCAGCAGCCAGGCGTAGATGGGCGCGTACCAGAGCACATGCACGGTCACGAGGTGATAGATCAGCGTCAGCGAACTCTGGAGCAACGACACATGTGTCCATAGTGTCGCCACGCTCAAACCGTCCGCCAGGACAACAGCACTGCTCAGCAGCAGCATGATGAGCTGCGTGACGAAGGTGAGCACAAAGGAGAACAGTACGAGACCAAACGGAATGCTTGCCTTGGAGAGCACCGTGGTGAGATCGGACACCGGCAGTGACTTCCAGAACAGGATGCTGCGATCGCGGCGCTCGCTGTGGAGCGCCTCAAGACAGTAGTACAGCCCGACAAAAAAGGCAGTGGCCATGATCAGACCCGCCGCAACATCGTAGGGCAATACGATCTGGGCCCGCTGCCTGGCTGGGCTGAGCGTCATCACAGTCCTCATGCGGTGTCCCGGCATAGCAATAATGCCGAACAGGAACGCGACCAGAACGACGGCAGCCGCTGCCAGGGGCGCAATATAAATCGAGCGGTTCTCCCACAATTCGCGTCGCACGGACCAGTACATGCGCCGGGCCGGCGAGATGACCGTGGGCGCGGCCGCCTGGGATTCCAGCGAGGACCGGGGTACGGCATCGGATTGAGTATTCATCTGGCTCCTCCTTGTGCGTGGCCGACCTGATCTTCCATCACGGCAACGAACAAGTCGGCAATGCTGGGCGTGCGGACTTCACCAAGGGCAACAAGTTGCTGGCGGTCAACGTGAGAAGCCGCCAGATCAAACAGCAGAATGCTGCGGCCAAGCACCTCGCGCTCGTTGAGCGG
>DATAEJ010000276.1:0-9060 GCA_036258095.1 Candidatus Angelobacter sp. | reverse complement strand
CTTTGACTCGTGTTGAAGACTCTTCCCGACTACCTCAAGAGCGGTCTCGATCTCGTACTGATCGGGATTAACCCGGGACTGTATTCGGTCGAACGTGGACATTACTTTGCCCGGAAGACCAGCCGGTTCTGGCCCGCGTTCTCGCGATCAAGGCTGAGTGAGCCGATGCGTCGCGCGTTAAAGGTGGAAATTCTGCTGCCGGAGCACGATTCCGAGTTACTGCGGTTCGGCATCGGGCTCACTGACGTGGTGAAGAGGCCGACGGCAAACGCATCCGAACTTACGCCTCAGGACTTCGCGAGCGGTATTCCTTTGCTTCTCCAGAAGCTGCGCGGTTATAAGCCTCGCGTCGCGTGCTTTCATGGGCTCACAGCATATCGCGCGTTTCACAAAGTAGCATTTGGCAGCCGAGCCGACCTTTCGCTCGGTGAGCAACACGAGAGAATCGATGTCACAGGACTCTATGTGGTACCTAATCCCAGTCCCGCCAACGCGCACTTCACGCCCGCCGACCAAGCGGCGTGGTACGACCGGCTGGCGGAGTTTCTGTTGAAGACGCCAATCTTGTGCTGAGGAACTTGTGGTAACGGAGAGATGATCGACTTAAAAGAGCATTTCGCAAAACGGCAATCATGGCTGAATTTTGCGCTCGTTCATAAACGCATCGATCTTTTCATTCAGGAACTTCAAGTCGGCTGGGTTGCTGCCCGCACCGGCAGTATGTCCCCAGAGCGATGGAATCGGAGTAAGCGTTATGGTGTGCATGAAACCGGCTTCGTAACGCGCATCGGTGAGCGGGAAGTAGAGATCGGTTTCTGAAGGCATATAGAGGAACGGGACTTTGATCGCGCCTAAAGCTTTTTCAATGTTGCCGCCGAAACCTGGAGTGGCGCTTATGTCGTGTTTTTCCCAGGTGCGCATTTGCAGGATCAGATTATTTGCATCCGCGCCCGGAATGAATTTGGTTCGGAAATTGTTCAACACCTGGTCGAACGTCGTGCCCGGAGGTGAATCTTCGCGCCACAGCTCTTTGCGCCACCATTCCTGCGAAAACAGCCACGCAGTCCACACCACCGCGAACGCTTCAAGACCTTTCGTGGGCGGAGTCTTGTAATCACCGTTCTGGAACGCGGCATCGGCGGTGAGCGCGGCGATCTGGCCTTCCAGCCGTACGATTCCATGCGGCCATGTTTTCGCGGTACCGGAAGTGGCGACGATGCGATCGGCGAAATCGGGATAGCTTACGGCCCACTGAAAAGCCTGCTGCGCTCCCATGGAGAAGCCGATCACAGCGCGCAGATGCGTAATCTTCAATTCCTGCGTGAGCAGGCGATGAACGGCTTCCACGTTGTCGCGGATGGTCATCACCGGAAACCGTGGTCCATGGAAAGGCTCGGGCGTGTTGCTAGGCGAGGATGAATGTCCGTTGCCAAAAAGCTCGGTCGCAATCAGGAAATACTTGCCGGGATCGAGCGCGTGGCCCGGTCCGATGAGCCATTCATAGCCGTGATAGTCCGCCATGTAGTGCGAGGGCAGCAGAATGGCATTGTCATGCGCGGCGTTGAGCTGTCCGTATGTGCCGTAATGAATCCTGGCTTGCGGCAGCATGACGCCGCTTTCGGTTTTGAAGTTGGGAACCACGAACTCGTGAACGTCGGCTTTGGGGCCAGCGGCTTCCTGAGCGAGTGCAACGGAGGCCAACAGCACGACAAAGAACAGTCGTTTCAGCATGGCAGGCGTCCTTTCGAATCGAAGATCTTAACAGACCGCGGCAGAAGGCTTCGTCGCAAAGGACGCGAAAACTGCAAAGGAATTTTATGTCGCTGATTACTGGCAGCCCTGATGCGTTATTCGAGCGCGCCAGGGTTCCCTCGCTGCGCTCGGGATTAAACAAACAGGGAACCTTTACAATCTAGAGAGTGGCCACAGCTTCAAAACCCGCCGACAAGGGCCGTGTCTTCCTTATGGACACGATGTCCTTCATTTTCCGTGCTTATCACGCGATGGCGCGGCAGCGGCCGATGTCTACCAAGACTGGTGTTCCTACCGCGGCGACCTACGTGTTCGTGAACATGCTGCGCAAGCTGCGCGTGGACTTCAACCCAGAGTATTTAGCGGCGGTGTTCGACGTTGCTGGCCCGACTTTTCGTGACGTGCAAGCCAAGGAAGTTACCTCAGTCCGCAAGTTCGACATCAAGACGCAGCAGTTTAAGGAAGTGGAGTACCACGGCTACAAGGCGCAGCGATCGGAGATGCCGCCGGACCTCGTACAGCAAGTCCCATACATTCGTCGCGCGCTGGAGGCTTACCGCATTCCCATTCTTGAGCAGCAGGGCTTCGAAGCCGATGACGTAATTGGCACGCTTTCTCGCAAGGCAGCCGAGCAGAGCTATGAAGTGTATGTCGTTTCCAGTGACAAGGACATGCTGCAGTTGGTGAATGACAAAGTCTGCGTGCTCAACCCGCCCAAGGACAATCTGGTTTGTGACGCCACCAAAGTAGAAGAAATTCTCGGCGTGAAGCCCGATCAGGTGATTGACGTGATGGCACTGCGCGGCGACTCCATCGACAATATTCCCGGCGCTCCGGGAATCGGCGACAAAGGTTCGGTAGACATTATCAAGCGTTTTGGCACGCTGGAAAACGCGCTGGATCACGCTGCCGAAGTCGAGCGGAAGACGTATCGTGAGTCGCTGCAGAACAACCGGGACACGATTCTGTGGAGCAAGAAGCTGGTCACCATCGACCAGAATGTGGCCATCGATCTGCACGTGGAACAGATGGTTGCGGGCGAGCCGGATGCTGACGCGTTGCGCAAACTTTTTACCGAGCTTGAGTTCACGACATTGCTCAAGGAGCTGGCGCCCGCAATTGAGGTGAAAGAAACCGACTATCGCGAGCTTGAGAGTGCGGCGGAACTCAAGTCGCTGGCCAAAGCCAAGCCGGTGGGAATTGCCTTTGAGTTCACGCAGGTAACAAGACCTGAGGTGGAAGCCGAGGAAGAGGCGGAGGAAGCCGATCTGCAATCCAAGCAGATGTCGCTTGGGCAGGGTTCTCTGCTTGAGGCTGCCGCAAAGCCAGAATCAGACGAAGCGCCGTTGACGCTGGCGCTTTCCGCCGAAGCCGGTAAGGCGTTTACTACGGAGCTCAACGACAGCGAGCTTTCGCCTGAACTGAAGAAATTCCTGAGCGACTCCAAGATCACGAAGGCCGTACATGACTTCAAGGCCGCGCTGCGCGAACTGCACGGTCGCGGGGTGGAACTGGCCGGGGTGGTTGATGAGCCGATGCTCTACTCCTATCTCATCAACCCGGCATACCCGCGGCATTCGCTGGCGGACATCGCGCTGCGCAACTTCAACCTGAATCTATCTGCTTCACTAGCCGAGGCCGCCGATATGACTCGTCGCATGGCGACTGCACTGCGCAAGGAGGTGGAAGAGAGCGGGCTGATGAAGGTGTACGAACAGATTGATCTACCGCTCTCGCCGGTGCTGGCGCGGATGGAAGACGCCGGCGTGAAGATTGACGTTGCGGCGCTAGACAAGCTTTCAACTCACCTGGAGAAAGAAGCGTCAGCCAAAGCACGCGAGATTCACGACAAGTGCGGCCAGGTCTTCAACATCAACTCCCCCAAGCAGCTCGGCGACGTCCTGTTCAACAAGCTAAACCTGACCAAGCCGGTGAAGTACGGCAAGGGCAAGACCATCTCAACAGCCGTCGACGTTCTCGAAGCGCTTTGCGAAGAGCACGAAGTTCCGCGGCTGGTGCTCGATTACCGGCAACTCACCAAGCTGAAGAGTACGTATGTCGATGCGTTGCCGCTGCTCATCCATCCCAATACAGGCCGGCTGCATACCACGTTGAACCAGACCGGGGCTGTAACCGGAAGACTCTCTTCGACGAACCCAAACCTGCAGAACATCCCGATTCGGACTGAACTCGGCCGTGAGATACGCGCGGCGTTTATCGCAGAGCCCGGCCATGTGCTGCTCTCAGCTGATTATTCGCAGATTGAACTGCGGCTGCTGGCGCACTTCTCGGAAGATGAGTTGCTGGTGGATGCGTATCGCCGTGGCGACGACATTCACTCGCTCACCGCGTCCCAGGTGTTTGGGGTCCCGCCAATGATGCTGGATGCGGAGCACCGCCGCCGCGCCAAGGCCGTGAACTTCGGGATTGTTTATGGGCTCTCGCCGTTTGGACTTTCACAGCAACTCGGCATCGAGCAGCGCGAAGCCAAAAAGTTTATTGACGCATATTTCGAGAAATACAAGGGCGTCAGGACGTTCATCGATCGTGTGCTGGAGCAGACTCGGCGCGATCAGAAGGTCAGCACGCTCTTTGGACGGACGCGTCCCATTCCCGACATCAACAGCAAGAACGCCAACATGCGCGGCTTCGCCGAACGCACAGCAGTGAATACGCCGCTCCAGGGCACCGCCGCCGATCTTATCAAGCTGGCGATGATTGAGATCGATCGCGAGCTGCGCGACCGGAAGCTGAAATCGCGCATGCTGCTACAGGTGCATGACGAATTGTTGTTCGAAGTGCCGGACGCGGAAATCGCGACCATGTGCGCGTTCGTGAAAGAGAAGATGGAGAACGTGCATAAGCTGAAAGTCCCGCTGGAAGTGGAGGTAGGCGTTGGGCCGAACTGGCGGGATGTGCAATGAGTGCGGATATTTCGTACTCGGTACTTGGCAAGAAACCTTTTAGCTACTAGCTGCTAGCTCGAGCTTTGTCAGTTGATCGGAATAATGGTTGGGTAAGCTGCCCGCTCGGCACTTCCTTCGCCGCTAAGCCGTCGCGCAGCGTGAGCCAGGCGACGATAAAGAGCAACCAGCCCAGGCACAACGTGCGCTGAATGCTCACGAGGCGAGCGCGAAATCAAGAAATCAGAGAGAAGCAAATTACTTGCGACTTCCCTAAAGCGCAGCTGCTGTTAGTTACTCAACCTCTTCAAGAGCCCTCGCGCGGGTGCCAACGCCACCACTATTCATACCGCAGCGCCACCATGGGATCCACGCGCATAGCGCGGCGTGCGGGCAGATAGCAGGCCAACAGTGCGACCGCAACAAGGATGGCGGCACTGAGTAAAAACGTGATCGGATCATACGCCGGAACGCCGAAAAGCTGACTCTTGAGCAGCTGAGTTACAGCAAGTGCCGCTGCCAGGCCAACCGCCAGGCCTATGCCCGCGAGACCGACGCCTTCGCGCAGCACCATTTTCCGAATCGAAGCCGGTGATGCGCCCAAAGTAGCACGCACGCCAAATTCCTTTGT
The DNA here is from genome assembly GCA_036258095.1 of Candidatus Angelobacter sp. Lineage (GTDB taxonomy): Bacteria > Acidobacteriota > Terriglobia > Terriglobales > Acidobacteriaceae > Angelobacter. The sequence continues at coordinate 3,774 of DATAEJ010000276.1, read as the reverse complement.
GCGGCTGGCTACCGAATACGATACAACGCCGTAAACGCCCGCCGCCGCGAGCAGCAGGGCCACGGCGCCGAACGCGGCCAGCAACCAGGTGCGGAATTTCGGCTGAGCAATGGAGGTTTCCAGTGCGTCTGGCAACTTCTCCACTTCAGTAATGGGAAGGTTTTTGTCGATCGCATCAACCGCCTGGCGGATGCCGGCGACAATGGTTCCCGTGGGTAACGAGCTCTTGATCACCAGCACGTCACCCCAGAAGGGCGCCTGCGCAAAGGGAACATACAACATTGGGCCGGGATCCTGCGTGAGCGCGACATCCCGTACGTCCCCCACCACGCCAACGACTTCGCGCGTGATATTGGTGTCCGGAGGGAAGCCGAACACGACTTCCTTGCCCACCGGGTTTTCATCTTTGAAGTAGCGCCGCGCCAGCGTTGCACTGATGATTGCCACGCGTGGTGACGAGGCGGAATCTTCGGGATTGAAAACGCGTCCGCGCAAGAGAGGAATGCCCATGACGCCGAAGTACTTCGGTGTCACGGATACGTAGTTTGCACTCTGCACTGCGCCGGGTGGCAGCGGTGCAGCACCTGCGATCACGAAAGCAAGGTTGACCTGCCCGTACATCGGTGGAGGAACGGCAACGGCGGAATCTTCCAGACCGCGCTGGGCCTGGATTCGCTCCATGAGAGCATCGGAAAAGGCGGCCCACTGTTGCGGTGTCTTGTACTGATACCGGGGGAGCGACACGTCGGCGCGAATGACGTGCTCGGCGATGTACCCAGGATCTACGGACGTCATCTTGAGCAAACTCCGAACCAGCAGACCTGCGGCGACAACGATTACCATGGCCAGCGCGATCTCCGCTCTGGTCAGCAGGCCCCGCAACCGCAGGCTGCCGCGGTCTGAGCCGGACTGGGCCGAGCCATGTTTCAGGTTGGATTGGACATCAGTGCGCGAAGTGAGTACGGCGGGAGCAAGGCCGAAGCCGATGCTTGCAGCCATGGAAATCAGCAGAGCGAAGCCGAGCACCCAGACATCGAGTTCCACCGGACGTTGTGCGGCGATGTTTGCAGGCAGGAGCAAGCCAAGCGCATGAATGCTGCTGTACGCGAGAGCCACGCCAATCACGGCACCAAGTAGCCCGAGAAGCGCGCTTTCCGTGAGGAATTGGCGGATAATCCGCCCACGCCCTGCGCCGCACGCCTGCCGCAACGCCACTTCACGCGATCTTGAAGTGGCACGCGCCAGGAGCAGATTGGCAATATTCACGCATGCGAGCAGGAGAACCAGGCCGACCGCGCCCAGCAAAACCAGCAGCGGCGTCCTGATCTCTCCGACCATAACTTCCTGAAGCGGTGCCACTCGCAACGACCATCCCGTGCGTTGTGCTGGTGATTGCTTGATCAGCTGCGTACTCAGCGCGTCCAGCCTGGACTGCGTGGGACCGAGTGGACCTGCAGATTTCAGCTTCGCGACCAGGCGCAGCCAGTGTCCTCCGGGGCTCGGCATCCACGCGCTGAAGAGCGGGTCCTTAGCTGCGGCAATCCAGACTTCCTGTTTCGGTCCGGCTTCAGGTGTGCGAAAACCTGCGGGCATGATCCCCACCACCGTGTAAGCCTGCTGGTCCAGATGAATTGAGTGGCCGACCAGGGTGTTGTCGGCGCCGAAGCGGCCGCGCCAGAGACCTTCACTCAGCACAACTGCCGGGGCTGCGCCTGGGGTGTTGTCCTCGGCGTACAAATAGCGGCCGGCAAGCGGCCGCACATTCAGAATGGAGAAGATTTCAGGCGTGACGACAACTGTTTCAACCACTGTGGGATCGCCGGCGCCGGTGAGCGTGAGCTGATGGTTCTGCACTCCTGCAACAGCGGCAAACGTTTCGCTCCGCCGTATCTCCAGGAGATCAACGTAAGAACAGCCATTGGCAGGTATGCCTCGCGCCAGATTCCGTTCGAAGACGCTTACGATCTGGTCGGGATCCGAATAAGGAAGCGGGCGTAGCAGCACAGAGTTGATCAGGCTGAACATCGCCGTGTTGGCGCCAATCCCGAGTGCCAGAGTGACCACGGCAATGGAGGTAAAGCCGGGTGATTTGCGCAGCACGCGCACTGCATACCGCAGGTCCTGGCTTAGATGGTCAAGCCATGCCCAGCCCCAGGCGCGGCGGATCTCTTCCTGAAGCTGCAGAGTATTGCCGAAACGCCGCTGAGCGGCGGCGTGAGAATCAGGCTCGGTTGCGCCGCTGTCATGGATTTCCTCAGCGCGGAGATCGCGATGGAGGCGCATCTCTTCTTCGAGGTCGTGGTCAAAGCGTTCCCGCCGCGAGAAGAGCATTCGTGCTTTTCTGGCGAGTTCCGCTACTCTTTGCAGTGAGCTCATGAGCGCTCCTCTCAGGCGGTCTGGATGACCCGCGTGACTGCTCCCATCACGCGCTCGAATTGCGAAATTTCCTGTTCCAGCTGCTTGCGTCCGGCGGCGGTCAGGCGATAGTAGCGGGCACGGCGGTTGCCGGAGGTGACGCCCCACACCGCTTTGACCCACCCCTTGATGAGCATGCGCTGCAGCGCGGGATAGAGTGAACCTTCCTCCACCTGAAGCACGTCTTCAGAGAGAGTCTCAATGGCTTTGGCAATCTCGTATCCGTGCAGCTCGCCGTTGCGCGACAGCACGCGCAGGATCAGCATGTAGAGAGTTCCCGGTGGAATCTCGTCGCGGGGCAAGCAGACCTCCTCTGGCATAGTCTATCTACGCCAGTAGCATAGTTAGACTATGGCAGAGCCGGAGGGGTTAGCAAGGAGGAGCTTTGAGCTGGGGACGAATGAGTGCAAGGACACCACCCCCAGAATTGACGGCAACCAAAATCGCCGTAATTGAGCAGGTTTTTACGCAAGCTTGTACGCACGGAGTGCGGCTGCCCGCGTGCTCAATGTGGGGCTCCGCTCACGTGCGAGGACGGCCAAAAAATAAAATGTAGCCGTCAGCATCCTTGACTTCGAATCCACGCAAGCCGTCACCGGTATCCTGCAGTGGTTCGAAAAACTCAATATGGCTAGATGAGAACTCTGCGGCCAAGGCGTCCGGATCGGGAACTTGGATGTAGGCATCCCAGCGGGCAATGCCTTTTTTGACGTCTCGCGTTTGGTTCGGCACCGGAGCTACGCCAACCTCCTTGAACATGATCATTGCGCCGCCGCGCCGAACAATTCCAAAGAAGATGTCGCCGGGTTCGGGTCCTTGAAACGTGATCTCGAAACCGAGGCGGTCGCGATAAAACGCCAGCGTTGTGGGGACATGGTTCACGATGAAGAGCGGCGCAATGCCCGTGATTGCTGGTTTCGTCATTGCGCTTCCTCCTTAGCGTAGCCCAAACGGTTCGATGTCCTGCAAGCCAGAAACGCCCTTAGTAGTATTCAAGGTTTATGTTCATGCAGGATACCTCATTGTTTTGCGAAATGGCCGATAGTCGCCCGTGATCGCAAGAGCGGAGTTTGAATTAGGGCGGGATTGAACTGGCCTTAGGAGTGGCTGAGGCGGCGGTAGCTCAGTGCGCGTTGGCGGGATTGTTTGCGTTGGCCTTGGCTTCGGCTTCTGCCTGTTCAAGTGCCTTCTTCTTACGGCGGCTGAGCACGAAAGGACGGCGACGGCGTCGTTCAGAGCGCGTGTCAATCTTCTTCCAGAAGCCAACGAAGTAATCCACGGCAGAGATGACCGAAACAGCCACCATGAACCAGATGGCCATGATCGCGATCAGCCGGACGGGGAGAATCAGCCCGGCAA
>DATAEJ010000275.1:0-44442 GCA_036258095.1 Candidatus Angelobacter sp. | reverse complement strand
CCCTGATTGCCGATCGGGTGACTGTAGATTTTGGCTTCAATGTTTTTGGACTTCATCTCCGCCATCGTCGCGTTGTAGACGTCGCCTGCGGCGCGGCCGGGGCGCGAAGCGCGCAGCATGAGCACGTCCTGCAGTTCGTTTGTATTGCTCAAGGCTTTCTGCAATCCGGCGGGCACGGTTTTTTCGCCGGGCCGCATGATGTAGACCATTTTCTGCCAGTCGCTGTTCAGACCCATGTAGGTAATGCCGAAATCGAGATGAACAAGATCGCCGCGCTGGATGACTATGCTTTCCGGAGCGACTGCGAGGAAGCCCCGCGAAGTTTTGTTTGGCATGCCTTTCCGCTGGACGCGAAGATCCGGCTGGAACCATGTTCCCACGCCGTGCGCCCACAGAGCGTCATAGAGCCAGCGACGTACGTCGCCAACGGTGGTTTTTCCCGGCGTAATCACTTCGCTCGAAAGAGCGCGGTGCGCGATGATTTCGGTCAGCTTCACCAGCTTGGTGTATTCGTCGAACTCTTCCGGAATGCGGGTATCGAGATAGTCTTCGATCAGCGGCGCGGCCGAGACAAAGTGCGACTCAGCATCGATGCCCATGTTCTCAGCCACGTATTTATAGGTATCGTAGGTAAGGCTGCGTTCCACGCCCCGCGGCGCATTGATGCTGAGCGCAATCTTCTTGTGAGGATAAGTGCGGCTCAGGTCTTGCAACGCCTTGTCCAGGGGCTTGGGATCGTCAGCGGTTTCGAAGAAGCGCTTCAGGTTGTCTTCGGCATATCCGGTCAGCGCCAGTTTGCGCAGGCCGTGGTCGCCGGTGTCCACAAAAACAAAAATGTCCCGATTACCGGCGTAAGGCCGAGGAGGAGCAATGAACTCGGTGAGCGGATCGTCGTGGAACTCCTCGTTCACGATCATCCACATATCGATGCCGTGCTTGCGCATCAAAGGCAGGATCATCTCATGACGCTTCTTCAGCCACTGCTCACGCAACTCGATCTGCTGCGACCAGGTGAGAAGTTTGGGTTCAGGATCCCGCGCCGATCTTTGCGCAGCAACTGCGTGTCCAATAAAAGAGAGTAATACAAGGAGTCCTAGCTCGAGCTTTAACTTCAACATCTGGCCTCCGCCCAAAGCACGTAAAAGATCATCGTTTATAGCACAGATGCTGAGATGAACGCCTTGCTGCGGGAAGAGACCATCAATACTCGCCGGCTCTGATTCTGTTAGGCTTTCAAGATGCTCCACATCACCAACGGCGACTCGGTGATCTCCAGCTTCCGTCAGGCGCGTTTTCCCGGTTCGTACCTGGCCTGGAGAGATGTCCTGCACGATGGTCCCGTTCCGCAAACAGAAACGCTCAATGAGCTTTCCATGATCCGCGCCGCCGCTCTGGCCGACTTCGGCGCGGGCGATGCGGAGAAGATGCGCCAGAGCTTTGCTGAACGCGATCGCATGCTCGAAGGCTTCCGCAAATATCCTGAAGTGGTGCTGTGGTTCGAGCACGATCTCTATGACCAGCTTCAGCTCATTCAGTTGCTGGATTGGTTCAGCGAGCAGGAGCTCGGCGGCACTCGCGTCAGTCTGATCCAGATCAATGAGTTTCCCGGCATCACACCGTTTTACGGTCTTGGCCAGCTCTCAGGACGCCAACTCGTGCAGCTGTTTCCTTCGCGCCGCACGGTTTCCACGTCACAGTTCAACATCGCACGCGAGGCATGGAAAGCATTTCGATCTTCGTCGCCGGAAGCGCTCCTCGAGTTCGCACAGCGTGATCACGCGGGGATGCCGTTCCTCCGCACAGCGCTCACGCGTTTCCTTCAGGAATATCCATGGCAAGGCGACGGACTCTCCCGTAGCGAGCGACAGATCCTTCGCGCCCTTGAAACCGGCGCGCGTACCAAACCAGAGATATATAAGGAATGGAGAAAACTCGAGAGCGATCCATGGGGTGACTCGTCGGTTTACCTGCGGCTCGAACAGCTCGCCTCCGGCGCGAAACCAGCGGTTCAGAAATCCGGCGATCAGTACGAACTGACCGATCACGGTCGTGCATTGCTGGCCGGAAATGCCGACCGTGTGAGCGACGCAATCGATCTCTGGCTCGGCGGCGTTCATCTGACAGGGGACAAAGTTGAGTGGCGCTGGAGTGAAGCCGAGAATGCGGTGAAGGGAACCGCGTAAGAGAGTCGCCGCAGATTTACGCTGATCAACGCAGATAAACCCTTTTCCAAAATCTGCGCTCATCTGCCTATCTGCGACGAAGGTTTCAGCAGCTCTCTAAGCTTTCTGCTTCTTCTCCACTTTGGCCCACGTATCCTTCAAGGCAACCGTCCGGTTAAACACCGGTTTCCCGGGCTTCGAATCCGGATCAACGCAGAAGTAGCCCAGGCGTTCGAACTGATAGCGATCGCCCGGTTTAGCGGAAGTCAGCGAGGGTTCCAGTTTTGCCTGCGCAACCACCTCCAGAGAGTTAGGATTCAGGTTGGCCGTGAAGTCCTGGCCTTCAGGCACATCGCCCGGATCGGGGTTGCTGAACAGGTTGTCATAGATGCGCACTTCGGCGTCAATAGCGTGCGCGGCCGAGACCCAGTGAATGGTTGATTTCACTTTGCGCCCGTCGGGCGCATTGCCGCCGCGCGTGGCCGGATCATACGTAGCATGCACTTCCACCACATCGCCGGCGGCGTTCTTCACCACGTTCTGCGCGGTAATGAAGTATCCGTAGCGCAACCGCACTTCTTTGCCCGGAGACAAACGGAAGTAGCCTTTGGGCGGAACTTCGCGGAAGTCGTCCTGCTCAATGTAGAGTTCGCGGCTGAAGGGCACCATGCGCTTGCCGGCCGACTCATCTTCCGGATTGTTGATGGCTTCCATCTCTTCGGTCTGTCCTTCAGGATAGTTCGTGATGACAACTTTCAGCGGCTTGAGCACGGCCATCACGCGGAGCGCGCGCTTATTCAGGTCTTCGCGGACAAAGTGCTCCAGCATGGCCAGTTCGATGGTGCCATTGGTCTTGGTCACGCCGATGTTGGCGCAGAAGTTGCGGATCGCCTCCGGCGTGTAGCCGCGCCGGCGAATGCCGCTGATGGTCGGCATGCGCGGATCGTCCCAGCCGCGCACCCGGCCTTCGCGCACCAGTTGCAGCAGCTTGCGTTTACTCAGCAGCGTATAAGTAAGGTTGAGCCGGTCAAACTCGATCTGCTGGCTGGGAAAAATCCCCAGCTCGCGGATGTACCAGTTGTAGAGCGGACGGTGGTCCTCAAACTCCAGCGTGCAGATGGAGTGCGTGATCTTCTCCAGAGAATCCGACTGCCCATGCGCAAAATCGTAGAGCGGATAGATGCACCACTTCTCGCCGGTGCGGTGGTGAGAGGCCCGCAGGATGCGGTACATCACCGGGTCGCGCATGTTCAGGTTGGGTGAGGCCATGTCGATCTTGGCGCGCAGGCAACGCGAGCCGTCAGGGAACTCGCCTTTGCGCATACGCTCGAACAGATCAAGGTTCTCTTCCACCGAACGATTGCGATGCGGGCTCTCTTTGCCCCGCTCCTTCAGAGTTCCGCGATACTGGCGGATCTCGTCCGCGCTCAGGTCGTCAACGTAGGCTTTGCCCTTCTTGATCAGTTGGACTGCGTACTCATAGAGCTGCTCAAAATAATCCGAGGCGTAGAGCAGGTTCTCCCAGGTGAAGCCCAGCCAGCGCACGTCCTCCTGGATCGACTCGACGTACTCGGTTTCTTCCTTTTCGGGATTCGTATCATCAAAACGCAGGTTGGTACCGCCGCCGAACTCGTCGGCCAGGCCGAAGTCGAGCCAGATGGCCTTGGCATGGCCGATATGAAGGTAGCCGTTGGGCTCGGGAGGGAAGCGCGTCCACACGCGGCCGTTGTACTTGCTCGTGCGCAGGTCTTCACGGATGATTTCGCGGACAAAGTTAGTGGGCGCCGCGGCCGCTGCCGCGCCTTCTGCGTTGTTCGGGGCTTCTGGATTGGGCTTGGATGTACTCATGTTCAGTCGTGGAGCGGTGAATCTTCTATCTTAAATGCGGTCTAAGAACGCGGCAAAGACCCGCTAACCCGGACTGCGAGCGGGAGATTTCTGGAACCTGACCTCGCGTCCGGTCGTATTGCTATCCAGCGGCGAGCGAGCACCGCTCTGCCTGCTATCCTGGGCCGTCCTGAGGAGTCAAAGCTCTTATGCAAGGCGCATGGTTGGAAACTCTGCTGCAGGATGTACGTTACGGATTCCGGATGCTGGCCAAAGCCCCGGGATTTGCCGCGGTCGCGATTCTCACCTTGGCGCTCGGCATCGGCGCGAACACGGCGATCTTTTCTGTCGTGAATGGCGTGATCCTGAATCCCGTGCCGTTTCACGATGGCGATCAGCTGGTATCACTGTTCCAGGCCAGCAGAACGTTCAGCCATTCCTCTATTTCGTATCCAAACTTCGTGGACTGGCGCCGCATGAACACGACCTTCGCCGGCATGGCGGCGTATCGCAGCGACGGTTTTACCCTCACAGGCTCCGGTGATCCTGAGCGCCTGCCGGGGGAGATGGTGTCACACGGGTTCTTCGAGATTCTCGGGGTCTCTACGCTGATCGGACGCACTTTCACCGAGGAGGAAGACCGCATCGGCGCCAATCCCACGGTCATGATCACTGAGGGGTTATGGCGAAGAAAGTTCGGCGCGGACAGCAAAATCCTGGGCCGCCAGCTGATCTTGAACGGCCATTCGCGTACGGTGATCGGCGTTGTGCCGTCAAGCTTCCACCTGCGCATACAGAACTTCCAGCGTGGCGCTCCTCTGAACGAAGTTTATCTACCCATTGGCGAGTTCAACGAACCTCGCTTCTATAGCGCTCGTTCGTCCGGGTGGGGGATGAATGGCATTGGCCGCCTCAAACCCGGAGTTACGCTGCAGCAGGCGCAGGCCGACATGGACAACGTGAGCCGCTCGCTGGCGGCAACCTATCCTGACGTTGATACCGGGCTGTTTGCCAATGTGACGCCGCTGAAGAGAGAAATGGTCGGCGGAATCGGTCCCATTCTGCTGCTCTTGCTCGCCGCTGTCGTTTTTGTGCTCCTTATTTCCTGCGTGAACGTGGCGAACCTTCTGCTTGCCCGCTCCACCGCCCGCCAGCACGAGTTCGCGGTTCGGGTAGCGTTGGGCGCATCGCAGGGACGTGTTTTGCGCCAGCTCCTCACCGAAAGCATTCTCCTGGCTGTGTTTGGAGGCGCCCTCGGAGTCTTGATGGCAAGGCTGGGAACCAAGGCAGGCGTTGCACTCATGCCCGGCGGGATGCCAAGGAGCGAAGAGATCGGCCTCGACCTGCGCGTGCTCTTCTTTGCTTTCCTGATCTCGATCATCGCCGGCATCGTGTTCGGGCTGGCGCCGGCCTGGAAGACCTCGCGTGCCAACATCGGCAGCGCTCTGAAGGAAGCGGGTCGCACGTTGGCCGCGCGCCGAAGCCGCGCGCAATCGATCTTCGTTGTCGGTGAGATGGCGATGGCTCTGGTGCTGCTGGTGGGCGCTGGACTCATGATTCGCACCCTTACGCATCTCTGGGGACAGAATCCCGGCTTCGATTCCAACAACGTACTCACCTTTGATGTCTCTGGTCCCGCAGCGCTCAAGAAGGGCTCTGCCGACGCCGTACGGGCCACCTATCGCCAGATTCGCCACGCGCTGGAGAGCACGCCCGGCGTGCAGTCAGTCGCCATCAGTTTTGGCTCGCATCCCATGGCAGGCGACATGGAAGAGACTTTCTGGTTCCCCGGCAGGCCGAAACCAGCGCATATGACCGACCTGCCCAATGCCATTGAGTTCAATGTGGAACCCGATTACTTCAAGGTGATGGGCATTCAACTCAAGCGCGGCCGCTTCTTCAGCGCGTCTGATACCGAGCACACTGCACCAGTGGTCCTGATCGATGAGACCCTGGCTGAAAAATATTTCCACGGGCAGAATCCCATCGGCCAGTTCATTGATCCGAATACAGATGATAGCGACCCGCAGAAGCTTCCTGTCGAACAGGTCATTGGCGTGGTGGGTCATGTGAATCAGTGGGGTCTCGACACTGACAGCCGTCCGGGCGTCTTACAGGCGGAGGTGTTCGAGCCATTTCTGCAACTGCCGGACTGGATTGTGCAGCATTTCGGCGTGGACGCGAGCGTTTATGTGCGCACGCAGACCAAGGGCTCGCCTGATTTCGATACGCTGCGCCGGCGAATCCTCGAAGCGAATCATGACATTGTGGTGTTTGCTCCTGAAGACCTCGATCACACCGTTGCGGAGTCGATTGCCAGCAAGAGCTTCACTATGACCCTGATGGGCATTTTTGCCGGGCTCGCGCTGATACTTGCGGCGATCGGGATCTATGGAGTGCTCTCTTATCTCGTCGGCCAGCGCACGCAGGAGATTGGCGTGCGTATGGCGCTGGGAGCCCGTCCCGTGCAGGTTCTTCGTCTCATACTGCAGGACGGGATCCGGCTGACGCTGAGGGGCGTTCTGATCGGCGCACTTGCTGCCCTGATCCTGACACGCTGGATGGAGAGCGTTCTCTTTGGCGTGAGTCCGACGGATCCGGTGACATTCATCTCCGTCGCTGCACTCTTGTCCGCTGTTGCGCTGCTGGCCTGCTATGTTCCGGCCCGCCGCGCCATGAGGGTGAATCCGCTGGAAGCATTGCGACACGAGTAACCACTGATGTTTGCTCGCGAAGCAGCCTACGCCTTGAGGTACCACGGCACATTGATGACAACGATTCGGCCGGTACCCTTTACATAGAGAAAAATCTTAAGTGCGGTGGAACGCTGATTGTGCAGCAGGTAGTAATACCATTTGCGCTCCACCAGCTCAGGGACCAGCACAGAGATGAGAGCGTCGGGGTGTTTGCGCTCCACTTCCAGGATGTATTCGACAATCGGAGTCATCACCAGCCGGAACGGTGAACGGAGCACCACCAGTTGCGGCGGCACAAACCCGGCCTGCACCGCAGGCTTTTCAATATAGTCAGCCCAGACCTCTGCCAATTCATCCTTGTCCTCTGGGCCAGGTTCAGCTTCGGGAACGACGTGCAGAATACGCACCTCCCGTGAGAGCGTGTAGGCAAACCGCAAGGCCTTCTCTGCAACTTTGCTCCAGCGCTCGAGCGGCAATATCACGATGGGTGGAACGAGTCCCGTCAGGTTCGCAGCGACAACGGATTTGGTTTCGCGAAGAATCCTGGCGTAGTGCGAGCGGGTTAGCCACATCAGGAGTACCAGACCGGGAATGGCCAGAGCGGTAATCCACGCCCCCTCGGTGAACTTTGCCACGAGGACCACGCACGTGGTCACTCCGGTCGCGATCGCGCCCAGGCCATTGATGAACATGCTGCTCCGCGCGCCTCTGCCCCGTTGTTTCTTACAGTGGATCACCATTCCCGCTTGCGAGAGCGTAAAGGCGCTGAATGCTCCCACCGCGAAGAGAGGGATCAGTCGGTCCGTCACGCCCTGAAACGCAATGAGCAGCAGAGCCGCGAGCGCCGCAAGTACATAAACTCCGAAAGAAAACACCAGCCGGCGACCACGGATCGTAAATGGATACGGAAGGTAGCCGTTCTCCGCAATGGCCCGGCACACCCGGGGAAAGTCCGCGAATGAGGTGTTGGCGGAAAGCGCCAGGACCGCGAAGATCGCACCCATGGTCACGAAATAGAAGAAGCCCCTGCCGTCGACAGCTGCCGTGATCTGCGAGAGCACGCTTTCGTAGCCGGAGCGGCCCGCCACTGTAGCGGAGATCCCGTAGGCACGGCACAGATGTGCTATCCCGGCGAGAAAAAGGATCAATAGCGCAACGATGATCGCGAGAGTTGCGCGGGCATTCCTCGCGCGGGGCTCGCGAAATGCCTGGACGCCATTGCTTACTGCTTCCACACCGGTCATAGCCGTACAGCCACTGGAGAAGGCCTTCACCAGCAGCCATGCGTTCACGCCGGCGACTGCCGGCGAGGCCTTGGGAATGGCTGCCGCCGGCATGAGGTGTCCTGCGTGAAGCCATGTCTTGAAAAAACCAGTCGCGAGTACCGTGCCAAGGCAGCCGACAAACAGGTACGTCGGTATCATGAAAGACAATCCTGTTTCGCGCACGCCGCGCAGGTTAATTACGGTCAAAGTCACGAGCACGGTGAGGCACAACGCCAGTGCGTGCGGCTGCAAGGCCGGCACTGCGGAAACAATCGCGCCTACTCCCGCCGAGATTCCCACTGCGACGTTCAGCACGTAGTCGACGATCAGTGAGGCGCCAGCCAGAAGGCCCAGCCGGGCACCCAGATTCTGAGAGGCCACCGTGTAGGAGCCGCCGCCGTGGGGGTAAGCAGCAATGGTCTGGCGGTAGGAAAAGAACACAATGCTGAGCAGAATAATGATGGTCAGGCTGATCGGAAAGATATAAGCGACCCCAGCCAGCCCGAGAGGGATCAGGATGGTGAGCGCTGCCTCAGGGCCGTACGCTGCGGAGCTCAGCGCGTCCAGTCCAAATACAGGGATTCCCATTGCCGGCCCGATCTGCTCTTGCACATCGTCTTCTGAGGACAATGGTCGTCCGAATAGCAGATCCAGAACAGATTTCTTTTCGGGAGGTGTAACGGTTTCTTCTACAACTCGCACGGATCGGGCCCATCAGTTTAGATGCCGTGGGATCATGGGATTGAGTGCGCTGCTCCGTTCGAGCTCTGCGCTTCAGCATGTCAGGCTAGCTTGCCGCTTCCTTGCTAAGACCATACTACTGTTGACTCTCTTCACCAGATAGCGCAGCATATTCCCTCGCTTGAGGAGGTGTTGCTTGGGTCGAAAACTACTTGCCGGGATTCTTGGTGGGATAGCTTTCTTTGCCTGGTCGAGCATTGCCCATATGGTTCTTCCGCTCGGCACCACGGGCGTGAAGGAGATTGATAGTGCCGTCGAAGCACCAGTAATGGCTGCCATGCAGGCCAATATCCATGAGCATGGCCTCTATCTTTTTCCGGGCCTCCACGTTCCCGCCAATGCGAACCGCGCACAGCAGAGTGCCGCGATGAACGCTCGCATGGAGAAGGTTGGCAAGGGACCATCGGGATTGCTTATCTATCATCCGGTGGGCGATACCGGCTTCGGACGCATGCTGCTGGTTGAGTTCTCAACCAATGTCGTGCAGATCTTTCTCGCTGTACTGCTGCTCGGGTATACCAATCTGACGAGCTTCGCGGCGCGCTGGCGGTTTATCAGTATCGCTGGCGTCCTGGCATGTATCAGCACCAACATCTCTTACTGGAACTGGTACGGATTTCCCGGCAGCTACACGCTCGCCTACAGCTTTACTATTCTGATGGGCTTTGTGTTCGCCGGACTGGTTGCGGCAGCAATGATGAAGCCGAAACCCGTTGCATCCATGGCAAAAGCAAGCGTTGCCTAGCACAGCCTCGGCAGAATGCGAGCAAGTGGGAGGCCGATCATGCCCATGCAGTATGAGTACACCGCTATTCCGGAAGCGCAGGTGCCACGTGCTTCCAATCCGGTTTTCCAGCACCTGCTGGACACTTACGCCAGTGAGACCAGCAAGGTGGTGAGCGTGTGGCGCGAGTTTGCGCCCGCCGACATGAGTTTCAAGCCTGCGGAAAAATCCAGCAGCGTGCTCGACATCATGAAACACCAGCTGCTCTCCGAGCGCCGCTTTTTTTCTGAGTTCATCGGCCTGCCCGGCGAGCCGGAAGCTGCCGCGCTCATGCCCCAGGAACTTACGCCGGAAGCCTTATGGCGTCGCAATGAAGAGCTCTGCCGTCCGCGGCTGGACCGCATGGCTGGCCGCGATCAGGCATGGTGGCTGGAGATCGTTCCGTTTTTCGACGTGAAGCGCGAGCGCATCTGGGTGTTCTGGCGACGCGTCCTCCACACCGCCCACCATCGCACGCAGCTGAGTGTCTACCTGCGCCTGTTAAGGAAGAGAGTGGTTCCGAGTTACGGTCCCACAGCCGACGTGAGCTGGCAGGGCGCCGATCCCACCCGCAGCGTGGAAGCTGCGGGGAGGAAGTAGCTGTTCCTGTTGTTTTTTAGTCCTGAGCGAAGCGAGGCAGCCCTACCACCGTCAAGAGTCTCAAGGGTTTGCCAGTTGTAAAGCGTAGAGTCGCGCCATGCCGACGGCATGCCGCGTCTCTATGGTCAAAGTATCAATCACTATCTCGCTCGCGCTCGCCTCTACCCAGCTCCACCGGAGCTGAAAGCGAATCGACCATTGACGCTCTTCCCACCGCCTTCACGTAAATCCGGTGCCGGCCCTGGAGATTCTGGCTGCGCAGGTCAAAGCTCGTTTCACCCTGTTTGACCTCTCCAATCTTTACCAGCGTGCGCTGGTCGGGTGAATCGAAGATGGCGAAGTGGTCCACCTGGTTGCGGCTGCCACTGTAGTTCCATTTCACTTTCGAGCCGTCAATCCAGGCTTTGAGGTCCGCCGCACAGCCGACACCCGGCTCAATCGACGTGCCCTCTTCGTAATCGTTCCACGTGACGATTAGCAGCGCAGGCAGCTGGTTTGAGGCTGAGTAGTGGCGATTGATAGCGGCGAAGGTTTCCAGCCAGGTCTGGCCGCACTGGTCGGGAATCCTGCGGCCGCTGCCCCAGCTGGCACGCTCGTCGTTGAAGCCTTTGTACACTGAGCCCACGGCGAACTTGTTGGGGCTGCGCTGGGCGCGCGTGTAGAAGCGATCCAGATACTGAAGCCCCAGCGGGTCAGACGGGTTCACGGTTTCGGGAGCAATCCACGAGAAAGCGCCATCGTCGTTTTTGCTGTCGAACGCGCCGGAGTTGCGGAAGATGAACATCGGGTTCAGGCGCAGGCTGGAACGAACGTAGTTCCAGTCCACTGGATATTTGTCGCCATCAAAGAAGAACACCAGCGGGCGGCCCTGCCAGCGGACGTAGTTAGGTGAGCTCTCATAGTTCTTCTCGGCGTACTTCAGCTCAGCGAGCACAAAGCCGGTGACGTCGCATCCTTTCTTCTGGCAATCCTTGATCGGCCCTCCATCCACCGAGACGCCGAATCCAAATCCGCGGGCCTGGCTCTCGCGAAAGAGCATGTCTGTGGCCTGGCTGCTTACGCCGTGGTCCGGGCCGTACCAGTCTACGATCGCAGCATCGATTCCGCGCGACATCATGTCCTGCACCTGGCTGGAGATCTGGCGGGCGTCATCAGACCGGTAGCCGACCTGCACGTGCTTCGAGTCGCCGAACCAAGGCATCACGCGGACGTAGATCTTGGTTGTGGCGCCGGGATATAGCAGCGACCGGATAGGCAGACGGCTGACGTGTGCGTTAGTCCCCGCAGCCGAAGTGTTTGCGGTGGCTTCTTCTTCAATCGAACGAGTTGGACGTTCCCCAGCTGCGGCAAGTCCTGATAAACAGGCAGAAATGAATAGAACGAGGGCAGCAAAAAACTTCATCGCCATGCAACATCCTTTAAGTGTGAGTTTCCTGACTTGCTTCCGAGACGGTGTGGCTCTCTTAAAGACTTAACCCTTTGAATGCGATTTTGTTGCCTGCAGAGCTGATCAGGCAATAGGCGAGGTGGCGTAATCCGCACTAAGGCGTGGTAGCCGGTTCAGGATCGTTGTTGCGCGAAGCGATGTTTCGCAGCGGATGGGTGCGTTGTTGATCGCCAGCAAGGGAAAGGAAGAAAGGATGCGGCGCTTGCCGATGTTCAGATGGTCACAAGGGCCGGGCTAGTTCGCCATGCCGTTCTGCACCAGCAGCACCATGATCGCGATGAGGAAGATCAGGGCGAAGAGAAACGCGTTATTACGTTCTTTTTCCATATACATCAACCCGCGGCTAAGTAGATGCGGTTTTCTGTGCCGGGGTTACAGCCTTATTTTCGAGGCAATCAGAACCGCCGGATAAGCATTAGTGTGCGCTCCACGTTACCGAGGTTACGCGTGATGATCCCGCGCCGTGGCCGTAGCTTTCAAGTGGTCCATGAACGCTTTTTGTACCCGACTCAAAAAGTGCCCGCGCAAGGTGGCAATACCGATGGTTCTTGAAGCGCGCTCATCGGCGACCAGCACAAAGCTGCAGTCCGGCCGTTTTTCGAGAGCCATCTCCGGGATCACCGAAATCCCCAGCCCGGCTCCGACCATCCCCAGGATGCTGCTGAACTGGCCACTCTCAAAGATCACCTGTGGCGAGAGGCGGGCACGCTTGCAGATTTCGATCGCAGTCTCGCGGAAGCAGTGGTCGTCACGCAGCAGGAGGAAAGGGTCTTCGCGCAGTTCGCGAATGAAGAGACTGCGCTTCTTCGCCAGTTTGTGGTCGGTCGGCAGGATCGCATACAGGCGTTCAGTGCGGAGAGATGCGCATTCCAGGTCGTGGCCGCGCATCGGCACCGCCATGATCGCCATATCAATCAGGCCGCCGCGAAGCCGATCGAGCAGTCGCGCCGTGACATCTTCCACGACCGTTATCGAGGCCTGCGGATACTTGCGGGTAAAAGACGCTATGCGCGAAGGGAGGAAATAGGGTGCGATCGTCGGAATCACTCCTACGCTCACCGGTCCTGAGACCGTGGCCTGCCGGTCGGCTACTTCTTCTTTAGCGGCCTTCATTTCCGAAAGGATCGTGCGCGCCCTTGGAAGGAAAGTCTGGCCCGGATCGGTGAGCCGTACTGAACGACCGAGACGGTCAAAGAGGCGGACCCCCAGCTCTTCTTCCAGCTTCATGATCTGCTGGGACAGCGAGGGTTGGGCTACCTGCTCGCGCTCCGCCGCCCGCGTGAAACTCCCCGTCTCCGCTACCGCACAGAAGTACCGTAGTTGGTGGACTTCCATAGTCGAAACCTATTAACTGGATGCTTATTATATATTTGACACATAGCTCCCCCGCAACTATTTTGTCCACAATCTGAAAGCGCCGATTCCGGCGGGGCAAGGAGCAAGCCGGCCATCCGGGCCGCACTGCGTATGAATACCACCAGCATTCAGGAATCGTTTTTCAACTCTGCGTTGCAGCGCCACCAGCACGTGATCGTGTACCTGCTGAGCGGAGTCAAAGTGACAGGCAAGGTCCGCTCTTACGACAAATACTCAGTTGTGCTGGAGGAAAAGGACCAGGAGAAACTGGTTTTCAAGCATTCCATCTCCGCAGCCTTCTTGTGCCGCAAAAAGGAATGCGAGGAGTGCGCGGCGAGCTAATAGTATTTCGGTTTCTTAAAGATCGGTTCAACCAGCGTTCATCAGCGGTAGGTGTTATGCCGACGCTTTCTTCGCCTCAGCGTGATGACCGTCGCGTGAAGGAAGTGCCAGCTCGGCATTCAGCCAGCGCTCCACCAGACGCTGCAGGCATGCCTGTCCACAGAGATGTTTTGCGCTGGCGTCATGCGCCATCATGTTTTCCCATGGATAAATCTTGAAAAGCTCGCGCTCCGGGGCGTCCGGATGCGGACTGTATGCTTCGATCCAGGCCAGCCACCAGTGGTCGACGTTTCCTTTCTGCTTGCCACAAACGTCACAGTTGAAAGTTTCCGTCCACATGAAAAAACCGCCTTAAAGGAAGCGCTGAATGGTTGCAGGCCGAGGCCGACTTGCGCGCCGAGGCCGCTGCCACAGGAGCCTGATCGCAATGCGCTGCGAACAAGAATGCCGAGCGGCCTGGAGCGAAGCGACACATGCGTTCCACCCGCTTCACGGTACCCGAGAACTCTCTAATCTGCAACTGGAGAACCAGAGTTCCAGAAATCTGGAGATTTAGCCGGGTCCAAGAACACCAATCTACAGATTCTGGAACGCCAGCGTTGCTGCCGGATTTTGCCACTGAGTTTTTGGCTGTTTTTCCACAAAAAATGAAGTTTTCCTAGCTTTTAATACAGCTTTCACCATAAGAGAATCAGAGCTGATTAGCATCTTTGCGGACGCAAAAAAACATCGCTGCAGTAGTTCAAAAAACAGAGCTGCGCGAGTAGTATGTGTCCGGTTTTTTACCTGGCATTCCCCACTGTTTTCTTGCCAGCACCTTCACCAGGAGAGAGGCATGATGTCAAGCTTTGTGAGGTCACTGCGACCGCTGATGGCAGCCCTGCTCACGCTGCTCTGCGGGACCCTGTTGTTTGCGCAGTCCACCACCGATGGCGCCATCGGTGGAACTGTATTCGATGCGCATGGCGCCGTTGTTGCGAAGGCGAAAGTCGTTATTCACAACAACGGAACCAATGCGGAAAAATCCGTGACTACCGATGAGTCCGGCTATTACCGCGCCACCAACCTGCAACCCGGCACTTACACGATCTCGATCAATCAGTCTGGCTTCGCGCCTTATAAGGCGGAGCAGGTGATTGTGCAGGTTGGCAGCGTGACGGAAGTTTCGCCGCACCTGGGCGTAAGCGCCACCACGGAGGTAGTGGAAGTGACTGCGGAAGCTCCGCAGATCAACACTACTTCCCCGGAATTTGCGCCCAGCTTCAACCAAACGGCTATTGCGAACCTGCCGATCAACGGTGGTCGCTGGTCCAGCTTTGCCATCCTGACGCCAGGTGTAGTCAGCGATTCCAGCGGCTTCGGTCTCTTGAGCTTCCGCGGCATTAGCACCCTGTTGAACAACAACACAGTGGATGGCGCTGACAACAATCAGGCTTTCTTCTCAGAAGAGCGTGGTCGCACTCGCGCTGGGTATTCCACGCCACAGCTCGCGGTAGAAGAATTTCAGGTCAATACTTCCAACTACTCGTCTGAATATGGACGTTCCGCGGGCGGCGTCATCAATACCGTCACTAAGAGCGGAACCAACGCTATCCATGGCGAAGTAGATCTGTTCGATCGTGACAACACCTTTGGCGCGATGAACGAGTTCACCAAGATCGCCGTCCAAACGGCCCCGGGGGTCTTCACGCAGAAGCCCTTTAAGCCGACCGATTGGCGCAAGCGCGTGGCCGGCCAGATTGGCGGACCTGCGATCAAAGACAAGGTGTTCTACTCACTCACGTTTGACTGGTACGATCGCAACTTCCCCGGCACCGCTGTTGCCAGCAATCCAGGCGCTTTCTTTGCGCAGCAGTTCGATGGAACAGATCCGGCCCACCCAGCTTCGGCGAACATTACTCAGCTCGCCAAAAACCTGTTCAACACCACGGCTCCTACCCAGGCTCAACTCACCTCGGCGCTGAACACTTACAACGCTGACTTGGCCGGCCTCAATAGCATGCTGGGCCCCGTAAAGCGCGATGGCGAACAGTACATCATCTATCCAAAAATCGACTGGCAGATCAACCAGAAGAACCATGCATCCTTCGCTTTGAATCGTATGCGCTGGTCTTCTCCGGCTGGCATCCAGACTCAGGCCACCAACACCTTCGGCATCGCAAGCTTCGGCAACGATTTCGTGAAAGACACCTGGGGAATTGCGAAGCTGGATACCATGCTGACCAATACCCTCATTAACCAGCTGCGCTTCCAGTATGGTCGCGACTTTGAGTACGAAAACAATCAGCCGCCGTCGCCCTATGAGCAGTCCAATCTGGTGCACACGCCCACCTTCACTAATCCTCTGGGGTTGCCACCGCAGGTCTCCATCACTAACGGATTCACCTTTGGCACTCCCAACTTCCTGCAACGGCCGAATTTCCCTGACGAGCGCCGCATGCAAGTTGCAGATACTGTCAACTGGACCCGTGGTAAGCACAATCTGAAATTTGGGTTGGATTTCAGCCACGTAAATGACAATTCGCAGAACCTGTTCCAGCAGTTTGGCCAGTACAGCTATTCCAATCTGGTCAACTACTTCACTGATCTGAACGTGACCAATGGTTGCGCCGGGAAGCAGTGTTACTCCTCGTTCAATCAGGCCTTTGGCCCACTGGGACTTGAATTCACCACCAACGACTACGCGTTCTTCGTCCAGGACGACTGGAGGATCATGCCTCGCTTGAGCCTTTCTCTCGGCTTACGTTGGGAAAAAGAGCAACTGCCTGATGTCTTCTCCAGCTTCGTCAATCCAAAGGCACCGCAAACGGCCTCTCTGCCGTCAGACAACAATAACTTCGGGCCCCGCGTCGGCATTGCCTTCGACGTGTTCGGCAATGGCAAGACGGTCGTCCGTGGCGGCTATGGTCTTTACTACGGGCGCGTGATCAATTCCACAATTTTCAACGCGCTGCTCAATACCGGATCACAGAACGGCCAACTCTCGTTTACGTTCTTGCCGGGCACTGCATCGCCAAACTTCCCGACGGTCCTCTCGGCGCCGCCGGCTACGGCAGTGAAACCCAACATTGTTTACTTTGATCCCAGCTTCCAGATGCCTCAGATTCGTCAGTCTGATTTGACGATAGAACAGGATATAGGCTGGAGTACTGTGGTTTCCGCCAGCTATCTTGGAAGCTTCGGCCGTCAGTTGCCCAGCTTCGTGGATCAAAACCTCAATCCTTCAACCAACTCGATTACCTATCGCGTGTTGAATGGCGGTCCGCTGAGCGGCACCACGTTCACTACGCCTGTATTCACTGGCCTTAACACTGCCCCCAGACCAGATGCCAACTTTGGTGCGAAGACCGATATCTTCAGCGGCGTCATCAGCAACTATCAGGCGCTGGCTCTGCAGGTAAACCATCGCATGAATCACCACGTTCAGTTCTCGGCCAATTACACGTGGGCCCACGCTCTGGACAATGGCGTAAACGGCCAGACATTCACCGCCACCAATTCCTTGCTGAATCCGTTCAATCTGAACAGCGAATACGGAAACTCGATTTACAACGTGCCAAACCGGTTCGTGCTTACGACTGTAATGGAATCTCCATGGAAATCTCATGGCTGGGCAAAGTATCTGGTTGAAGGCTGGTCCTTCTCGCCCATTTACCAGATCCAGAGTGGTCTCCCCTACTCGGCGTTCGTTAGCGGAAATGCGCCGAATCTGTCGTCGACAGTAGTGGAAACGTCGACGGGTATCAATGGATCCGGGGGTACAAACCGTCTCGACATTGGTCGCAACACTTTCCGGCAGCCCGGTACGTGGATTAGCGATATCCGCATCTCCAAAAGCTTCAAGGTTAAAGAAGGATACGATATTGAGTTGCTCACCGATTTCTTTAACTTCGCGAATAAGCAAAACGTTTCAGGCGTGAATACCACTGCATATTTTGTCTCTACTGGAACCGTCGCGACTCCCAATGGAAACGTGACTTGCAGTGCTGCAGCTCCGTGCCTGAACTTCAACGTGGATAGCAGCTTTAATCCACTGTTCGGTTCCACCACCAACACCAACAGCAACTTCGTCTACTCGCCTCGTCAAATCCAGATCGGCGCGAAGATAAAGTTCTAACCGGAAACGAGACCTTAATCACAACGCGGCAGCTTCGGCTGCCGCGTTTTGTTGATGTGATATCTTTCCCAGTTCCACCTGAAACCGTCACTTTCTTCATCCTGAGGGCCCTTTGAAAAACCTGCTAATCGTTGCTCTTCTGCTCGTCTCGTCGCTTCCTCTTCTGGCATGGGGCCCGAAGGGGCACGCCGTGGTGGGCGACGTGGCCACATCGCGGCTGACGCCGCAGGCGCGAGAGAACCTGCGCCTTTTACTTGGTGATGCCACCCTTGCCTCTATCGCGAGTTGGGCAGACGAAGTACGCAAGCAACATGATGAAGCCACCGACTGGCACTTTGTCGATATCCCGACCAACGCAGCCGGGTTTTCTCAGGAGCGCGATTGCTTCCGCCCGCAGGACAAGCACAAGGACAGCGACATTGATCACCACAACTGCGTGGTGGACCGCATTGAGATCTTTTCCCGCATCCTGGGCGATGCAACGCGGAGCAAAGCTGAACGGCTCGAAGCCCTCAAGTGGGTGGTGCATTTTGTCGGCGATCTGCACCAGCCGCTGCACGCGATTGACGAAGCCCGCGGCGGCAATGACATCAAACTACCCGCCTTTGGCAGCCCGCAATGCGGTGATTATCCCTGCAACGTGCACTGGGCCTGGGACTCACTGCTGATCGAGCACACCGGATTGAGTGAACAACAGTACGTTGCCCGTGTGGAGGCGCTGATCCGCGCGCAAAACCTTGATGCGCAGCCGATTGGCACCGCCGTGGATTGGGCCAATGAGTCGCACGCAATTGCACGCAAGCTGGTACAACCGCCGCCCGCGGCAATCGACGAAGCTTATTTTCAGGCGAACATCGCGACGATAGATCGTGGGCTGGCGTTGGGTGGTTTACGTCTGGCCCATCTCTTGAATGACCTCTTCAGCAGACCCGGCTCCAAAGTCCCTCTCGCCGAAGTCTTGCCAACGGGTATGAGCATTTCGCCCATGGCGGTTCCCGGCGTCCACATCCAGGACCTGAACCCTGGTCTGCGCGGCATGGCGGCCTACACTGTTGACCATCCGATTGCAACCGCCCTCAGCCCTGACGGCAAAACACTGCTGGTTCTCACCAGCGGGTACAACCAGGTGTCGGACGTGAATGCAAAGGCGATCCCGGCGCTTTCGCATGAGTATGTCTTCGTTTATGACGTGAGTGAGGGCGTACCTGTGATGCGGCAGGCAGTGCAACTTGCCAATACGTACTTTGGCTTGGCGTGGTCTCCCGACGGCGAGAGCTTCTTTGCGTCGGGCGGTTCGGATGATTCGGTACATGTTTTCACCCGCGCTGGGAACAGCGCTGCGGCAACAGGGAATCAGGCTTCATCCGGCGGCCAGCAATGGACAGAAGCGCTTCCCGCGATTGCGCTGGGGCACCCGGGCGGCCTCGGTATCAATGATGATGAGATGGCCAAACCCAACGAGCGTAACAAGCCGCTTGTCGCCGGACTGACCGTAAGTGCTGATGGCAAGCATCTGCTGGCCGCCAATGGAATGAATGATTCGGTCTCGGTCGTGGATGTGGCAGGAAAGAAAGTGGTCGCGGAACTGGATTTGCGTCCTGGCAAGATCGATGCTGCCAAGAAAGGCGTTGCGGGCGGCGAGTATCCCTACGGAGTCGCGTTCAAGGGTAATGACAAGGCCTATGTCTCCAGCTTGCGTGACCGTGAGATCGTGGTGATTGCGCTTCGCGGTGGTGTTCCGGCAGTCATGGGCCGCATCAAGACGCATGGGCAGCCGGGGGCCATGTTGCTGAACAAGGCGCAGAACCTGCTGTTTGCTGTTGCGGACAACAGTGACTCGGTGGTGATTGTTGATACGGTGAGGGACCGCGTCGTCGCTGAAGTGAAGACGGTTGCCCCTGCGGGCCTGATGGGAGCTGTGGGCAAGTTCAAGGGTGCCAACCCGACTGGGCTGGCGCTTTCGCCGGATGAGAAGTTTCTCTACGTTACCAACGGCGGCACCAACTCGGTCGCGGTAATCAAGCTCGACCGCGATGAGGACGACAGTCAGACGGTGGCTCTCATTCCCACGGGATGGTATCCGACGTCAGTCACGGTGAGCAGCGATGGCAAGTGGTTGTACGTGAGCAATGCAAAATCGCCTGCGGGGCCGAACCCTGAGGCCTGCCGCAACACTATGGCGATCAAAGGCGAGCGCCCGTGCGCGCTGTTCGAGCAATACATCCTGCAGCTGCAAAAAGGATCGCTGGCGGCGATGCCCGTTCCTTCGAGCACTGAGCTGCAGAGCCTGACCCAGCAGGTGGCGCGCAACAACCATATCGAACCTCATCGCGATGCGGCCGCGGAAGAGGAGACCTTCGCTTTCCTGCGCAGCAGGATCCAGCATGTGATCTACATTCTCAAGGAAAACCGCAGCTACGATCAGGTGCTGGGTGATTTGGGACGCGGGAACGGCGATCCGCACCTCACGTTGTTTCCGGAAGCTCTCTCACCCAATCATCACGCCCTGGCGCGAGAGTTCGTCACCCTGGATAACTTTTACGTCAGCGGCGAGGTGAGCGGCGTTGGCTGGAACTGGAGCACCGCCGCGCGCACCACGGATTTCGTTGAGCGCACCATTCCGCTCAACTACGCGCATCGTGGAGTGGGCTATGACGTGGAGGGGGTCAATCGCGGCATCAACACCGGCACAAGCAACGAGGCGGTTCGCGCGCGCGGAGAGAAGCTGGATCCCGACGAACTGCCGGGGCCCGCCGACGTAGGAGCGCCGGACGGTCCCGATGATCAAAGCGGAGCCGGCTATCTGTGGGATTCGGCGATCCGCGCCGGCAAAAGCCTGCGGAACTACGGCTTCTATGTTGACCTGGCGCACTATTCCGCAACTGAGCAGGGCGGCCCGCGCATTCCACTGCTTCATGACCCCGCGGCGAATCACACGCAGGTCGCCTTTCCGGCGAAGGTGGCGCTCGAAAAAGTCACGGACATTTACTTCCGCGGGTTTGACATGCGTTTTGCCGATTACTGGCGCTTCAAAGAGTGGGAGCGGGAATTTGATGAGTACGTGAAGAACGACACCTTGCCGGCACTGGAGCTGCTGCGACTGCCGCACGATCATTTTGGGAACTTCGAGAAAGCTCAGGATGGCGTAAACACAGTCGAGACCATGATGGCAGATAACGACTATGCGGTTGGGCTGGTGGCAGAGAAGATCGCGCACAGCAAGTACGCCGGGAACACCCTGATTTTCGTCATGGAAGATGACGCACAAAACGGCCCCGACCATGTAGATGCGCACCGCAGCCCCGCGCTTGTGATTGGCCCTTACGTAAAGCACGATGCAGTGATCTCCGCGCACTATACGACTGTGTCTCTGCTGCGCACCATGGAAGAAGTGCTGGGTCTGCGTCCCATGGGATTGAATGATGCTGTGCAGGCGCCGATGACGGAAATTTTCGACATGAAGCAGGCGAAATGGAGTTATCAGGCGCGCGTGCCGGCGGTGCTGCGCAGCACGCATCTCCCTTTGCCGGCCGGCGCCGCTCAGGGTGAGGTCGCAAAGCCGCTGCATAACGCGCAATACTGGGCAGAGAAGACTCGCGGCTTCGACTTCAGCGTGGAAGACCGCCTCGACAGCGCGGCGTTCAATCAGGTCTTATGGGAAGGACTGCGGCCCAGCGAACCTTATCCTGAAATGCAGGAAGCTCCTTTATCCGGAGACACTTCGCCGGATTTCTAAAAGCGCTGCAATCCTGAGCCGCGCCCGATTGCTTAAAGTGTCCTTTGCGAAGGGACGGAGAGCTGCGCAGTCAGTTATCATGGAAGAAGAAAATCCGAATCATCCTGGTCGGTCCCGCAGTCAAAAGACGTGTTGGTAGACTGGGCCGGGCCACTGATCGTATAAGTACAAGACTTGCCGGCTGCCCCCCGGCTAACCAACCGCCCCATAAGCAACGGACTAGCAGGATCTATATGAGTACCACGTCCACGCCGCCGCGACACGACCTCAGCACGCTGAAAATTGACGATAAATCGCGTCGATCCGGCCGCACGGGAAAGAAGCTTGGTATTTTCGCCGCTGTCATCGGCGCGATCGTGCTGATCGGCGGTGGCCTGCTCGCGTTACGCGGCAAGACTCCGGAAGTTGAAGTTGCCTCGGCACGGCCCGCGAATGATGCGCGCGCTTCGGCGCTGCTCAACGCCAGCGGTTATGTCACACCGCGCCGCCGCGCAACCGTGGCAGCCAAAGTCACGGGACGCGTGGAACAGATCTACGCCGAAGAAGGTTTGCAGGTGAAGTCCGGCCAGGTGCTGGCGATTCTCGATTGCTCGCAACCCAATGCAGCACTGACTTCGGCACGCAGCGATCGCGATGCAACCGCTGCCGCACTGTCCGACCTGCAAGTGCAGCTTGGCAATGCAGAACGCGAGCTCAAGCGCGCAGAAGGGCTTCGCCAGGCAGGTGTCAACAGCGTGCAGCAGCTTGATGCTGCCCAGACTGCGGTGGACAGCCTGCGATCGAAAATCTCGCTTACCAAAGAGCAGACGCGGGCGGCGGAATCACGCATCAACGTGGCGCAGCAGGATGTGGACAACTGCACCGTGCGCTCGCCTTTCAACGGTAAGGTGGTTTCCAAGGACGCGCAACGCGGTGAAATGGTTTCGCCAATATCGGCCGGCGGAGGCTTCACGCGCACCGGGATTGCGACGGTGGTGGACATGAGCTCGCTTGAGGTCGAGGTGGACGTCAACGAGTCCTACATTGCCCGCGTCAAGCCGGGGCAGAAGGTCATTTCCACGCTGGATGCCTATCCCGAATGGCAGATTCCTTCCACCGTGCGCACCGTTATCCCGACAGCGGATCGGCAGAAAGCGACGGTAAAAGTGCGCGTCGCCTTTGACAAGCTGGATCCGCGCATTCTGCCCGACATGGGCGTGAAGGTCGCGTTCCTGGGCGACGAGCCGCAGAAGAATACCACGGGCAGTGCCGCGCGAGCGCTGGTGCCGCAAACAGCCATACGCGAGGATGGCGGGCGCAAGGTGGTCTTTCTGGTCAACGATAAGAAACTGGAGCGGCGCGCGGTGACGCTGGGGAACCAGCGCGGCGATGAAGTGGAGATCATGGCCGGCATCCAGCCGGGCGATGTCGTGGTAGTTCGCGGCAGCAAGACACTGCGCGATGGAGAGACGGTCGCGCTCAAACAGTAAAATCGGCAGCAAGGAGCGTAAGCCATGGTGCGAGTCGACGGTTCCGGAACTTCCAGCCTCATCAAGGTGCGCGGGCTGGACAAGAAGTATTACCGCGGCGGCGAAGAAATCCACGTGCTGCAGGAACTCAACCTGGACGTGGATGCGGGCGACTTTGTGGCCTTTATGGGGCCGAGCGGCTCGGGGAAGACGACACTCCTGAACCTGCTTGGCGGGCTCGACGTTCCTTCAGCCGGCAGCATCAGCGTTGCCGGTGATGAGATCACCAGCATGTCGCGTTCATCGCTTACGGAGTGGCGCGCGCGGCACGTGGGGTTCATCTTCCAGATGTACAACCTCATTCCGGTGCTCACGGCCTTCCAGAATGTTGAGCTACCACTGCTGCTGACCAGGCTCTCGAAATCCCAGAGACGCCAGCATGTTGAGACCGCACTCAACGTAGTCGGTCTGGGCGACCGCATGCACCACTATCCGCGCCAGCTCTCCGGCGGACAGGAGCAGCGCGTTACGATTGCGCGGGCCATTGTTTCCGACCCGACGTTCCTGCTGTGCGACGAGCCTACCGGCGATCTGGACCGTAAGTCAGCGGACGAAATCATGCACCTGATCCTTACGCTGGTGAAGCAGTATAAGAAGACCGTGCTCATGGTGACGCACGACCCCGTGGTGGCCCAGCGCGCCGACGTGACGCTGCATCTTGAAAAAGGCGTGCTGGTGGAAGGGAGCCTGGAGCGGGTGATGAGCGGAGGCGCGCAATGAAATATGCCGATCTCCTGCTCGCCAACCTGTTTCGCAAGAAGCTGCGTCTTACCTTGACCATCGGTTCGTTCGCGGTTGCGCTGATGCTGTTTGGCTTTCTGGCCGTGGTCAGGGAGGCTTTTGCGGGAGGCGTTGCTATTGCCGGAGCAGACCGCCTGGTCGTGATCAATCGTACTTCCATTATTCAGCCGCTGCCGCTTTCCTACATGGACAAAATCAGCCGAATCCAGGGCGTCAAAGGAGTCACGCATGCCAACTGGTTCGGCGGTGTCTACCAGGATGAAAGGAACTTCTTCGCGCAGTTTGCCATTGAGCCAACATCGTGGAAGGAAATGTATCCGGAATTCAAAATTCCTGACGAGCAGTGGAACAATTTCTTGAAGGACCGTCAGGGTGCGATTGCGGGCGCGGCCACGGCGAAGCGATTCGGATGGAAGGTCGGCGACCGCATTCCAATCAAGGGAACATTCCTGCCAGGGGTCTGGGAGTTCAACCTCGACGGCATTTATCAGGGCACCCGTGCAGCGGATGACGAGACCCAGTTCTGGTTCCAGTGGGACCTGTTTGAAGAGAAGGTACCGGAGCGGTACAAGGGAAATGTCGGATGGTACACAGTCAGGGTGACCAACCCGGATTTTTCCGCGCAGGTGGCCAAGGCGATTGATGCCGAGTTCGCCAACTCGCCTTATGAAACCCGCACCGATACGGAGAAGGCCTTCGCCGCTGGTTGGGTGAAGCAGTTTGGCAATATCGAGTTCCTGATTCTCACGATCGGTGCTGTGGTCTTCTTCACCCTGCTGCTGGTTACCGGCAACACCATGGCGACTTCCGTGCGCGAGCGCACGGGAGAACTCGCGGTATTGAAAGCCGTGGGATATTCCGACACTTTCGTGCTCATGCTGGTGTTGATCGAGTCGCTGGTTATTGCCGGAGTGGGAGGGGTGATTGGATTGCTGCTGGCCAAAGGCTTTACCTTGCTTGGCGATCCCACACATGGCATGCTTCCGTTCTTCTTCCTGCCTGCTAAGGCAATGGTGGTGGGTTTGATCGCGGCGATGCTAGTGGGCATCGCGAGCGGAATCGTGCCGGCGGTCGGCGCGATGCGGCTGCGCGTGGTCAACGCGCTACGGAGGGTGTGACATGGCGATTCCGGTTATTTACAACCTGCGCAGCGTGAAGGAACGCTGGGTTTCGGCCATCGTGGCGGTGCTCGGCATCGCGGGGACGGTGGGAGTATTCGTGGCCATGCTCTCGCTGGCCAAGGGCTTCAAGGCGACGCTGGTGTCGTCGGGCGCGCCCGACAATGCTATGGTGCGCCGCGCCGGATCAACCTCGGAGATGGACAGCAGCGTAACCCTCGATCAGGTGAAGATCCTTGAAGATGCGCCCGGAGTTGCGCACGGCCCGAACGGGCCGATGGTGACCTCAGAAATCGTGGTGATCGCGCCTTTCCCGATGCGCTCGACGGGCACGGATGCGAACGTCCAGATTCGCGGCGTTTCCTCGCGCACGCTTGATGTCCGCCGTCACGTCAAAATCATCCAGGGACGAATGTTTGAGCCCGGCTTGTCAGAGCTGGTGGTCGGCCGCAATGCGACGAACACCTATTCGGGGCTCACGTTGGGGAACAGCGTGAAATTCGGCGGCGGCACATGGCGCGTGGTGGGAATCTTTGATGCAGGGGGTTCGGCTTTTGACTCCGAGGTCTGGTGCGACGCGCGCGTGCTCAACCAGATCTATCACCGTCCTGAAAATGTGTTTCAGTCGGTCACGGTCCATCTCAATTCATACGGTGATTTCCAGAAGTTCAAAGATTCGGTGATTGCCGACCCGCGGCTGACAGCCGACGTGA
Source organism: Candidatus Angelobacter sp. (assembly GCA_036258095.1). Taxonomy (GTDB): domain Bacteria; phylum Acidobacteriota; class Terriglobia; order Terriglobales; family Acidobacteriaceae; genus Angelobacter. The sequence continues at coordinate 19,310 of DATAEJ010000275.1, read as the reverse complement.
GCCGCGAGGTGGAGTACTACGACAAGCAGTCGCGCACACTGACTGTGCTCATTACGACGCTCGGCGGAATTGTGGCGGTGATTATGGGAATTGGCGCGGTGTTCGGTGCCCTGAACACCATGTATTCCGCGGTAGCGGAGCGCTCACGCGAAATAGCGACGTTGAGGGCGCTGGGCTTCGGCGAAGGACCGGTGGTGGTTTCGTTCACCATTGAAGCCCTGCTCATCTCATTGGTTGGCGGCATATTAGGATGTATTGCCGTTCTGCCCCTGAACGGTCTGACCACGGGCGCCATGAACTGGCAGACGTTTTCTCACCTGGCGTTTGCCTTCAAGATCACGCCGCCGTTGCTGGTGGAAGGCGTGATCTTTGCGTTGCTGATGGGGTTCCTGGGAGGGATTTTCCCTGCGATCCGGGCGGCGCGGCAGCCGGTGGCGCCCGCGCTGAGAGGCTTGTAAACGTTTCGCAGTTCAACGCTTCCGAAGGCGCTAGCAACCAAGGTTGGCGTGGTAGCGCCCATCCCGGGGCTCGCACTCTGGCGCGTTTCGTGCTTCCAAGACCTCCAAGAGGTTGGACTCCTCATGGCTTGGGCGTTCGGTTCTGTAAACCTCCAGAACATGACCTTATGGCATTTCGAGTCTTTCCCGGCCTCATATATATAGAGGATCGTGAGAAAGATCTTTCTGCTGTCGGCATTGCTACTCATCGGCTGTAAAAGGAATGCGGACCCACCACAGAGCGCTCAGGCTTCCACGCCGGCAGCAAAGCCGTCCGCAAGCTCTGCCCCTCCAGCAGCCGCTCAGATGCCTGCCGCGGCTGTGGCGGCCTCGTCTCACGCGGAAGATAGCCCAGTGACGGCTGTTCCACGCGAGATAGACACTCCATTTGACGTTGGGGGGCAAAGATTCCACCTCATCATCAAGAAACTCGTTCTGGAGCCTGCGCCGCAAAACACGCCCGACAACGAGACTGTGACTGAATGGGAGTTGCGGGACTCCGCCGGTAACGCGGCATTCAAGGAAGCTTTCGAAAAGCCTGCAATCGGCGCAGGAGGCTTCGACAGTACTGAGTTCGTCTCCGGACAGGCCTTCAACACGAAGCATGGCAGCGGAATCATGGTTTCGGGAGAAGGATTACCCAGCGCCCCAGAGTCGCCAGTATGGCTGCGCATTTTCGGCATTCGCCAGGGAAGGCTCGTTCCGATTGATTCGGTCCAGTATGCGCTTGAGTTCAAGGGGCCCGAAGTGGATCCGACATCGGGTCATGACGCGATCATATTTATCCAGAGGACCATGAATTTCCGCTACATCGAAGCGTGGGCGATCCTGTGGGACGAAGCCAGGCTGGCGCCGATCGATAACTGCAAACGGATTGAGGGCGCGGTTGCGGTCGATCGATGCCGATACCGGGTGGAACAAAAGCCGTTTCACGCTTCCGGCGAACTCTCGTTGCGTCTTTATGCGGACGCGAATGAAACCGCGAAAGTCGAAAGTGTGCTGATCAAGCCGGGCAGTCAGATCGAATTCCTTGAGACGGTGATCAGCATCACGGTGCCGAGAAAAGAAGGAAATACTGAGATCGGTGCGTCTGTGCAGGACGACGAGTCGTGGCTGAGAATCCGCGTCAACGGTCGCGAAGGATGGATTCATTCACAGGATGATTTCGCGAAGGTGGGATTGCCAGCGGCGGGGTGAGGCTTACGGGGACTTCCTCGGCCCAACGTGCTCGGAATAAGCGCGCGTTGTGGGCTCCGAGAAGCTATCTCACAAATGACTCTCGATCGGGTACGACGCTTGTATCACAGGCGCCTCGCCTGTGCCGGTTTACCCTCACTTAGCCATACCGGCTCTAGTTCATAGCGCCTGCCGTCGTCGTACAAAATAATGGTCAGGACCAGCCACTTCGGCTCATTATTCAGGGTCAGATCGTCTCTTGTGTGAAAGTGATGAAGTACGAACCGCCGTCTTTTTGAAGAAGCGGCAACTTGCGGCGGTTAGATTGTCATTGTTTCGGCACAGGCGAGGCGCCTGTGCTACACAATTATCAAAAGCTATATTCAGCGGTTTTCAGTCTGCTTAACTCATACGAGATAGCTTCTAGCAGCTCCGCGGGACTACAGACACGGTGAGCTGCACCTAATCCCCACTCGGTTCGGGCAGAGTTTCCGCGAGGCGGCGACGGCGTGAACGTCTCCAGTTGATAATGCGGAGGCGGAAGCGATCGAGATAAAGATAGACCACTGGAGTGGTAAACAGCGTGAGCGCCTGGCTCACGATCAGCCCGCCGACGATCGCAATACCGAGCGGCCGGCGGAGTTCTGATCCGAAGCCTGAGCCGAGTGCGAGCGGCAGGCCACCAAGCAATGCTGCCATGGTGGTCATCATGATGGGGCGGAATCGCAGCGTGGCTGCCTCGTAGATGGCGTCTTCGGGCTTCTTGTCGCCTTCACGTTCGGTCTGCAACGCAAAATCGATCATCATGATGGCGTTCTTCTTCACGATCCCGATTAACAGAAGGATGCCGATCATGGCGATTACGTTCAGATCGTTGCCAGTAAGCCAGATCGCCAGGATCGCGCCCACGCCGGCTGAGGGGAGTGTGGAGAGAATCGTGATGGGGTGGACGGTGCTTTCGTAAAGCATGCCCAGCACGATGTAAACCGTGATCAGCGCGGTAAGAATGAGTACGGGCTGATTGGAAAGCGATTCCTTGAACGCAGCGGCGGTGCCCTGGAACCCGCCGTGGACTGTGGTCGGCACGCCGAGGTCACGCATCGCGCGCTCCACAACGATGGTTGCGTTGCCGAGCGGCACGCCCAAGGCGAGATTGAACGATATCGTGACGGCAGGGAACACGCCCTGGTGATTCACCTGCAAGGAAGTATTGCTTGGCACGTATTTTGCGAAAGCGGCCAGGGGAACTTCAGCTCCCGTGGAAGATTTAACATACGTGTTCTGGAGGGCCTCAGGACCGGACATCAGTTTCGGGTCCACTTCCATGACCACGTGATACTGATTCAGCTGGCGGTACATGGTAGAGACCTGCGCCTGACCGAACGACGTATAGAGCGCCTGGTCGACCTGCGCGGGAGAGATTCCGAGGCGTGACGCGGTGTCGCGATCAACCTGGACCTGAGCCGAAAGGCCTTTGTTCTGCTGGTCAGTATTTACGTCACGCAATTCAGGCATGGTACGTAGCTTTTGCAGAATGCGCGGTGCCCAATAATTGAGCTCAGTGAGATCCTCGGCCTGCAGTGTGTACTGGAACTGCGCGTTGGAGAATCTTCCGCCAATGTTCAGGTCCTGCGTGGCGGTGAGGAACAGGGTTGCGCCGGGCACCGCTGCCAGCTTCCCACGCAAACGGTTAATGACCTGCTCGACCGAGACTGGATGGCTGCCGAACCGATCACGCACTCTGTCGCGCTCGTTAAGCGGTTTGAGCGTGCCGAACATGCGCCCGGTATTGGAGGTGCCCTGTCCGCCGGAAAACGCCATGACAGTGTCGATTGCCGGGTCCTTGCGCACAATATCGACAAACTGCTTCATCTTGTCGCGCAGGGCAGGGAAGGAGATGTCCTGCTCGGCCTGGACTGCGCCGCCGAACCGGCCGGTGTCCTGCTGCGGGAAGAAGCCCTTGGGAACTTCTATATAGAGGTACACGCTCAGGACCGCCGTCGCGATAGTGATGGCAAGCGTGAGCGGCTGATGCTTTAGTACCCACCCAAGACTGCTGCGATAAATCCGGTGCAACAGATCGAAGCCGCTCTCGCTAAGGCGATAGAGCCGCCCGTGTTTCTCTTCATGGGGCCGGCGCAGAAACTTGGCGCACAGCATGGGCGTGAGGGTGAGTGAGACGATGAGCGATATACCGATGGCGGTGCTCAGCACCACCGCAAACTCGCGGAAGAACCGGCCCACCAGCCCCGCCATGAAGAGAATCGGGATGAAGACCGCCACAAGCGAGCTGCTCATGGAAAGTACGGTAAAACCGATCTCTCGCGCTCCGCGGAAGGCAGCGGTCACCGGATCCACGCCAGCCTCCAGATGCCGCGTAATGTCTTCAATCACGACGATGGCATCGTCCACGACGAACCCGGTGGAGATGGCCAGCGCCATGAGAGAGAGATTGTCCACGCTGTAATCCAGCAGGTACATCACGCCGAAAGTGCCGATGAGGGAAAGCGGCACGGCCACGCTGGGAATGAGAGTAGCGCGCAGGTTGCGCAGGAAAACGAAGACCACCAGCACTACCAGGATGATCGAGATCACCAGCGTGCGCTGAATGTCACTGACTGAGGCGCGGATGGTCAGGGTGCGATCGAGCGCAACCTCAAGATGCATGCCTGCGGGAATCGAGGCCTGAAGCTGGGGCAGCAGTTCCTTCACGCTGTCCACGGCTTCAATAATGTTCGCGCCGGGCTGGCGGAAGACAATCATCAGCACGGCTGGGGCGCCGTTCGCCAATCCGGCGTTGCGAATGTCTTCCACTGAATCCTGAACGTCCGCTACATCACCCAGCCGGACTGTTCCATTCTTGCTTCCAGCAACGATGACGTTGCGGTACTGGTCGGCGGTGAAAAGCTGGTCGTTGTCCGTGATCTGCCACGCATTGACCGGACCGGCGATCTCGCCTTTGGCGCGATTGGCATTGGCGCTAGCCAGCGCATTGCGCACCTGCTCCACTCCTACGCCGAGTTTGCTCAGCAGCGTGGGATTGACTTCAGCGCGCACTGCCGGCCTGGCTCCGCCGCCGACAAAAACCTGTCCAATGCCGCGCACCTGCGAGAGCTTCTGCGCCAGCACCGAATCCGCAACGTCGTACATCCGAGGCAGCGTCATGGTATCCGAAGTGAGCGCCAGAATCATGATGGGCGCGTCCGCCGGGTTCACCTTGCGCCAGTTGGGCCTTGTGGGCAGATTCGCCGGGAGCTGGCCCAGAGCTGCATTGATGGCTGCTTGTACGTCGCGCGCCGCGGCATCAATGTTACGGTTGAGATCGAACTGCAGAGTTATGTTGGTTGAGCCCAGCTGGCTCGTCGATGTCATCTGGTTCACACCGGCGATGCGACCGAACTGGCGCTCCAGCGGCGTGGCGACCGAAGATGCCATGGTCTCCGGGCTGGCGCCGGGCAGACCGGCGCCAACACTGATCACTGGATATTCGACCTGCGGAATCGGCGCTACAGGCAGGCGCGTGTAGGCAAGAATCCCCGCCATGAGAAGGCCCAACGCCAGCAACGAGGTGGCGACCGGGCGTCTTATGAATGGAGAGGAGATGTTCATTCGTCTCTAAAATCCTGCGCGTAGCGAGGGAACCCTACCCTCTTCTACGCCGCGTGTTCACTTCCTGAAATTTTTCGCTGCTATAGGTCCCTCCGCCTGCGGCGTAGGGATCAAACAGCTAATCTCCCAGCACCGGCTCTTCCTTCTCCGGCGTGATTTCATTGCCAACGTTGAAGCGGGAGAATTTCGATGCCAGCTTGTCAAACCAGATGTAAATCACCGGTGTGGTGTAGAGCGTAAAGAGCTGGCTGAGCAGCAAGCCGCCGATGATCGTGATGCCCAGCGGGTGGCGCAGCTCTGAACCGGTGCCCCGGCCGAACGCCAGAGGAACAGCGCCGAGTAGCGCCGCCATGGTGGTCATCATGATCGGGCGGAAGCGGAGCAGGCTCGCCTGATAAATGGCCTCTTCCGGCCGCTTGCCCTCCCCGCGCTCGGCTTCGAGCGCGAAGTCGATCATCATGATGGCGTTTTTCTTCACGATTCCGATCAGCAGGATGATGCCTATGAGCGCCACCACCGTGAGATCGCTGCGCGTAATCATCAGGGCCAGGATTGCTCCGACACCTGCAGAAGGCAGCGTAGAGAGAATCGTGACCGGATGAATGTAACTTTCATAGAGTACGCCCAGCACGATGTAAACCGTGACAAGGGCGGCAAGGATCAGCCACGGTTCCGTGGAAAGCGAGTTCTGGAAGGCCGCTGCGGTGCCCTGGAAGCTGGCGTGAATGCTCGCCGGCATGCCGAGTTCCTGCTCGATGGCGGAGATGATCTTGGTGGCTTTTCCCAGTGACTCACCCGGAGCCAGGTTGAATGAAATCGTGACCACCGGGAACTGTCCCTGATGATTGATGGCCAGCGGCGTGTTCGATGTTTCAAAGTGGCTGAACGCGGCGAGCGGCACCTGAGTACCGGTGTTCGACTTGACGTAGATGTGCGAGAGATCGGCTGGACTATCCTGAAATTGCGGCCCAACTTCCAGCACCACGTGATATTGGTTCAGCTGCGTGAAGATGGTTGATACCTGTCGCTGGCCAAAAGCGTCATAGAGCGTATCATCGATTGCCTGCGGCAGAATGCCGAAACGCGATGCCGTATCGCGGTCAATAACTAGCTCAGCTTTCAGGCCAAGGTTCTGCTGGTCGGTTGCGACGTCACGCAGCTCGGAGCTTTGCCGCAGCCGGTTCACGATGCGGTTGGACCAGTCGGCGAGCTCGGTTGCATCGGCATCTTCCAGCGAATACTGATATTGCGTGCGGCTTACACGGTTTTCAACCGTGAGATCCTGCACGAGCTGGAGATAGAGGGAAACACCCTCAACCTCTGCGACTTTCGGTTGCAGTCGCTGGATGATCTCACTGCCGGTGGCGGAGCGCTCGTCGTGCGGCTTGAGATTGATCTGGAAGCGGCCGACATTCTGCGTGGTGTTCGTGCCGTCAATGCCGATGAACGAAGACAGGCTGGCGACGTCAGGATCCTGCAGGATTACCTGGCCGAGCTTCTGCTGAAGGTCGGCCATTGCGGTGAACGAAATGTTTTGCGGACCTTCTGAAATGCCGAGGATCACCCCGGTATCCTGCACCGGAAAGAAACCTTTGGGCACAATGACATACAAGTAGACTGTGAGCAACAGCGCGCCAAGGGTGGCCAGCAGGGTTGCGGTCTGGTGTTTGAGCACCCACTTCAGCGTGCGTCCGTAGAACGCGATCACGCGTTCGTAAAAGCGCTCTGACGCATAGTAGAAACGGCCATGCTTCGCCTGCGCGGGATTCTTGAGCAGCCGCGCGGACATCATGGGCGTAAGCGAGAGTGAAACCAGGGCAGAGATGATGATGGTCACGGCCAGGGTCACGGCAAATTCACGGAACAACCGGCCCACGATATCGCCCATGAAGAGCAGCGGGATCAAGACGGCGATGAGCGAGACCGTCAGAGAGATGATGGTGAATCCGATCTGGCCGGAGCCCATGAGCGCCGCATCAAGCGGGGAGTGGCCTTCTTCCAGAAAACGATCGATGTTCTCGATCATGACGATGGCGTCATCCACCACAAATCCGGTGGAGATGGTGAGAGCCATCAGTGAAAGATTGTCCAGGCTGTAGCCGAGCAGGTACATGACGGCGAAGGTGCCGACGATGGAGAGCGGCACAGCCACGCTGGGGATGATGGTTGCGGGAAGGTTCCGCAGGAAAAGAAAGATCACCATCACCACCAGGGCGACGGTGAGCATGAGCTCGAACTGCACGTCCTTCACCGAAGCGCGAATCGTTTCCGTACGGTCGGTGAGGATCTGCACGTGAACGGAGCTGGGCAGAGCGCTTTGCAACTGCGGCAGCACTTTCTTTACGCGATCCACCACCTGAATGATGTTGGCTCCCGGTTGCCGCTGGATGTTGACGATCACTGCCGGCATCATTTTGCCGTTGATGCCCATCCATGCTGCCTGCTTGGCGTTTTCTGCGCCGTCAACCACGCTGGCTACATCGCTCAGGCGGATTGGCGCGTTGTTGCGATAGGCAATGATTACGTTGCGGTATTCGCTGGCTGAGCCAAGCTGATCATTGCTGTTAATGGTGAAAGCCTGGCGCTGATTTTCGAGCACGCCCTTTGCCTGGTCCACATTCGCTTGGCCAAGCGCAGTGCGAACGTCTTCAAGGCTCAGGTTGTAAGAAGCAAGAGCACGCGGATTCGCCTGGATTCGCACCGCGGGACGCTGCCCACCGGAGATCGAGACCATTCCTACGCCCGAAAGCTGTGAGATCTTCTGCGCGAGCGTAGTATCGGCAAGGTCTTCAACGCGAGTGAGCGGCAGACTGTCCGAAGTCAGAGCCAGGGTAATGATGGGCGCGTCGGCCGGATTGACCTTGCTGTAAATCGGCGGATTGGGCAGATCGCGTGGAAGAAAAGTGGTCGCGGCATTGATGGCGGCCTGAACTTCCTGTTCCGCAACATCGATGTTCTGGTCGAGATTGAACTGAAGTGTGATGACCGAGCTGCCGAAGGAGCTCGTGGAAGTCATCTGGCTCAGCCCGGGGACCTGGCCGAATTGGCGCTCCATGGGAGCGGTTACCGACGATGCCATCACGTCGGGGCTTGCGCCGGGATAGAACGTAGTGACTTCAATGGTGGGATAGTCGACCTGCGGCAGCGCCGAAACCGGCAGCTGCCGATATGCAACGATACCGACCAGCATCACGCCCACCATGAGAAGTGACGTGGCGACCGGCCGCAGAATGAATAGACGAGATGGACCGCCGTTAGCCATGAAGTATGTTGTTTGTGGCAGAGAAAAGCCGGCTCACGCTCAGCCCGCAAGGACTTCTGCTGCTACAGTCCCTGACCCGCCTGCGTACCGGACTGGGTACCGGGCCGCGGTGATTCGCCGCCGCGAATTTCTACCTTCGTGCCGGGTTGGAGTTTGTCCTGCCCGTCTGTGACAACAACATCGCCGGGATTTAGCCCGCTTGAGACTGCTGTGACGTTCCCTTCACTGAAAGCGACCGTGACTTTGCGCATATCTGCTGTGTTGTCGGGCTTGACGGCAAAAACGTACGTGCCCTGCGGGCCGCGCTGAATGGCCGCCGCCGGGACCACGGTGTTGTTCTTGCGGACTTCCAGCAACAGATGCACATTGACGAACTGGTTTGGCCAGAGCGCGTGATCCTTGTTTTCAAACACGGCTTTGAACTTTGCAGTGCCGGTTGTGGGATCGATCTGGTTATCAATCGTGAGCAGCTTGCCGCTGGCGACTTTGGTCTGGTCATCACGGCTGAAAGCGTCAGCCTGAAGCTGGCGCTGGTTCATCTGCTTTGAGACTGCCGAGATGTTGTCCGCGGGCAGAGTGAAGATCACCGCGATCGGCTGAAGTTGGGTGATGACGAGGAGGCCATTGGGATCGGAGGCGTGGACCATGTTGCCGATATCAACCTGGCGAAGGCCGACTCGTCCGCTGACCGGAGCCGTGATGTGCGTGTAGTTAAGATTCAGCTTCACGTTATCGATTTGTGCCTGGTCTGCACGGACTGCGCCCTCAAGCTGGCCGACGAGGGATTTCTGCGTGTCAAACTGCTGTTGCGGAATAATGCCTTGTTTATAAAGGTCCTGGAACCGCTGGAAGTTGAGCTCCGCGTCTTTTAGAGCAGATTGATCTTTATATAACGTTGCTTCCATCTGACTCAGCTGCACCTGATAAGGACGGGGATCGATGACAGCGAGCAGGTCCCCCTGCTTGACTTCCTGGCCTTCGCGGAAATGGATTTCCACCAGCTGACCATCGATACGGGACTTGACGACGACGGTGTTAAAAGCTTCTACGGACCCGAGCCCATTCAGATAAACCGGAAGATCGCGCGTTTCTGCTTTCGCCACCGCGACCGGGATGGTCATGTTGAAACCACCGCGACCCTGGCCTTTTTTGCTTGCATCGCCTTTACTGGCGGCCTGTGGGTTCGGTGAATTGGAACATCCGGCGAGCAGTGCACAGACGAGTGCAGCGAGGCTCAAACGGCACAGATATCCCTTGAAGTGGGGCAACAAATTCATCCATGTCCTCTCTGGAGCGGGCGGGTTGGAAATTTACTACTCTACCAGAGCTCCCGGTCTTGAGACACAAAGCTCTCGATCAAAGTTCGACGTTCCAGACGGCTCCCGACTTAACACTTAGTTTGACGTGCGCCCACAGGTTTGTGGCGTCTGTTTTTGTAAATAATTGTTAAACAGGGAGTTGCGGGTTTTGGCGCGGCGTTTGGCGAGCTGCTGGCGAGCGCGCCGAGCCGCAGGTCTTGTGCCGATCAGCTAAACAGCGCAGGCTTGAGATCGCCTGCGCTGCTGATTTCTTTGAGATGGAATTTATTCCTGTTTAGGCTGATCAGTCTTGGGCTGTTCGGTCGCCGGCGCTCCGGCGGGAACGGTCCAGATTTCCACGCGTCGTCCTGTGCCGCCGGATTTCACAGCAATCCGCTGCGGGTCGATACCCTTGGACTGCGTGAGATACGTTTTAGAGTTCTCGGCACGCTGCGTCGCAAGGCGCGGCGGCTCCAGTTCTTCCGTGGACCCGGAGAGTGAGACGTTGGTGTTCGGGTCCTGCTGCATTTTCAGGGCTACGTCGTCCAGGATTGCCTTGGAACGGTTGTCGACGTAGGCGCTGTTGGGCTTGAAGTCGAGCTCGGTGAGCTTCTGGGCCGTGGGCGCAGGAGCAGCAGCGGCTTCAACGTTCACAGTGGTGATGGCGGCGGCGCTGAGCTGGCGATCGTCAAACGCGGTGGCGCGGACGGCGATCGGGCCGGGAGCTGTTTCGGTGGTATCGAGCGTGGCCTGGTTGCGGTTTGAGGAGAGCTTGCCGCCGTTCGCCACAAAAGCGATGCTGATGGGACGATTGTCGGGGCTGGTGGCCTCACACGTGACCATGGAGTTCTCACCCACGCGGACCGTGGCCGGCGAGGCAGTGCAGGTGATCTTCGGCGGCTGGGCGTTTGCTGTCGCCGCAGCCTCGGGTGTGACAGTGTTCGGTTGCGTGGCGGAAACCGGCAGCACAGGCTTGATTTCTGGCGCGGCTTCTACGTCCATAACCTCGACCACATCACCCACATGGATGTCCTCCAACGCGGTCAAAATCATTGCAGTCGCCGACTTGCGGTGCGTGGTCAGCACGATCATGTCACCCAGCGTGCGCCGCGGCAGGCTGGAAACGTCGCTGAATTTCTGCGGGTCTTTCTGCGTATCTTCGAGGGCGTTCGCGTAAAGTGAAAGCTTGTCCACGGGGTCGTGATACGTGGAGTTGTACGTCCTGGTTGCGCGCAGGTAATCTCCCGGTTTCAAGCCCTTGTCCGCACCGATGCTCAAATACACCTTGTTCTTCGTTCCCAGGTACGAATCAAACTCGTTCGACATAATGATCCGCCCCTGCGGTTTGCCGTTTGGCGGGGCAAAACGGTCCAGGCTCACCGCGCGGAATTTCGGTGCTTCGCGCTGCTCGAAGGGGACGGCAAGATCGCCGGGGACAAAGTCCGCGCAGCTCAGTTCCGGCACCGCGACAGCCGTATTCTTCTGGACATCAATGATCCGCACATAACCCAGTTCAAAATACGGAGTACCGGCATCACGAACCGCGCCGGACTGGCCGCCGTACATCTGGTACGCGTTCGGATCTTTTACCTTGCGGACAATCTGGTACCGGTCGCCTTCCTTAAAGTCCCGGCCGTGCAGATAGACATAGTCCGTTGTCCCGGCGAAGCGCGTCTGGTCCGGCATATTCCAGCCCCCGGCCACAATATGGGAATCCGGCACCTTCTCAGCGGTAACAAAGCCCGAGCAGTAAATGTCGGCCGGAGTGGGCGTGTTGCCGATGTTCAAGTTTGACGCACGCTGTTTCTGCATTTGCGCGGGCGACCCGCTACCTTGTGGCGTCCCACTCTGTGCCGGTTGCTGTTGCGCCCATACGGCTCCCGTAAGCGCCAGCACTACCAGAAATCGTTTCATAAAGACCAAGCCTCCCCGCTCGCTCGTGGCCACGCAAAAACCGCGCCTTTTCACCCCGGCGATAAACGGAATTCTCCCGAGGTTGGAACATATCACCAAAATTTTCGAGAGTTCAACTAAACTCTTGTTAACTAAGGAAATACACCTGATTACAGAAGTACAATTTAAGGCTTGCATTCGGGTCTTGCATCTGTGATTGTTCGCCCGTAAGATGTCGGTTTTCATTCACCACTAAATGGTTGGCACCTCAAATTACGGGCCTCGATTCCTGCCCGCCCGGCTGCCCCGCCTCTGTGTCGCAATTGCCGCAACCAACCCAGCAGAACTGGTACAGAAGGCTGACGTCGCCGTCCGGGAAAACCCCTTTGTTGAGTTCAGGTTAGACTACCTCCCCAAGCCCGCGCTAGGGCTCCAGAAGCTTAAGACCTTCGTCGAGTACCATCCCGAAGCCCTGATCGTTGCCACCTGCCGGCGCGTTGCTGCCGGCGGCCGATTTCGCGGCTCCATAGCCGCTGAAGTCCAGCTGCTCACTAAGGCCGCCCAGCAGGGCTGCCATCTGTTAGATATCGAACTGGAGACCGCCGAGCGCCTCAAGCCAGCCGACTTCGACAAACTACGCCGCTCCGCCAACCTGATCATCTCTTTCCACGACTACAAGGCCACCAAAAAGCTCGAAGACATTCTGGGCCGCATGCGCAAGTACCCGGCCGACTTCTTCAAGATCGTAACCACCGCCAACTCGCTTTATGACAACGTGGTAATGATGAAGTTCCTGGAGAAGCACAGCAGTGAGTACTCGCTGATCGGGGCGTGCATGGGCGAACAGGGCGTGATCAGCCGGATCCTTGGGGTCCGCGCCGGAAGCCAGTTCACTTTTGCCGCCGTCAATCCAGGCGAGGAAACCGCTCCCGGCCAACTCACCGCACGCGCACTGCGCGAGACCTTTCGCATTGATCAGGTTGACGCCGCCACCCGCGTCTACGGCGTTGTCGGCGATCCCGTGGCCCACTCGCTTTCGCCGGCCATGCTCAACACGGCTTTCCGTCGCGAAAACGTGAACGGCGTCTATCTCGCGCTGCACGCCAGGTCGCTCGATGATCTGCTCGCCTGCATCCGCGATATTCCCATCGCAGGACTCAGCGTGACCATGCCGTACAAAGAAGAGATCGTTAAGCATCTCGATAAGACCGACCCGCTCACCACCAAAATCGGCGCTTGCAATACCGTGGTCCGCGGGCAGGACGGCAAACTTTACGGCTTCAATACTGACGTTGGCGGCGTGGTGCGTCCGCTGGAAACCCGTATCCGTCTCCAGGGGGCGCGAATTCTTGTGCTCGGCGCCGGAGGCTCCGCCCGCGCAGCTGTCTTCGGCCTGAAAGAACGCGGGGCGGAAGTTTTTATCCTCAACCGCACGCCCGGTCCGGCGCAGACGCTCGCCAGGCAGGCCAAGGCCAAAGCCATCAATCGCACCATGCTCAAGAAGATGGAGTTTGACGTGATCGTCAACGCCACTCCCGTCGGCATGGAAGGCAACCGCGATCCTCTGCCCATCTCGGAAGACGAATTCAAAGCGCGCTATTTCTTTGAAATGGTGTACTCGCCCTCCGAAACCAGGATGGTGAAAGTCGCCCGTGCTAAAGGCATGCACGTGATCCTCGGTGTGGAGATGTTCGTTCAGCAGGGCGCGCGACAGTTTGAAATCTGGAGCGGCAAGCCCGCGCCGGTTCTCGAGATGCAGCGCGTGGTGGAATACGCTCTCGCCCAGCGGGAAGCCGCTAAAGCAGCAAACAATGGCAAAGCATCGGGCAAGAGAGCAGGGAAGTAGTTTAGTAGCTCCTGGTTCCTGGCCATTAGCCTTTGGTGCTTCGACTTTTGCCATCTGCATGAGTGATTCAGGGTCGCAAGCCTTAAAGCCTGCGGTAAAGATTTAGGGTGGAGCAGGCCTTCCGGCCTGCGTTAAAAGCGCATCAACTTTGCGGCTTTAGCCGCTGAGGTGAGGATTCGAAACTGCCCCGTGCCACGCAGTCCCTGAAATCCTCTGTTCCCTCTGCTCCTCTGTGTCTCAAAGATTTCCCAAAGGCTACAGCCCACACACTTCCACCTCACGCGTCGCCCCGGAAACCCTCAACGTCACCTTGCCTTCCAGCGCCGCCAGCAGGGCATCGCCCGCGATCTGCCTCCGCCAGCCCCGCAGCAGGGGAACATCAGCAGCGCTTCCGGATCGAACCAGCTCACGCACCTGCGACCGGTTGCCCAGTACTCCCGGTGAAATCGACTGCTCTCTGGCCAGGTTGCGCAGGCAGAGTGAGAGAAAATCGGCCGTCGTTTCCATCGCCGCCGACAGCGCCTCTTCATATCGCACCGGCTCCGGGTGGCTGTCGCGTCCGCGCGCGAGCGCGGCAATCATGTCTTTTCCGTACTTGCTGATCTGCCCACCGTGCAAGCCCCGGATCTCGGCGAGTTCCTTCGGCGACTTCCTCGGCCTGCGCGCCAGCTCAACCAGCACCGGATCCATGGCAATCTTTGCCGGCGGCAGGTTCTGCTGGCGCGCCGTCAGCTCCCGCCATGCCGCAAGTTCCTGCAGAACTCCCAGCTGCGGCCTGCTCAACCTCTCTGCTCCTTTGATCGAAAGATAAACTTGCCGCTCATCCACCTGGTCATAACGCTCCGTACTCTCCAGCGTCTTCAGTTCTTCCTCGGCCCATTGCAGGCGTCCCTTGCCCGCCAGCATCTCTCGCAGCGCATCGTAAAGCGGAAGAAGATGGACCACGTCATTGAGCGCGTACTGCACCTGGCCGCTGCTCAGCGGACGCCTCATCCAGTCGGTGAAGGTGTAGTCTTTTTCAACCTCCACCCCGAGCACCTGCTTCAGCAGCATTCTGAGTGATACCTGGTCGCCATACCCCAGCAGTGAGGCAACCACTTGCGTATCGAACACAGCCCGCACCGGCTGCCCCATCAGGCGGTACAGGATCTCAAGGTCCTGCCGGCCCGCATGCAGTATCTTCGTGACCTCGGGGCTCGAGAGAATCGGGTGCAAGGGCGAAATATCGCGAACCGCGAGCAGGTCCACCAGCACGGCCTGGTCGCGCGTGCCAATCTGAATGGTTGCGGGCTCGGCGTAGTAACGACCTTCGCTGGCGAACTCGGTATCGAGTCCAATGACCTTTTCCAAATGTAGCCGCTCGGCCAGCCCCTGAAGTTGTGCCCGTGTTTGAATCAGCATTTTCCGAAATCGTTTCCCGACAGAAATTCTATTGGCTAGGACTTTGCGGAACAAAGGAGGCAGTTTTCGCTTCAGGCCTTTGCGTCCTTTGCGACCGTTGCGGTGAATCGGTTTCGCCTTTCCGATCTACCCGGGCTTTGGTTTCCGATTAGCGCGATTACGGCGATTAAGGCGATTCGGCGATGTCGGCGATTGGCTGGCTACCCGCCACCCCCGCCTTCGTCCCAATTCGTCCCAAGGTCGTCCCAATGTGTCCCAAGGTCGTCTCAATTGGGACGTCCCAATCCATCCCAACCCTGTCCCAATCGTCCCAAGCCTGCCATTTGTTCCGTTCTTGTTCGGAGCCCGCCTGGAGCGAAGTCGAATGGAGTGAAGCGGTGTCAGCACAAAACACACACGAGCTCCTTTCGGTATGGAATCGCGGCGATCAGAAGCGTCGCCGCACATCTGGACAGGATGCCCAGGACTTACCAGGCGAAATAAGCAATTACCAGGAACCAAATACTCGACTCTCGGCCATTTTGCATCATCTCAGAATCGGCTTCTCTCGTCAAGAAAAATTTACGAAAAAATAAAGAACAACTATTCGCCCCAGACCGGGTTTATATACATTGTTTCCAGCAGGCTAAGTTTCCAGCAGGCTAAGTTTCCAGCAGGCTAATCACACCGCCTGAAAGAATGGCTTCGCCGTCCTTGACCCTCACGCCCGATACGATCACTGAAGCTTTCTATGAGCAAGCGAACAACACGCCGGTGTGGACTTCTGGTGTAATCATGCCGCCGCCCAATAAGCAAGCTGAAGAGAAAAAGCTTACCGCGCGTTCCGCGAAGGGCAGAGAAGCGTTGCCTCAAGAATCGGCGAAAGAGAATGACGTGGTTGCAATGGCTTTACCATCGGGACAGCCACAGGTGTGATTCGAACTCTCAGCTAGAAGCTGGAAGCCTCCTTCTCAGCCGGGAAGTTAACGTCAGGTATTTCGCGGCCGTTTGCTCTGTGAAGCGATGATTCCAGACTCAGAGGCACATGAACGCTTATTGCTGTGCCACCCATCGGCTTGGATTCAATCGCAAACTTACCGTGCACAAGCCTTACCCGTTCCTCCATGCTGGCCAGACCAAGGCCATTACCCCGTCTTGCGGCCTCCACATCGAAGCCGCGGCCCGAATCACGGATGCATAGGCAGATCTCGTTTCCGCTCTCTTCAATATGCACTGCAACGTGTTTTACTCCACTGTGCTTGAGGGCGTTATGAATTCCTTCCTGGAGAACTCGAAACAGGCAGAGTCCGATGTCGGGCGGCACAGCGCTTGAAACTTCGTTGTTGAATTCGACCTCAATCCTCTGCCGTTCAGCAAATTCACTGCACCAGCTCTTCATACAGGGAATCACACCCAGATACTCGAGCCTGGGCGAGTGCAGTTCGTGCGAGAGGGCCTGCACGTCCTGGGAGATCTCCATCGTCCGTTGACGCAGCTCTTCCAGCCGCGGGCGATCGGCTCCACTAGAGAGCTGCATCTGCTCAAGTTCCAGGGCCAGAAGCACGAGCCGCTGGGTGATGTCGTCGTGGAGCTCTCTTCCGATGCGCGCGCGTTCCTGCTCCTGTGCTTCAAGTAGCTTTCGGCTCATCGCCGCGAGCGCTTCTTGCATCTGCTTGCGCTGCGTTACGTCGATGCCAAACATGAGAACGCCGCCAACCGTTCCGCTCTCCGTCATCCACGGACGAAGCTCCCAGTAGAACCATCTGGTGCCGGAGGCGCGTTCCCACTGGTCTTCATCTGCCCGCAAAGTTTCACCGGCGAGAACGCGACGGTGCACTTCTTTCCAGCGCTGGGGGAGGTCCGGAAAGAGCTCGTAATGAGAGCGACCGATAATGTTTAGGCCGTCGAACCCGAAATCCGAGCACCAGCGGTCACTCACCTGCAGGTAGCGCATTTCGCGATCGAGCATCGCCACTTCCGCAGGTACATTCTTCACGAAATTTCTCAGCAGTTCTTCGCTCGTTTGCAGCTCGGCACTCTGCTTCGTCAGCAGCTCTTCAGCCGCTTTCTTTTCGGTGATGTCATGCACCATGGCAATCACCAGGGGCGCCGGCCCGGTCTTCAGCAGTGATAAGGTAAGATTTCCCCAGACCAGCGAGCCGTCGCTGCGGAAGTAGCGCTTTTCCAGCTGGTAGTGGTCGATGGAGCCGGCCCGGAGTTGCTGGAAAAGTTCCCAGTCTCTTTGGGCGTCTTCAGCAGGAGAAAAATCAACGCAGTGTTTACCGCGCATTTCTTCCTCGGTGAATCCGAGAAAGGAACAGAAAGCAGGGTTCACGAACAGGGGCTGTCCCTGCAAGTCTTCGACTACGATGCCTACGGGGCTTGCGTTAAAGACATCAGGGAAGAGCTGGCTGTCGAGTGTTCTGTCTACTCCGGCCATAATGGCTGTTCACCTCGACTGAATCTTTATCCTGGCGAACGAGAGCGGCTGCGCCCAGTATTCTTCTCAGGTTAGACTGCAAAAGTCAATTGCGCGGATTGCCGGTACCTATGGCGACGTGAATTGCTCCCCAACAATCGATTCTTTTTCCAACGATTGTTGCTGGGGTGCGTCTCCGTCCTTCTTCTGAGAAATGCGATAAGTATC
This sequence comes from Candidatus Angelobacter sp., assembly GCA_036258095.1. Lineage (GTDB taxonomy): Bacteria > Acidobacteriota > Terriglobia > Terriglobales > Acidobacteriaceae > Angelobacter. The sequence continues at coordinate 1,702 of DATAEJ010000275.1, read as the reverse complement.
TTCTTAAGATACTTTAGGGCCGTCTCACCTGGTTGCGCATTGGCGGATCGTGTATACCGCGCCGCCGCTTTCGCATCTACTTGCTGCATGTACAACGCGAAAGCTTACTCAGCTGCAAGTGCAATATCTGAAGTACCGCTTCTCAATTGACATGGCGTCTCTGAAGGCGTAAACAGGCCTTCCCAAATCATTCATCTCATTCCGCACTCATGAAAGGCAATCAGATGCAAAAGCGCAAACTTGGAAAGAGCAATCTGGAAGTTTCTGCCCTCGGGCTGGGCTGCATGGGGCTGAGCTTTGGCCTCGGCCCTGCCGTCGACAAGCAGACCGGCATTTCATTAATACGCGCTGCGGTGGAGCGCGGCGTCACCTTCTTCGACACCGCTGAAGTTTATGGCCCATTCACCAATGAAGAACTGGTAGGCGAAGCGCTCGCGCCGTCTCGCGACCAGGTGGTCATCGCCACCAAGTTCGGATTCAAGATTGATCCGAACACCGGCAAACAAGTCGGCGTGGACAGCCGGCCGGAGCACATCAGGGAGGTTGCCGAAGCCTCGCTCAAGCGCCTCAATACCGATCGCATTGATCTTTTCTATCAGCACCGCGTTGATCCGAACGTTCCGATCGAAGAAGTCGCCGGAGCGGTGAAGGACCTGATTCAGCAGGGCAAGGTGAAACACTTTGGTCTCTCGGAAGCCGGAGTCCACACCATCCGCCGCGCCCATGCGGTGCACCCCGTGACCGCGCTGCAGAGCGAGTATTCGCTCTGGTGGAGAGAGCCCGAGCAGGAAATCATCCCAACGCTCGAAGAGTTAGGGATTGGATTCGTTCCTTTCAGCCCTCTTGGCAAGGGTTTCCTCACTGGGAAGATCGACGCGAATACGCAGTTTGACCAGAATGACTTTCGCAACATCGTTCCGCGCTTCAGCCCGGAAAACCGCAAGGCGAACCAGGCCGTGGTGGATCGCGTCAGCAGGTTTGCGGAGCAGAAAAAAGCGACGCCCGCTCAAATCGCACTAGCCTGGGTGCTGGCGCAGAAACCCTGGTTTGTGCCGATCCCCGGAACCTCAAAGCTCCACCGTCTCGACGAAAACCTGGGCGCGCTTAACGTACAGCTCACGGCAGACGATCTCCGCGAAATCGACAACGCGGTTTCGAAGGTGCCGGTACAGGGCGAGCGCTACCCGGAAGCGATGCAAAAGCTGGTCAATCGCTAGATTCGAACCAGATCGGAGTAACACGACCCGAGAGCATCGATGTCTCGGTCGCCCGTTACTCCGATGGTTTGAAAGCCATCAATCCAGCTCTGGCCAGCAGTGTTGTTTCATCTATTCACGCTCAATAGAATCGGCACAGAGGCCAGAAAGCGACTGCATCAACTTAGTTCTAAGTGATGCAGCAACTTCCGGGAGGGAATTCTGTGGCGAAAAATCAGGACAGCGGCTCAAAGCAGCAGAAAAATGGCAATCCAGCCGGCCAGAAACAAGCCGGCAAAAACAACCAGCAGCGTACTCTAACTACCCGCCAGGGACATCCAGTCAGCAATAATCAATCACAAAGGACAGTCGGAAGCCGCGGCCCGGCAACCCTGGAAAATTATCATTTTCTTGAAAAAATGTCGCACTTCGACCGCGAGCGTATTCCCGAGCGCGTGGTGCACGCCCGCGGCTTTGTCTGCTACGGCGAGTTTGAAGCGGATGGC
>DATAEJ010000274.1:0-3334 GCA_036258095.1 Candidatus Angelobacter sp. | reverse complement strand
CAGCCAAGGCACGAGTTGGAAGGACTTCATCGCCGCGCACCTGGCGGTCCTTGCCGGCGCGGATTTCTTCACGGTCGAGGTTCTGACCTGGCGCGGTCTCGTCACGTACTACGTTCTTTTCTTTCTGCACCTGGAGACGCGACGGGTGACGGTCGCCGGAATTACGCGCCACCCGACCGAAACCTGGATGACACAGATGGCGCGCAACGCCGTCGATGAATATGGCGGAGCGGTCCGGCGATGCCGCTACGTCCTGCATGACCGGGACACGAAATTCTGCAGTGCCTTCGAGGAGGTATTCGCGTCGGAGGGGATGCAGTGCCTCAAACTTCCGCCGCGAAGTCCGAATCTGAACGCGTTCGCGGAACGTTGGGTGCGCTCAGTAAAGCAAGAATGCCTCTCCAAACTCATACTTTTTGGCGAAGGTTCACTCCGACGCGCTGTGACCGAGTTCGTGGAGCATTACGAGTACGCTTCATAATGCCCATCTGGCTATGTCGCTGAAAAATCAATGGTGCCTTGGTCAAAAATCGCTAATATGGGGTTTCCGCGTTGCCGACGCGATCCCTCAACAAGCCGAGCCGCCTTTTCTGTTTCCAGCGCGCAACGGTTGATGACCCAAGGACCGTTCGCCAACGGATGCTCGGCTTCGATCTCTCCTCGTTCGATTGCCAACCGGAGCGTAATGCCGCTGATGTGGAGATGACCCGCAGCTTCGGTGAGAGTGAGCCAACCCTCGGCGCTCTGCCGGTCGGCACTATACGCGGGAATGCCGTGATGGCTGCGCAGCGAGGTCACCCGCTCACGAGTCCAGCGGTTTCCCATTCCTGTCACCAGCCCGCTGCGGGTCAGAACGCCGGCTATCGTATCGTCCGAGCAGGTGCGCACCAGCACTCGCACGGCGTCAACAATTTCTTTCGGTGTGTGAGCTCGGCTGTAGCCGCGTCGTCGGCGAGGAACCCGAAGTTCCGTGTGCACGCCACCCTTCCAATGGACGACCCCAATGATCTCAGCTGCCTGAGGATCTAGATCCACTACAACCTCTTCAACCAACGCTCTCACGATGCGCTTCTTTAGCCGGACATCGGTTTCAGGATGGCTCCACACTGCTTCCAAGTCGGCCGCCAGCGTCTCGAACTCTTCTCTGGTTGCGGGTGCAAACTGCTGCCCCCGCACTGCCTGCTCGATCTGCGCTTCGACTTGCTGGACCTTTTGCAGGGCCTCATTCCAACGACGCTCCAGTTCGCTTGCGACTAAGCGGTTGTCCGGATCTGTCGTGTCGTACTGTTTCTCAGCTCGGCGCGCGGTATACTGGGCTGCCTCCAACTCCCGCTTCAGAGCGCATATGATTTCGCCCTGCTGCAACTTCTCCTGTTCAGTGGCCAGCACGGCTGCTTCTATTGCTGCCGGCTCGAGCACCGTCAGAATTTCGCGGCTGATTGCTTCATCCAGACTCAAGCCCGCGAACGTGATGCATGGCGGTTCCCCGTTGTCCAACGCACTCCGACGGCACACGTATCGCAATACAAACGGTCCATTTCCGGTGTAAGCGACCATCAACTTACGCCCGCAACGCCGACAGCGCAACAGACCGGCCAGCAATCCGGATCCTCGCTTTATGGCGCCCGACCGATCACCGAGATGAGCGTTATTGGTCATCGTTTGCTGGATCTCTTCAAACTGCTTCCAGCTAATGTAGCCCTCATGGGTATCGCGAATCAATGCCCACCACTGGGGTCTTGGTTTGCGCCGGCTTCGGTGGCGCGGCTGTCCTTGCTCGTACTGCACGGAGTGTTCTGTCCTGCCGTACGCATATGCGCCTGCGTAGGCCGGGTTGGTTAACATCGCGTATATGGTGGTATACCGAGGTCGCCGCCAGACCACCTGGTCGCGCGGGGCAGAGACAGGAACCTGCAGTCCGTGTTCCAGAAACCAGAGCAGCGTTTGCCGTGCTGAGCCGAGTTCGAAGAACTTGCTGAATACCAGCAACACCCGTTCCTGCACACGGCGGTCTGGGTCCTTCTCCAGACGGTCCTCCCCCTTTACATAACCAGCAGCGGACGCGACGATCAGTTCGCCCCGTTTGGCCTTCTCGCGCCGCGCCTCCACGGAGCGTTGGCGCAGCAGGTCCAACTCGTATTCATTCAAACTGCCTTTCAATCCCAGGAGCAACCGATCGTTACTCTGTCGTGGTGTGTACACCATTTCTTGGTCGATCAACAATGTATCCACCACACGACAGACTTCCACCAGTTTCTGCCATTCCCGGCTGTTGCGTGCAAAGCGTGAGACCTCTCTAGCCGCAACCGCACCCACGTGGCCCAAGCATACTTCCGCGACCATCCGCTCGAACCCCACTCTGGTCACTGTGCCCGACGCAGTTCGGCCAAGATCCTCATCGACAACTTCGATGTCGCGCCAGCCGAGGCTGCACAATCGATCTCGCATCGCATACTGCAGTTTCTGACTCTCCAGGTTATTCTGAACTTGATAAGCAGAGGATTGTCGCACGTAGAGAATCGCCTTTCGCTCCACGTGATGCGGCTTGATCTTGTCACTCACCGTGCGCCTCCTCTGCGACTTCCTCTGCCGCCTTTCCTCGATGCTGCTTCATTAACTGCGACAGCAGTCGCACTATCTTTTGCTGGGCATCGGACGGCAGCTCTGTCCAATGTGGGTTGTCTTGCGGACGAGCAAACAACGGCAGTTGGCTCGATCTCCGCGGGAACGCCGATACCACCATCAGCACCTCCTGCATCTAGCAAGTATCGATGCTGTGTTTCCGGCGGATCATCAGCTTTGGCCCGCGGCAATGCCGACTGAAGTACCTCTTTGAGTTCGCGCAAGGACTGGGCGCTCACGAATCCCTGCTTGGAGACCCTGGTCTTGCAGCAGGCCGCGATGTCCAGCATCCAGAGCGGCATTTCCAAAACCCGGGATGTCTGGAGGTCTTCCAGGCTGCAGTACGCCACCGCTTGGCCGCGTTTTACGAGAGCGGCATGAACACATACCGCTCGCCCATGCCATGGATGCCACGGGTAGCAGATTTCACGGAGATCCCTAATATGGGTGTTGTGTCGTTGAGTTGTATCATTCAGAGCGCAATCACCAAGGGAAAGGGAATGTGCTGCTCTTTCCTTGCGCCGGCCAGGGAGCACTTCGCGGTGGCGTCCGCCGCCGTGAACGCCTCGGCGGGTTGCTTCGATACTACTGCCGAGCTGCTTGAATATTTTGACTGAACGGGTTCGGGGCTGCCGCCAACCCGCAGCCGCCACACATCCGAGTCCTGCACTGAGCGTGAGAACGCCAGCCGCGCGCCCTTGCGCGCCACAGC
>DATAEJ010000273.1:0-17807 GCA_036258095.1 Candidatus Angelobacter sp. | reverse complement strand
TGGCGCTGTGCCAGTTGTTCATCCAGTCGCCGATCATGATCGCCATAAATCGCGGGTTGTCGAGCGCGTTATTGCGCTGCCACTGCCCGGTGGCTTCATTGCCAATCAGCAAATGCGGAGAATGGCCGTCGCGATCGCCCGGCTGCGGATCTTGAAAACCCAGCTTCTTGTTGATCAGGTCGATCTCTTCCTTCTTGCCGGTGAGAAACAACCAGCCCGGGCCGGCGTGATACGACTCCGCGTAGGCCTTCATTACTTCTGGAGTATCGCGTTTAGGATCAATGCTGATGGAATAAAAAAAGATGTCCTTGCCCACTCGGTCGCCTAGTATCTTCTGCACTTGAGCCAGGCGCGCCGTCTCAAGCGGACAAATGTCGATGCAGTGCGTGTAGAACTGTTCAATCACAACGATCTTGCCCTTAAGCAGATCGCTGTAAAACTGGTGCTTTTCGCCGTTCTGGTCAGTCAGTTCGACGTTGGGAAAGTAATTGGATCCCCAGCGGGAGTCAGCCTGCAGGGGACGAATGTACAAAAAAATAGCCGCCGCCATCAGAAGCGTGGCCGCTGCTGCCCAAGTCTTCCGTCGCATGAGTTTGCTCCTTTCTAGCCTATGTTTTTGAGAGCATCCCGGCGAGCCGCCCTGGTTTTGGAGGCCCGCCGGTCTGGTTATGGTCCCACTCCTGGCCGTTTATGCGGTCGGGAGGATTTCACTCACAGGCTGGAAGGTCACGCCGGTGGGAGATGGGATCGGCGTCGGGAGCGGATACAGGAACGGCGTTCCCGCATTCTGGGTCTCCCAGCGCACCAACATGGCATTGTCCTCATGCACCGTGTTGTGGCAGTGCTCCATGTACATGCCGCCCCAATCGCGGAACTGCATGGTAATGGTCACGCTGCCGCTCGGACGCAGACGATATACGTCCTTACGGCCTTTTTCCCACGCCGGCACGTTGCTGGCGCTCCCGTTGCGGGCCAGGACCTGGCCTTCTTCAAAGTGGATGTGGATGGGATGGTCCCACCCGCCGCCACCGTTCTGTAACGTCCAGATCTCGCGCGTGCCATATTGCGGCGCCCCGGAGATGCGGCCGAAGCAGGCATCATACGTGGGTCCTGTCTGGTCCACCTTGACGCCCCATGGGCCTGACTGTCCGCCCGCCCCAGTGGTATAGCAGCTCGGGTCATTCAACAGGTTCGGGTTCTGCTGAGCTCCGCTGTTGAACTCAAACACCCTCGTGCGCACTACTGGGATATTCGAGAGGTCTGGGTTCGGAATCAGCACGTTAGGCACAACGCTCTTATCGGCAGTAGCGGGATTCCGCACAATTCGGAACTCCAGGAACTTGCCGATGCAGGGATCGTTGGATTTGCCGGCGAGAGCATCAGCAATGGACAGGTCCGCGGAAGGCTTCTTGCCGTCCTGATGCTCGCACAGGTTCACCAGCCAGAATTTGTCGCCGACTTTAGACTTATTGGCAGTAAAGTCGATGACAATGTCGTATCTTTCGGCGATGCCTTGTTCGTCGAGTTGAGTGAGAACAACCGGGTTTGGCAACAGGTTGCCGTCGTTGCCGATCTGGATGATCGGAACAGCGTTGCCGAGTGCATCCACACAGCAGATCTTGAAGAACCGCGAGACGCTGCCGTTGAGAATGCGGAAGCGGTACTTGCGATGCTCCACTTCGAAATACGGCTTGAAGGCCAGGTTGACGCACATCACGTCGCCTATGAAGCCATCGAAGTCGAAGATATCGAAGTACATCTGTCCGGTAGCATCAAAGGCCTTTTCGTTGACCAGGAGATTTACGTCATACTCCAGATTTCCCCAGTCAAGGTTGCGGCCGGAAGGCAGGCGCAGGTTCACGCCGTCAGTGATCAGCTCGTTACCACGATCGAGCGAGCTGTACATGTTGAACATGGCAGCGTTGCCCTTGTACACGTTCTGCGAGGTGAAGCTGAACATGTGGTCGTGGAACCAGTGCGTGCTCATGGTTTCATGCCAATCGCCCGGCAGGTTGGTAATGCCGCCGTTTCCATCGGGCGTTCCGCACCGTGGGTCGGTGGCAGCAGTGTTGATGCTGGTGAATCCCGCGTGCTTGATCGGCCAGTGATAGTCATAGAACTGGTTGGGGAAGAAGAATGCCCCGGTAAAGCCGTCATTCTCCGCTCCGTGGTGGCCGTTATGCTCATGCGTGCTGATGGTGTTGCGTCCAAAGCCGTTGTTCGCCGTTACGTCAACGGGCAAACCGTTGTGGTGGCGGAACAGGATCGGTTCGCCATAACGCCCGATGGCCAGCTTGGGAGGAATAGTGCCGTTGAAAGTCCACACCGAGTTCTCTGCCTGGATCGGCATGTTCGGATGGAACGTCAGCGGAATCGGGGTCGCCGGATTGATGCCGGAGTTAAAGTTTGAGGCAACGCCGGGATTGTAAATGGTATTGGGGCCCTTGTTTCCCTGCTGCGTGGCCTCCATCGCGATCTGCGGCGGGAATTGCGCGAAGGACTGGTGCGCCCACACCGGTCCCGGCGGACGGCCTTCAATGGGGCCTGTGGTTCCTGCTGGGAAACCGAAACCTGGATCAAGCAACTGCTGCGTGGTGTTGGCTTGCGCGGTCGGCGCCGGATTCAACGAGGAAACCGGGTTCCGTGCCAACAGATCAAACCGTGGCATGGCTTGCGTAAACGGCTGCGCTCCGAACAACGGGCTCGGTGGCGCGCCGGTAGGAATGCTGGCATAGGCGCTGCTGACGAAAGGATTCAGTCCGTGAATCGGCGCCAGAAGTCCGCCAGTAGTAATCAGGCCCCATTTGACAAGGTCACGGCGCGTTACCTGACCCTGGGAATACGCTTTCACGATCTCAGCGCGATTCCTGCGGGCGTTCTCCGCCTCTTTCAGGCGCGCTTTGGATGCATTTTCCGGAAGAAAAAAACCATCATCTCTGTGCTTCATAGAAGTGGGCTCCTAAACGTTGTCGACTGTTGTTGTCCTGGCCGGCTTCGAAATCTCCGAGCCATTGGTTGCGCGTGCGCCCGAGGGAGAGAAGCGCTGAGTCGAAGTGGCTCAGCATCCCTCGGGGTTAACACATCATGTAAAACAACTTCGTATCGCGGCTCATCTTCTCCTTAAAACAGGTGGTGTTTGGCGATCACATGCATGCCATCCACCGTCTGCCCCACAACGGACACGGTTCCTTTCTTCAGATCGACCACCATCAGTAAAGTAGGGGAATTGAAGGGGTCGAATTTGAGGCCATAGGTACTTGTTCCCTGTGGGATCAAAATCGCCCAGGGCTGCCGCCGTTGGCGGAGAAAGTTCCCTGGCCTCATGGTTGCTCTCCTAATTTTTAGCTTTGGGCCGTGACTGCTTGACTCCCAAACGCTGGCGAAAGTTCGCAATCCCTCTCGCCATTCACACCAGCGGTCGAAGAGCATGGCTGCGCTGCTCTTCGACCGCCCAGTGAACTTACTGTCTGATTTTGGTCACCACGGATGACCCCGTTCCACCTTGCGAGGACCTGACACTGATGGACACGTTGTTGCACGGCGTGGCGTAGTTACCGCCCAGGTTGCACGCTGGTCTCGGCGCTCCCACTACATCGAGGAGGTAGAGACCGCCAACGCCGTAGGTGAAGATGTTGCCGACACCGCCGGCGGCCGGATCAGGGTTGTACATCCAGAAGCCCGTAACCGGATTTAGCGCGCAGGGTGCCGCGCTGACTTCGCAGCGGTACGGGTTGAGGAAGATCTGGATGGCTGGATTGTCGGTGGCATCTGTGACGTTGATGATCAGCCGCTGCTTGCCGGTCCGGTACTCCACCGAGGTAATGGACAGCACATCCGGAAGCGGATTCACGGTGACAGAGGTGAACTCCGCCGCCGACGATGAACCGGCGCTGTTGGTCGCCACGATGGAGAAGTTCAGCGTGGCAGCCGGTGCACCCACTGGAAGCGTTACGGTAAAGGTAGCCGTTGCGCCATTGGGTGGGAGTTGAGTCACTACGAGTCCAGGCGGATTATTTGGCGCCGGCCCGGAAGTCTGAACCACGGCAAAGGTGAGCGGCAAACCGCCGGGATCAGTTCCAGTGATGTTCAGCGTCACCGGTGTTCCTGAAAATACTGTCTGCGGCGGAACATGGTTGACGATAGGTATATCCACCGAGACAGTGACGCTCGTGGATCCCAAAGCGGATCCTGCGCCGTTAGTAGCCGTGGCAGTGAAGTTAAGCGTCGTGTTCGCAGCGACCACCGGCGTGGTGAAGGTCGCTGTGGCGGTATTTGCATTGGTGAGCACCACCTGCGGAACGTCCGTTGGAGCCTGCGTCCAGGCGAAGGTCATCGGCGTAGACCCACTGGCGGAGGCATTGAGCGTCACCAGTGCTCCACTTCCGGAGATCACTGCGCTTGGTGTCGCATTGGCGACAACGTTGCTTGGCGGCGTAATCAGGTTGACGCAACTCGAAGTGTTCGGAGCTATGTTGCTCGGCCAGGGACTGAGGATCCCTGCCAAGGTGCTTGTTCCTCCTGGTATTCCTGACGAACTGTAGCCACCACAAGCAAGGAACGGAATGCTGTTGAAATTATTTTCAACGATTGGTGTGCCTGGGATGTTCTCCGGGAAGATGTACTCGAGAATAGGAGCATGATACTGGCCGAAGAAAAGCCCGTTGGCGGAAGTAATGGCGCCGGGGTTGTTCGGATTTTGCGACTGCAGCCCTTCAATCACTGCCCTCATCTCGCGCGTTACCGGCAGGAAGGTGCCGGCCTGGTTCATCACGCAATCCTTGTCAGGTTTGGTTGGAACTGACCCGAAAGGCAGGCAGGGCGGACGGAAGCGCCAGCGTCCCTTGACGGCTCCGTTGGGTGGGCCAGGGTCCACACCGATGGTGCCCCAGTCGCGGTCGGTGGTGTTGCCGGCTGAATCCAGATCGATGCCGTACAGATGAATCTTTCTTTGTGCCGCGCCGCTGGGATCAACATCGGTCGTCATGCCCTCAAAGCGAGTGCGGATGACGGCTTCACCCGCGCCCAGCACGGTCAGCCCGCCGGTTCCGATGATGGTGACTTCCGTCATCACGTAGGCCGGGTTGCTGCCCGGGAAGGTGTAAATGGCGACGTTGTTGACGATAGTGTGGGCGGAAATGTAGGTGTTGGCATCTCCCGGCCATGGACCAGCGGTGGGGCCGGCGGTGACGCCGGCGTCCGCCACCAGGGTTCCTGCGAAGGTGATCCAGTCGCCCACCTCAAAGGGGGCCTGCAGGGTCGAATTGGGAAATAAGCCGGGGAACTGCGGGAACCCTGGGTTTGTCAGGTTGTTTGTGGTGAAGTTGGTGTTGTAAACGGCGGGTGAAGTCGGCGTTGCCGGCGCTGTAATTGGCCGGTTTCCTTCCGGGCACAGACCATCGGTGGTAATGCCGCCGACTGGAGCGGTTCGGGGCAGGCACATGGGATAGCTACTCGCAGCCATGATGGTGGGATTGTCGGGGTCCACAGTGAAGCGCCCGTCCGGCGACATGCTGCGGCCGTAGCGTCCTACAGGATCGTTGATCCGCACGCGGGTACCCGGGTCGGTTGCGCTCAGGACCGGGTTGCCGGATCCGTCGACCACAATTGTCCCGCCTACGCGCAACTCACCGTTGGTGTAGTCGATGAAGTTGATGAACCCGGCGCCCGAGTTAAGAGCCTGCTGGGAAATATCGATCAGGCCGGCAATATAGGAATTGCCTACGCGATTGCCCACCACGTGGACTTCCCAGGTGGTGAGAGGCGTGGGAATATCGTTCATAGCCATGCCGGTAGCGGCGCCGGTGTAGGGCGCTGGCGCATTGGCGAACAGTTCTTGCCAGGTGAGTGCATTCGCCGGCAGAATGACGATGGTCTCCCTGGGTACGGTCACCCGGTGCCCGTTAACTTTGAGAGTTCCGCCGGAATGTGCGTCGCCCGGGTTGGTGACAGTGGCGTCCTGCAGAAATCCGGTGATATCGAACTGGCTCGAAGCTGGCACCGGCAGCTGCGCGCTCGCATAACTCACGAGCAGCACAATCGAGATGAGAACAAGTATGTACTTGTTCGTCCATGCCCACCGCGATGTTCTTCCATCGAACTGGGGGGGCAGCTTGGTTTGCAATTTTACTGTAGTAGTCATCGCATCGCTCCGTTCAAGCAAATTCAGAACTCGGACGGTGCGTTTTGACACAACTAGGCATTGCTGCAGCAGGTGCAGTCCTTCAAAACACACCTATCCCTTTACCGCGGCTTGGCCCTATTGCGGCTGCTCCGTGCAGCCTTCAAAAGAAAATCTCAAGGGGGCGTCATACCTGAATTCAATAATTGTTTTTTCTTTCAGTCCGACGCGACATCCCGAGCAACGAGCCGGCATTGCCTGCCGTGCTATGATCGGGCAATTCATTGCGTGAGTATCAGCGACAGCCTCCTCTCCCACAATCCCCTCTTACCGTGAGCGGCCAAAGACACCTGGACCGTTTTCTGCTCTAGGGCCTATTGAGGCTGCCACTTGGTGCAGCAGTCGAAGAATGATCTGGCGGGGGTCTTCCAGGATTATCGCTGCCGCAGAACGCGACAGCAAGGATGGGGCTTGCCCGGAAGAAGTACGTCCAGTTGCTGGATCCTCCGTCTGAACATCTAGGATGTGACGGAACCTATCAAGGTAGAGGAAGATTGTATGTGACGGCGGTCACACCTCGACGCGATTAAGATCTCTAATAACAGCTATCTTTGGCATCTCTGAGAAGTCGTACGACCTGATGCATTCTTGACGACCTTTGTTTCTCAGTACGGTAAAGCAACATGTGACAACTAAGTTAACGTTTGACACAGTAAGGATCTGCATGGATCGCTAGCTGGTGCAAGCAGCGATTAAAGCGCTGCGAACAACAGCTAGGATGCTTCAATCATTTTTCTCGGTGAGTTGTCACCATCCGCAAGTAGTTACGCATGAATGCACGCGGTAAGGCCGCATAGATACTGAAGAAATAGGCGGCTAACTATAGAGTATTTTGTGCTGTAAAGGCCTCTGGTTCCCGGTTTTCTTACTGGATGCTTCGCACCCACACGTCGTATCCAGAGGTCGTTCGCATCGAGAGCAGCCCGCGGGTGCCCCTGGCCGGCTAAGCACCGATCGAAGTGGTTGATTGGGCGCTCTCCTGCCCAGCCACGCGAAAACCGCGCGTGACCGGGGCCCGTCGCACCCAACTAGAGGGTTGGGTGTTCGATAGAAGAATCATGGCCGAAGTTCAGGCCGTATTGATAAGTTCGGTGGAACGGCAAAAGCAACAGCATGATCGGATCACCACCCAGTCAAATAACTCAGGGGTCGCTTCATGTATCACCCCGGAGCGGCCCCGAGTAGATCGAGTTCTGTTAAGTGTCTATGGCACGCCCAGGCTATTCATGAACTCGTGCGTGTAAGCGAGCGCGGGCACGCCGTTGCCGTTGCTGTTGTTGTTTCCGGTTCCGGTAGGCGTATCGCGGTCAAATGACCAGAAACGCGAAACCGGCAAGCCATTGGATTTCACAAAGGCGTTGATGGTGTCGATGTCGTGCAGGCTGGTGATCTCATCCTGGGTATCAGCCCGCCCGATCATCATAGTGATTCCGATGTGGTTGAAAGGAATCCCCGATTGCTGGTTGAGTGCCTGCATCCCGGCACAATGACCACTCGCGGGTATATACTCGCCAGCGTGACCTGGGACGTCTCTGTTTCAGCCCGAGAAGGAGCTCGATTATGTCCACCACCGAGCAAACTGTCACTGTCACGAACAGCGAAGACCTGAACCCTTTCCGGATTGCCATGCAGCAGTTTGACGCGGCTGCGGAAAAGCTCAGGCTTGATGCCGGATTGCGCGACGTATTGCGCTCACCACGGCGGGCGCTCACACTCTCCCTGCCCATCAAGATGGATGACGGCGCCATCAGGGTTTTTCAGGGATTCCGCGTACAGCACAACAGTGCGCGCGGCCCTTGCAAGGGCGGCATACGCTATCACCCCAACGTCACGTTCGACGAAGTGAAGGCGTTGGCGTCATGGATGACGTGGAAGTGCGCCACCGTCAACATTCCTTTCGGAGGCGGTAAAGGCGGGATCATTTGCGATCCCAGGAAACTCTCTGCCAGTGAACTGGAGCGCCTGACGCGGCGCTACGCTTATGAGATCTCCGATTTCATTGGGCCGGACCGCGATATTCCAGCTCCTGACGTCTACACGGACGCACAGGTGATGGCCTGGATCTACGACACCTACAGCATGACCCGCGGGCAGAACGTACCTGGAGTGGTCACCGGCAAGCCCACATTTCTGGGCGGCTCGCTGGGCCGGCATGAGGCAACGGCGCGAGGCTGCGTCTTTGTCACCCGGCGTGCCTGCGAGGTCACGGGTATTGATTACAGGAAAGCGACTGCTTGTATCCAGGGCTTCGGCAACGCCGGCAGCATCGCGGCTGAGCTGCTGCACGGGAGCGGCATGAAAGTGATTGCCGTCAGCGATTCCAGGGGCGGGATCCTGAAACGCGACGGATTGGATATTCCAAAGGTAATCGAGCAGAAGAACAAGACCGGCACAGTGGTCAACTTTCCCGGAGCCAAGCCGATATCCAGCGAAAGCATATTGGAACTGGAGTGCGACGTACTCATTCCCGCTGCCCTGGAGAACCAGATCACGCTGGCGAACGCGCATAAGATCAAAGCCAGGATCATAGCCGAGGCGGCGAACGGGCCTACCACTCCGGGAGCCGACACAGTGCTGCACGATAAAGGCATACTCGTGATCCCGGACATTCTGGCCAACGCCGGCGGCGTGACGGTCTCCTATTTTGAATGGGTGCAGGACCTGCAGGAATTGTTCTGGGATGTGGACGAGGTAAATCGCAAACTGGAAACCATCATGGGCAAGGCATTCGCTGACGTTCATAGCTACGCCACGGAACATAAGGCGCCCATGCGAACCGGAGCCTATATCCTGGCCATCGACCGGGTGAAAAAAGCCCTGGAGACAAGAGGGATCTGGCCGTAGCCGCGGCAATTGGAGGCAGGATGTTTTCTGCTAATTTTAGTCGGGCCTAAGGCTGGAGCATTTGAATGGCAATCTGGCAGTTTAGATTGATTCTGATTCCCGAGGATGTACTTCTCAAAAAGTACGAGGTGCTGCCGCTGAAGATCACACAGGATGGCGCGGAAGATTTTCCCTGGTGGTCTGACCGTCAGCCTCCAATTGCCTTCGAGAAAGGCATTGGCGCGATTATTCCCCAAGTCGAATCCTGGTCGACAAGCATGCGGATGTGGGGAGTGAAACACGGCGATGAGGCATATGTTTGCTACCTGGACGATGACAAAAGCGTAGTCGAAGAGATCGGATTTCGCGTCGATGTTCGCGCCCTTGCAGGTGGGTTTGTGCGAGACATTTGTGCCTTCACAAGGAACCTGAAGTGCGTTTTACTGACTGGCGATTACGAGATCCTGATACCTGAGGAATCGATGGTTCTCGCGGCCATTTCACATTCAACCTCGAAAAAGTATCTGGAAGATCCAGTTTCGACTCTGAAAAACCTGGACACCAGGAAGTTCGAATATGGAGCTCGCCCCAAAAAAATTGAGGACTGAAACCCGGTTCACCCGACCTCGATAGGTCCCCTCTTACTCTCTTTTAACTGTTCCTTTGCGTTTCAAAAGCATTCCTGAGGTGGCCATGTTTCCAGGTTCGCATCTCCCCGCTTCAGAACACGCGCCCCAGGCTGAAGAAAATCTTTCGATGTCCTGAGTCGCCCCAGGCGCCACCGAGATAGACCGGCCCAAGAATGGTGTTAGCGATGAAGCCTGCGCCGCCGTCCATGGGCAGATCAGGAAAGCGGTTGAGGTCCGGGTTTTGTGTCTTGGAGGGATGGGCAAGCTCATAAAACGCGGTGATGTAAACCTCATTGCCGAGAATCGGATTCATGTGGCCGATCTGGCGCAGGTATCCCGTCTGAAACAGCGAGTACTGGTTGGTGAAAATCTCATTGGTTGAGTACGCGCTCAGCCACAAGGGGCCGCCGAGCGTAAACGGCGGCACGCCGGTCTGCTCAAAGCCAAACGTTGTGCCGCCGGAGGCTTTCAGGTAAACGGAGTCGATGGCGCGCAGGGGCTTGAACCAATGCACCGTGGTTTGCAGGGCCGGAAACATATCCTCGGCCGCGGGTCGGCTGTCATAGAAGTTGAATTCGCTTTCCAGGGCCAGCCCTTTACTCGGAACTACCGGGCTGTCGAGATGGTCCAGCACGTATCGCAGCCTGGAGGCACCAAGGCGTCCGGAGGCGGTCGGCAGCAGGTTGGGATCACCTACTTTCAGGTCGTAGGATTGCCATCCGGTCGCGTACCCGAACCTGAATTCGCTGAAGCGGTCAAACTGGTAGCCTACATCGAGTCCACCGCCGGCCTCAGCACGGCGATATGCTCCCAGCTGAGTGTTCTGCTGATAGAGATTCAGGGCAACGCTGTCCACCTTGGCGCGCGGCGCCAGGAACCAGTGTGGAGATCGATACAGAGGCCTGTAGTATTCGGCTGAGAACCGGTAGGTTGATCCCGCCAGCAGGTCAGTGCGAAGCTCTGCGCCCGGCTTTCCCATATCGAGGAAAGTGAAGCGAGCGCCCGCAGAAAACAGGACGTTGTTGTATTGCGAGCCATCAATCAACACGATTGGATTGACCGTGGGAGGTGCGTACTCTTTTTCCGAAAGCTTGATGTGCAGGCCAGAACGTTGCTCCACTTCCGTTACGGTATAAACCGCGTTGCCGAACCGGCCTTCTCCGAGCAGCAGGTTCAACTCGTGTTCCAACTGCGCGTCGTCAATCTGTTTTCCCAAGTGTCGCTGGAGATCGCGCTCTATCGCGTCGGCTCGTTCGACCTTCGTGCCGGTTACGTTGATGAAGGAAGGAACCGGCACTGTTTGAATGCGACGTGCTTCGCGCTGCTTCAGGTGCAGCTGCCATTCGCTTTCGTTCATCGCATATTTCATAAGCACGGCTTCGCTCTTCTGCGCCGCCTTGTAGCCTGTTTCAATCAACTTGTCGGCCTGGGTGAATTCATAGCCTGTGAACTTTCTCACATCCACTCGAACCAGCACGTCCGCGAGTTCCATGCCACGGCGCTCGTTGGTTGCCGTGATAGCACTGAACGATTGTGAAATCGCACCTAACGACGAGAGCGATGTTTCCGGGCTGAGCGGCGCTTCATCGAAATGAACGCCAATGATCACGTCCGGCCCCATCTCGCGGGCCACGTCTGTAGGCAGGTTGTCGAGCAGCCCTCCATCCACGTAGATCCTGCCGAAATCCTTAACGGGTGTGAACAGGCCCGGAATGGACATGGTGGAGCGTAGGGCCATCGAGAACGATCCGTCTTGGAATACGTGCATACTGCGTGAAACCAGGTCGGTGCCGATGCAGCGAAAAGGGATGGGAAGATCGTCAAAGCTTTTTACGGTTGAGTAAGGCAATGCGATCCGGTCCAGGATGAAATCGATCTGCTGCCCTGAATTGAAACCTCCGGGAAACTTCACGCCTTTGCGCAGGCCGAATTCCAGGGAATTGGGATAGGCTCGCCGGTCCTCCTTGCGGCGGAAAGAACGATCGGCGTACTCACTGGAACCGCGCAGCACTGCTTCCCAGTCAATGCTCTTCACCAGTTGGCGAATTTCAGCTGGACGCATGCCGGTGGAATAAGCTCCGCCAATCAAGCCTCCCATGCTGGTGCCTGCTACATAGTCAACCGGAATGCGGTGCTCCTCCATCCATTGCAGCACGCCGATGTGTGCCAGACCGAGCGCCGCTCCGCCTTCAAGCACAATCGCAATCTTTGGCCGGGGACGAACTGGACTTGTCTGCTGCGCGAAAGAAGCGAAAGAGAATGCAAGCATCAGCATTTGCAGTGTTGAACGCATGGTATCCGTCTCACTGGAATTCGTGTTTACCGCGCCCGAATGGCGGGCGACTGGGCACACCTTCGACCATGGATGTGCTCCTTCTGTTTTTAGAGCGGACTTACGATAGTGAGCACCAGACGCTTTCGATCACCCCGGCTCTCGCGTTGAACCGAGATCACGCGGTGTTCCTGATGTTTTAGCTGTATGCAACCGGCCGGAGGCCACGTGATTGTCAACCGCAGCCTTTACCCGGAAATGCACGTTCCCACGTCTCACCTGTGATAGCTGTCACGTCCGCACGTGACGCACCGCACAGCCCTCCGGTGACAACAAGGCACAAGCTCTTATCACATTGGCGTGCGTACGCGGCCAGCGCCTGCCAGTGGCCTCAGGCTTCCGGGATGGCCGCAGAAGTCGATTCAAACGCCTGATTTATCGAACTTTTTGGGGCACACGAAGGCTTTATATGAATAAATTCAAAGATGCAGGGCACCTCTTCCGGCTTGCAGGCGTTTTCCTTGCCGGGATCGTCCTCTTTCTGCTGGTGCGCGGCCTCCTGGTTCCGCAGAGTTTCGGCCAATACGGCCATTATCGCGGCAATGCTCTTGCAGAACTGAAATCACTGCCGGTTTCCTATGCCGGTCATGACACCTGCGAAGCATGCCATTCCGACGTCCAGGACAAGAAAGTGAAAGGCAAGCATGCCCGGGTGAATTGCGAAAGCTGCCACGGGCCGCAAGCCAAACACGCCGACGATCCCACATCACTCAAGCCGGCGAAGCTCGATGCCGCCGTTCTGTGCGTCCGCTGCCATGAGGCCAATACGGCCAAACCGAAGTGGTTTCCGCAGGTCGTCTCCGCCGATCACGCCGGAGGCGTTCCCTGCGATACCTGCCACCAACCTCACAGTCCGGTGATTGAAACAGAAGCGAAAGCAGGAGCAAAGAAATGAACATGACTCGCAGACAAATGCTGGTTCTTCTCCCTGCTGCCGCGCTTGCCTGGGAACACCTGCTGGCCGGTGAGCCGCAGAAAGCGCCCAACTATGGCACCGCCGAACACTGGTGGGCCATGCTGGTGGACATTGAAAAGTGCATCGGCTGCGGCAGCTGCGTGAACGCTTGCCAGCAGGAAAACCACGTGCCTGATGGCTATTACCGCACCTGGATCGAACGCTATCGCGTCTATGACAACGATTGGGACAATCCTGTGGTGGATTCGCCCGAGGGCGGCAAGCTCGGCTTTCCGTCAGAAAAAGACCCGAACGTAAAGCAGTTCTTCGTCCCCAAGATGTGCAATCACTGCGCCGATTCGCCCTGCACGCAGGTCTGCCCCGTAGGCGCAACCTTCATCAGTCCTGACGGCGTGGTGCTGGTCGACGAAAAATACTGCCTCGGCTGCCGCTATTGCGTTCAAGCCTGCCCTTACGGATGCCGATTCATCCATCCGGAGAAGAAAGTCGCGCAGAAGTGCACCCTCTGCTATCACCGCATCAGCAAGGGCCTGACCACCGCCTGCTGCGAGGCCTGCCCCACCGGTGCGCGCCAACTCGCCGATCTCAAGAACCCGAACGATCCCATTCACAAGTTCCTGCGCACGCACAGCGTGCAGGTGCTGAAACCGCATTTAGCTACTGGCGCCAAACTTTATTACAACGGCCTTGATGGCTCGGTCCGCTAGCGACGAGGGAGGAATTGACCTGTGCATACTGACGGCTTCATGTATCCGAACGAGATCGAACTGCAGTGGAGCATCCTCATCGCCGTGTACCCGTACATTACGGGGCTGGTGGCCGGGGCCTTTATTCTTGCTTCACTGGAACGCGTCTTCCGCGTGGACGAGGTAAGACCCACGTACCGGCTCGCTCTGCTCACGGCTCTGGCGTTTCTGCTGGTGGCGCCTATGCCGCTTCAGCTTCACCTCGGACATCCTGAGCGTTCCTTCGAGATGTACCTCACCCCGCATCGATCGTCGGCCATGGCGATGTTCGGCTTCGTCTATCTCTGGTACCTCATGGCCGTGCTCGTGGTCGAAATCTGGCTCGACTATCGGCGTGACATTGTCCTCAAATCCCAATCCACCACCGGGTTCACACGCCTGATCTATCGCGCGCTGACTCTTGGCTCAGACAACATCAGCCCACGAGCGCTCGCCATCGATAATCGCGTCGGCTGGATCGTCACCGTGATCGGTATCCCCTCGGCCTTCCTGCTGCACGGCTATGTCGGTTTCATCTTCGGCTCCATCAAGGCCAATCCCTGGTGGTCAACGCCACTCATGCCCGTGGTCTTCCTGTTCTCCGCCATGGTCTCGGGCATCGCCGTGGTGATGCTGCTCTATATGCTCACCAGCCGCCTGCGCAAGCAGCCGATCGACATGCGCTGCGTGGATACCATCGCCAAGTATCTCTTCTACACGTTCGTCATCGATTTCAGCCTGGAGATGCTTGACCTGATCCATCGAATCTACGAGTCAGACGAATCATTCCGCTCGCTGGATTTCATGGTGCACACGCGACTCTACCTGTCTCAGGTGATCATCCAGATTATTCTGGGCACGGTGGTCCCGATCGGGCTGCTCTTCCTTACCCAGGTCCTGAGCATCAGCGAGAAATGGCGCAAGAGAATCTACGTCTTCTCCGGCTGCCTGACGATGATTGGCATCTTTGCCATGCGCTGGAACGTGGTCATCGGTGGTCAGTTATTTTCCAAGAGCTTCCTCGGTTACACCACGTACAAACTTGAACTGATCACACGCGAAGGCCTCCTGATCGCGGTGGCGCTGATGCTGCTTCCGCTGGTGATTCTGTCTGTTCTGGTGAAGCTGCTGCCACCTTGGGAGGAACCCGAAAGAGCGGAAGCCGCGGCGCACGCCACATCAGCCGGCGCTGGGGCCTGACGGCTGTAACTCGACTTGCGGAAGGAAAGGTTATGAAACCTTCTCTCGACGAGTATGCGTCCCTGGTCAAGGGACTCGCGGAAAAGGTGAAGGAACTGGAAGCGCGGCTTGCCGCGCTCGAAGTTCGCGATCATGCAGCGCGGGCAGAGAACGACGCACACCCGGAAGATCTGAACATCTTCAACGTGCCGGCTCCACCCTCCGCTGCTGCGCCGCTTCCCGCCTCGCATCCGCTCAGCCAGTTTGCCGGCGGCGGCTCAGCCAGCGCCATGCCGGTGATCGGCAAAGTCTTTCTCGGCCTGGCTGGCGCGTATCTGCTCCGGGCAGTGGCGGAGTCCGGCGCTCTTCCACAGATCACCGTGGCTGCCGTGGCTTTGATCTACTCCGCAGGCTGGCTGGTCTGGGGAACTGGGCGCTCTAGCGTGCGCTTCGCCTCGGGAGCATACGGCCTCACTGCCTCACTGATCGTGTTCCCTCTGCTCTGGGAATCCACGGTTCGCTTCAAACTCCTGCCCGCATCTGTGACCGCAGTGGTCCTTGTTGCCTTTGCCCTGCTCGCCTTCGTTGTGGCCTGGAAGAAAGATCTCGCTGCCGTTGCCTCGCTGACCACCAGCTTCGCTGCATTTACTTCCTTCGCGCTGTGCGTGAGCACTGGCAACCCGGCGCCGTTCATCACAGGGTTGCTGCTCATCAGCGCTTGTGCTGAGTACGCTTGCGCCCGTGGACGTTGGCCGGCTGCGCGAATCATCGCCGCTGTCGCAGCCGACGCTGGCGTTCTCATGCTGATCGTCCTCTACACCGGACAGGAACTCTCACCTCAGTATGTGCCTCTCGCGACTCCAGTCCTGCTCGCCCTGATCGTGACGGTGTTTCTGCTCTCGATAGTGAGTACTTTGTTCACGACCATCATCAGACAAAGGCCAATCGCTTACTTCTCTGTCCTCCAGACCACCGTCACCTTCCTGGTCGCTACGTGGGGAACGCTCCGCGCTTCTCATGACGCGGCGCAACCCTGGATAGGCGCCCTGTGCATTGTCGGAGCTGCCATTGGCTATCTGGCCGCATTCATGTGGTTTGACGAAGATCGCCTCACCCGCAACTATCATGTCTTCGCCACCTGGGCAGCAGCACTGCTGGTGAGCGGCACCTTCCTCGTCCTCCCTGCGCGCACCGCTTCGTCATGGTTCAGCCTGGCGGCTCTCGTTGCCATCGCTGCTGCCGTCCGGAACTCGCGCCTGACCCTGGCGATGCACTCTCTGAGCTTCCTCACCATTGCATGGCTTAGTTCAGGACTATTGATCTTTGTTGTCAGCGCACTGGCAGGCTCCCGGCCGCAGCCCGCATCATGGCCGGTTACGATTTCCGCTGCCGCGAGCGTTGCGATTTGGCTTTTCATCCGGCGAAGTGGCACTAAATCCCACTCGGCTTTCACCGATCAATGTCTTCAGTTCTGCTTTTCCATGTTCTGCGTCGCTGCACTCATCAGTCTGGCGAGCAGTACCACACAGCAGTTCTTTGCCTTCCCTCCGCCAGCTTTGGCCGCAGTCAGGACATTCCTGATTTGTGCCGCCGCGCTGCTCTATGGACTCGCATCGTCGCGCCAGAGAACGCTCGCCTACGTCCTCATGTCCCTCTGCACCGTTAAGCTGCTTTTTGAGGATCTACACACAGGCAATGCCGCCTCCATAGCCTTCTCGCTCTCGGTTTATGGATTCAGCTGGGTTCTTCTGCCGCGCGTCGTTCGCAGCGATCGACCCAGCAAAGCTCTTGAAGGCGAGAAATCCAAAGTTGCTCACGGGGCAAAATGATCTGTATTGAGTGAACCCAGGATGATGGAACGCAACGTTTGTCGCCGCTGCTGGCGCAACTCAACGCTTTTCTGAATGGCCATTCAGCCGCTATATGTAGTACTGCAAGCAGTAAGTCGTCTCTCCTGAGGCGGAGTGATGCGATCCTTCCATCCGCCTCTGGAGAAGACGCCTTCAGAACCAGCTTCAACTGGTACCCTGCTTTTGACCCACTCTCGATTTTTTATTGCAGAACACAATACCCTGCGCTCAATCGCGCATCACAATTTGCAACTGCTTGCATGAGTCTGTGCCGTGACTCGACTAAGAGTGGCACAACACGGCACAGACTTGTTTCCCTGGGAGCGCTTCAATCGTCCTCAGTTGGGCAACTGGACCCGATGGCGCATCTCGGCATTTCTGCCTTTTCAATCCTCAACGTATGCTGGCGACATCACACTCGAGCACGCACTGCCCCGCGACGCATGCTTCGCCTTCCCATCGTCACCCGAGTCGCGGGGCAGGCATTATGTGTTTTCTCTTCTGAAATAACTCTCTGTCGCGGTGGGCTGCCTACGCCTTGGTCGCGGCGCGGGTCTCGCCTTGGTAAAAGGTCTTTTCGCACAGCGGTGGGAATAAAAAGTGGTAAATGCCGTGAAGAAGTTGCTCGCCTCGATTGGCTTGCCGCAACTGGAACACGAGAACACACCCTCGCTTTGACCGCTGGTACGCTCAAACACCAGCGTTGGACCATCAACAGCCCATGTCATACGTCCGTCCCGGAGTTCCCTCATTACGACCCTTCAACTGAAACCAGCAAGCGAAAATCGTTGTCAAAGAATCCGCTCGTCTGATGAGTTACTACAAAAGGATACACCCTTTGGTCTTCAGCGGACCGCTGGTCTTACTGTAACTTGCGACAAAATCTGTGGCGCTGTTGGCTCGCCGACCTGAAATGAGAACGCCGCGCCAGCCAAGATCTTACGGCATGACGCGGAGTTCCCTTGGTCGTCACCTGACTGCACGAGTTCTAGTCACTTCCTTGTTTCCGCTGGCTTTCTCCATCCGGAAGCGATGTTTACGAATTGCCGCGCAACATCTGCCGCTCCCAGCGGTCCGGAGAACGGGCCTTGCCCCTTACCGGCAAGCAAAACAATCGTCGTGTTCTGGTGCCTTAATTCGAAGGGATAGTCCCAGGCGAACGTGTACCCGACTTT
>DATAEJ010000272.1:0-4636 GCA_036258095.1 Candidatus Angelobacter sp. | reverse complement strand
GACGCCAGCACCTGGCGGCTCTCGATCGCAAAAGGCCCGCCGCTGAAGTTGGTGACTGTGCCTCCGGCTTCCTGAACGATCAGCACTCCGGCTGCGGTGTCCCATGGATTCAGATTGAATTCCCAGAAGGCGTCGTAACGTCCGCAGGCGACGTAGCAGAGATCGAGTGCAGCTGAACCAGCGCGGCGCACGCCATGCGAGCGCAGCGTGAGCTGGTGGTAGAAGTGGATATTCGGATTTTTGTGGCGCTTGTGGCTTGGAAAGCCGGTCGCGATGAGGCTTTCAACCAGCCGTTGTGTTTTTGAAACTCGGACGGGATTGCCGTTCAGCGTCGTCCCGCTTCCCTGCGCTGCCGCGAACATTTCCTGCCGCGTGGGATCGTAGATCACGCCGGCAATGCGCTCGCCTTTGAAGTCGAGACCCAGGGAAACACAAAAGACTGGATAGCCATGGGCGAAGTTGGTGGTGCCGTCGAGCGGGTCGATATACCAGCGGTAATCGCTGCCGGTCTCGTTGCGGCTGCCCTCTTCACCGACAAGGTCATGGTCAGGCCACAGCTTGCGGATGCGCGAGACCAGAAATTCTTCAGAAGCCCGGTCCGCTTTCGTCACCAGGTCGGCATCGCCTTTGTACTCAATGGCGACCTTGCCGAAAAATGACATGAGCAGACCTCCGGCTTCGCGAGCCAGATCCTGCATGGGAAGTAAGAAATCCTGGGGTTGCTGCGGCATTAACGGGGACGGCGCCCGTTATCTTCAGCGATGTACATGATCTCGTGCTTGAAGATGAACAGATTGGGGACGCCCTCACGGGTGAGGCGGATCATGTTGGAATCGTAGTATTCCACCCAGCCCCGGAAGGTCTCGCCGGAGTGCAGTTTCACCATTACGGGCGTCTGCTTCTCACCGAGGGCCTTAAGGTAAGCCGGCTCCATGCCGGTCTCGTCAGGAGGTGGGGTCTTGGCCGGTTTTTTCCCGGAGAATGCTGGAGCGCTTGCACGGAAAGCCATGGCAAACATTCTAGCGTGAAAGGGTGAGTTTCGCACCCCGGAGATTCAGCTTAAGAGTGTGACCAAAGGACAGGAATCAGGCCGATTGGCACGCAGAAATGCCAAAATCTCCAAAGAATCCAAATCGACAGGCAAAGCGGCGGATTGAATTCTGTCGGCAGCGCAGCGGTACCCGTTTTCAGCACCCTTTCGGCGATGTTCGGCAATTTCGCCGATCCTGGCAATTCGCTTCATTTGGCCGGCGCCGTGAAATATCCCGCGCGGTGGCGCACCAGATAAGGTTTGCCATCAGCGTCTTTCTTCGCCACCTCAACTTTGATCCGGCGAAACGGAGAGTCCGACAACTTGCGGCTGGGATAGTAAGCAATCAGGTACTGCGTGCGCAGTTCCTTGCTCACCTGCTGGAAAGCCTCGTCGAGTTCATTCACGCTCTTCGCGTAGTAGTACTTGCCTCCGGTATCTTTTGATATCTGGATCAGCGCGTGCTCGCCGCCAAGGTTTCGACCAGCATCAGCCTCCACCGGAACTATGATAATGCTGTAAACAATGGCTTCTGCCTGCTCCGCGCGACGAAGGGCTGCTTGATAATCGGCCTTGCTGGTGGTATCGCCGCCATCAGTGATCAAGACCAGCACTTTGCGGCCTTCGCGGTCCATCAGCGCCTCAGAGCCCAGGAAAATGGCGTCATACAGAGACGTTCCCGGCCCGACGTGAAGCGCATCGATTCCCCGGTCAATCCGTCTCAGATCCGGCGTGAACGGCGTGACCTGATCAATGTTGGCGGTGACCTGGAATACGCTCAGGCGATCGACAGGACGCACGATTGAGTGGACGAACTTCTTCGCCGATACCACTTCCAGCTTGAAATCACGCTCCGTGCTGGGACTAGTATCAACCGCAAGGGCAATGCTCAAGGGGAGCTCGGATTCGCGCTCAAAAACCCGGACATCCTGCTCCTGACCGTCTTCAAAGACTTTGAAATCGTCCTTGCCTAAGTCGGCGATTGGCGCGCCATGGGAATCAGTGACCGTGGTGAAGACGTTCACCAGCCGGACGTTGACCCGATACACCGGCCCCTGCGATTTTCCCTGATCTGAGGCGGATTGCGGCGATTCCTGTGCGCCGACGCTTAACGCAAGCAGCAGGAGACATGCAACACCGAACCGTTGGGGCACAGCTGGCGTCATATTCATAGTTGTTGCTCGGGTATTCTGACCAGCTTAGATGCAATGAACATGGAAAGGTTATTTCCCTCTCCGTATTTCTTCCGGAAACGGCTCTCCATCAGCCCAGACTGCGCCGTCCTCGAAATACTCCTTCTTCCAGATTGGGACGGTTTTCTTGAGTGTATCGATCAACCAGCGTGAAGCCTCATATGCGGCCGCGCGGTGGGCGGATGCAACACCGATCAGCACACTGGTTTCGCCTATTTGCAGCCGCCCAAGGCGGTGCACCAGAGCCACGTCCCGCACTTTGAAGCGCTCCAATGCCGCATGCGCCAGCTTTTCCATTTCGTTCAGCGCCATGGATTCGTAAGCTTCGTAGTCAAGGTACAGCGTGCGGCGCCCGCGTGTGTTGTTGCGGACCACGCCATCGAAAAGGATGGCAGATCCATCTTCCGGATGCGAAAGCGAAGCCCGGATTTTAGCGGCATCAATCGGCTCACGAACAATGGCGCAATGCTCCGACCGAAGCTCGTGCAACTCGGTTGCGCGTCCCTTTCCACCGCTTACGGGAGGCAACAACCCAACTTCATCGCCTTCGTGGAGTTCCGACGACGTCGCAGCATATTCCTGGTTGATGGAACAGGCGATGGAACCAGCCAGGCCGCGGACGGCTGGAAACTGGCCCGAGTAATGGTCCATGACGGCCGACAGCCGCGCGCCGGGCTCGAACGTCAGGTAATCCTCCGAACGACCGACGATGTCCTTAAGTTGACCGAAGAGCAAAATATGGACGCGCATTTTACCTAGAATAAACAGTTCGGGTCAGGTCGAACAGTGTTTGTACCAATTGGGAACGATTTCCATTGACTTCATGTCAATTCTTGCAAAGAAGCGAACCATACGCCTTCTACCTGCGTCTAATTCGTTAAGCAGCAATCAGGCTGCGAGCGCAGTTTACGATTCATCCGGAACAGAACGCAGACTGTTCCGGATTTTTTTATGTAAAGTGCATGTAAAGAACGAGGGTGGGTTATCGTTCTTGCAGCCTGTCTGGGTATATACCGGAGTTCACCGAACTGGAAGACCCAGTTGCTGGGTAAGCGTCAGGGCGGCCACCCGGAACTGCTGGGCATCATTGGCGAAAGTAGCCTGACCGCCGGAGTATGCCGCCAGGCGCGATAACAACTCCCGTTGCGCATTGCCGTCCGCATTTAACCCAACACAATCGATCCTTACACCGCTGATCTCTGACGTAACCGGCAGCGACTCTTTGTTGTTTGAGCTGCTTCCGTCAGAGATGACCAACAGCACGCGGTTCGAATTCTTGCCGATTCGTTTCAGATGGCCGGCCGCGAAAATGATTCCATCCAGTAGTGCTTTGCCTGAGCGCGGGCGAAGCGCATTCATGGCCTGCTCCAGCAGCGCGTCGTTGGCCGTGAGGTCCTGTTCAAAATCGAGCTGGTTGCTGAAGACCAGGATGGCTGCCTCATCGTCAGCGCGGAGGTGGCTGACAATGTCGCGCAGGGTGGCAATGATGGTGGGCCGATTGTGGTTCGTGAGCAGTGACGTCTGGATGAGGATTCCCAGCGAGAGCGGAGCGGTTGGCGCTGAAAGCTGGAGGCGCGGCTCGTGTACAGGCTCAGGCGTACGACGCGGCACTGCATCTACCCGAGGCGTGTTCGTGTTGTTCGCGGCTGTGGCAGGATTAGCCGGAGGTGTATTTTTTGCGACCGTTGTAGAACTCTGCGGCGAGAGAGCCGTTGCCGTAACGTTCACTGTCACGCTTGGCTGCACAACCGCGGGTTTACTCAGCGACGAGGGAGCATTGGCCGCTACTGTGGCGGTAGAAGCCGTTTGCATTGTGCCTGAAGGGATAACGGCTGCCGCCAGGAAGCCATTCCAGTCGGCATCATTGCCCCCGGCTTTGTGATATTGCTTGCGGGCGAATTCAGCAATCGGCGCGCCTTGCTGTGTTCCCTTCGTCAAATTGACGGCGCGGGCCAGGTATAGGAATGCGCTTTGCTGGTCCGGCTCCTTGCTGTTAAGAAGGGCCAATCCCAGCGCATAAGCGTACTGCGGGTTGCCAGGATCGACCGCCACAGCCTGCTGTAACGGAGTGCGCGCCTCCTGGTACTGCTCTTCCTCCACGTAAGCCAGCCCAAGCGTGCCGTTCAGCCGGGATTCCACTCGGCGCCGCAAGGCAGCGAAGTCCTGCGGCTCCATTCCTTCCGGTTTGCGCAGTTGTTCCAGTGACACCAGGGCTGCCTGTGCAGCCAGTACCCGCTGGCTGTGGTGGCTTTTATTCTTGCTCTTGGTCTGAGCGATCGGGGTCTCATTGCCCTGCTCCTGCAATGCGGCTTGCGCGACAGGATTGCCCGGATCGAGCTTCAGCAACTCCTGGGCGCGCTCCTGAACATGGCGCACACTTCCCATCCGCAGATAGTCCCAAATGAGGACTTCC
>DATAEJ010000271.1:0-12437 GCA_036258095.1 Candidatus Angelobacter sp. | reverse complement strand
TCAGTACCAACGGGTGCTCCCGCGACTACCGGCACCAACGTACAAGCGTCCGTTCCGGCAACTACGGGAACGAGAGTTCAGACGGGAGTGCCTGGTACGACAAGCAATGCTGGAGCAGTTAGCCCCAACACGGCAATTGTTAGCAAGAAAGATGCTGTCCAAACTCGTGTAAACGCTGGAGGAAAATGTGAGTATTGCGGAGTCACAACTGTTCCAGCACAGCAACGTCAAGCTGGGGTTACGCCTCCTGCCAACGAAGGCCAAACAGATCATTACATTCCAAGATCGCAGGGTGGTACCGATGACCCGTCCAACTTGGTGCATGCTTGCGCTGCCTGCAATATTGAAAAATCAGATACTATGCCACAAGGCACGAAATGGGAACTGCCTAGAATGCAGCAGAAACCGTGAGGGATAACAGAGAAGCAGTATGTCTTTGATTTCATCGCGCAACTTACATCGGTTGCCGTCGATCGACGAATTGGCGGAGTTGATGCAGTCTTTGGCGATGCTTGATGCGGTGTTGGAAACAACGTGGTCCGCGCGTCGCCATCACTTCAATCACAGATGGGCTGTGGGAGCGCAGCTTGGTTCCATAAACACCGTAGAGGGTGACTCTGTGTATGGTGTTTTCACCACTGATGGAGCGCTTTTGAAAGGGTTTGATCATGAGAGTCCAATGTCGCCCTGGCATAATGCAAATGAAGGAGTTTGGCCCGGTGTCTTAGGCAATCTACCGCCACTTTTCCGCGATATCCTGCTTGATCCAAGCCTTTCTTTTTTTCAAACAACGTTCTGCCTTTGGCAGTTCCGGGGCGAAGGAGGATGGAAGAGAGGAAAGATAAGATTCCCAACTGGATTAGATCCGGATGGTTCAGAGCGTCTGCTCGAAGTACTCGATGGAAATCCGGCTACCTACAAACGCTGGGCAGAACGGTACTTTGAACGAAGCGTTGACATCAAGGCCGTAAAAGGAATATATTCCCGACTGCCTTTGACATATGCAATGGTCAGTTTGTTAAACCCTGACAGGAACCTTCTGACTCTGAAGAAAGATGCCGAAGAAATTGGATATCCACTTGCCATCTAAGAATTCCAGGACAACATGAAATGAGCGATTGTTGGCCGTATTCGCGCAAATTCAAAGTGCGATTTAGAGCACTTCACCTCTGAGGCTAGCCGATTTAAAATCCTTCTTTGGGATCGTTAGCCGGAAGAGTCGTCCTCGTCATCAAACCGGGGAGCGCGCAAGCTGGGCGCAGTGTTCTGCGCATTTATGTCCCGAGAGCCCGAATCGCACTGACTTATCTAGGGTCGAAGACCTCATAGAAAAAGGGGACAGCCTGAATGTCCCCTTTTTCTGTAAACCGCCCGGAACCAAATGCCGGTCTGCCGGTTTCCAAGACTATGCTGCCTTCTTGCGCGCTTTCTGCACCGAGTTCAGAAACTTCAGCAGGTCGGCGTTGATTTCGTCCTGATGTGTCGCCGTAAGGCCGTGCGGCCGGCCGGGATAGTAAATCTCCTGCGCTCCTTTGATCAGCCTGGCCGATTTTTTCGCTGAGTCCTTGACCGGGACGATCTGGTCGTCCTCGCCGTGCATGACCAGCGTGGGCACATCGAATTTCTTCAGGTCTTCGGTGAAATCGGTTTCGGAAAATGCCTTGATGCAGTCGTAAGAATTCTTGAGGCCGGCCTGCATGCTCCAAAGCCAGAACTGGTCCAGCATTCCCTGCGAAACCTTCGCGCCCGCCCGGTTGGCGCCGTAGAACAGTACGGCAAAGTCTTTGTAGAACTGCGAATGGTCCTTGGCGAGGCCGCTCCGCAGCTGATCAAACAACTCGATCGGCAGCCCTTCCGGATTCGAAGCGCTTTTCACCATGATCGGTGGCACCGCGGCAATCAATACGGCTCCAGCAACCCGCTTTGTGCCGTGCCGCCCGATGTAGCGCGCAACTTCGCCGCCGCCGGTGGAGTGACCCACCAGCGTGACATCCTTAAGATCCAGTGCCTCAATCACCGCTGCCAGGTCGTCGGCGTACGTATTCATGTCATTACCAGATGACGCCTGGCTTGATCGGCCATGTCCTCGGCGGTCGTGTGCGACTGTGCGGAATCCATTCTGGGAGAGGAAAAGCATTTGGCCGTCCCACGCATCGGCATTGAGCGGCCATCCGTGCGAAAACGTGACAACCGGACCTTCACCCCAGTCTTTGTAGTAAATCCTCGTGCCATCTTTCACCGTAATTGAGCTCATATGATTCCTCCATATATATGTACGTTTATGTGTTTTGTCGGCCGGATACTTCCGGGTCTTTTTATTTGGCGGGTACCAGCACCGGAGCGCCTTTGTCCTTCACCAGGAACACGATGAATTTTGCTGGTTTGGTCTTGCTTGCATTCCGTCCCACCACGTGAACATCGTCGGGACCTTCGTAGAAGGTCTGGCCGGGTGTCAGGGTCACTTGCTGTCCGCCTCTTACCTGCATCACAACCGTGCCTTCCAGCACGTAAACAAACGCGTGTGCATTGTGGCGATGGATCGGGTCCGAACTGCCCGGCGGATACTCCACCGTGATCATGAGCCCTTCTTTGCCTGGTATGTTGGTCAGGTCTTTCGACATGAGCTGCGTTACCTTGGCTTCTTTGGCTTCCTGTGCCATGAGCGCGCCGCACGAGAAGAAGAGAAATGCAAGCGCAAACAACGCGTTCTTCAACCGCATAGATGAAACCTTTCGCGTGATTCGGAGATTGAACGTTGTGGGTCTCAGGCCGCACGTGCTGCGGACTGAGTGAGCCAGGTTTCGAACTGGGTCTTGCCGACTCGTGCGTTAGTGCCTGGAACCAGTGTTCTCTCGCTTATTTTTGCTCCGCCGTAGCGTGCGTTTGGGTCAGCGACGACTTCGCGCGGGTCGTTGAGGGCCGCCAGCCGCCGCCGGACGAGTTCGTCCACGCGAAACTGCTCCGGCCCGGCAATTTCGACCATCCCATTCACGGGAGCTCCCAGCGCAACGCGCGCAAGCGCGTCGGCCACATCGTCGGCAGCCATCGGTTGGAAGAGCACATGGGGCAAATGCACCTTCCCGTCGACCACGGAAATATCGGCAAGGCCCTTGAGGAATTCGAAGAACTGCGTGGCATGCACGATGGAGTAGGGAATTGAAGATTGCTGGATCAGTTTTTCCTGCGCGAGCTTGGCGCGCATGTAGCCACTTTCTGACATCCGGTCGGTTCCCACCACCGATAAGGCAACGTGGTGCTTTACGCCGGCGGCGGCTTCATAGGAGAGGAGGTTGCGGGTGGATGTTTCGAAGAACTTCAGCACCGCTGCGTCGTCCCAGTCGGGCGAGTTCGATACGTCAACTACTACGGAGGCGCCTTTCAACGCTTCGGCCAGTCCCTGTCCGGTAAGAGTGTTGACCCCGGTGTTGGGTGCTGCCGCCACCGCTTCATGTCCCTGTTCACGCAGCTTCTGAACCAGCTTTGATCCAATGAGTCCAGTGCCGCCGATCACTACTATTTTCATGTTTGTCTCCTTAAGCTTGATCAGGCCGCAGCTGACTTGTGACAGCATGCGTCCGAATATGTGTGAATGAATGAGTTTGCTTGCGCTCAGAACGCTACTTGAGGATCAAGCAGCGCGGTCGATGGATTTCTGCGCCGATTGCGGCTCCGGAGGCCAGATTCGCACGCGGCGGTTTTTTGTGAGGAAGGAGAAGCCCCACTGTAATAAGACGAAGAGCCGATTGGCAAATCCAATCAGGAAATAAATGTGCACGGTGGCCCAGAGGACCCATGCGGGAAAGCCGGCGAATTTCGCGAACCGCAAGTCCGCGACTGCGTACGTCCGCCCTACGATGGCGAGATCACCTTTATCCCAATACCAGAAAGGTTTAGGTTCGCTTTGTCCTGCCACACGGCGCTGAATCACACGAGCAACATACTCGCCCTCCTGGATAGCGGGCTGAGCTACTCCTGGCATGGTCATGGGATTTTTTGACTTGACGCCCAATAGGTTCCGGACCGGAGCAATGACATGAGCTGTATCGCCAATGGCAAAGACTTCCGGATGTTCTGGTACGGACAGGTCCGGTCCGACAATGATTTTTCCCGACTTGTCCATTTGTGCCTCGAGCCAGCGTCCTGCGCGAGACGCAACAACGCCCGCTCCCCAAAGTACAGTTCCGGCCTGAATTCGCTCTCCGGCAACCACAATGCCTTCCGCATCGACAGTCGTAACAAGAGAACTGGTATGCACTTCAACACCCAACTTCTCGAGGTGCCGGTGCGCTTTGCTTGAAAGATGTTCAGGATAGGTGGGCAGAATACGAGGTCCGGCCTCATAGAGAAGAATCCGTGCGGACGAGGGATCAATGTGGCGAAAATCATGCGTCAGGGCCATGCGGGACATTTCTGCCAGCGTGCCGGCCATCTCAACCCCAACGGTTCCCGCGCCAACCAGTACAAAAGTCAGCTGGCGGCGAATTTCCGAAGCGGGTGCTTGTTCGATTGAGGCCAGTTCTTCTGCTCGCTCAAACGCACCCAGGATCTTGCCGCGGATCATGTCCGCATCATCGAGTGACTCGAGTCCGGGGGCAAACTCTCGCCATTCGTCGTGTCCAAAATAGTTGTACTTGATACCGGTCGCGAGGATCAAAAAGTCGTAGGCCAAATCGCCTCGCCTGAGATGAACGATGCGCTGCTTGGAGTTGATGCCTGTGACTTCATCCCAAACAACATCAACATTCTTTTGATGACTGAGGATGGAACGCAACGCGCCGGAAATGTCATCGGAGGAAAGCAAACCCGTTGCCACCTGGTACAGCATGGGCCGAAAAAGGTGATAGTTCCGCCTGTCCACCAGCGTTACACGGACGGGAGCGTTGCGCAGGGAATGGGCTGCGGAGAGTCCTCCGAAGCCGCCGCCGACAATGACCACACGAGGCAACATCTACTTCACGCCTCCACGTCGGGCATATCTCATGTGATGAGGCACGGCAACGTTTCGATTGCCGTAACTTTTCGATTATCGAACGCGCTTGTTGCCCGTGCAAGCGCCTCAGAGGTTGTGCAAATTGCTAGTCCGTTGCATTGGCAAGACCTTTTTCGATACGCCGGTCGGGAATGAGCCAGATCAACGCTGCGATCAAAAGGATCACCTGAGCGATCCACGGTGAGCGCACAGTGACGATGATGGCCGCGATATACAGCAGCGGTGAGAGCTTGCCCTTCCAATCGCGACCGATTGCTTTCTTAAGAAGTGAAGCCTGCCCCTGCGTGCGGATGATCGTCTGCTGGAGCAGTAGGTAGGCGAATGCAGCCATCAGCAGCACCAGTGCGTAGAGCGCAGTGGGCACTGCGTCAAAATGGTTTTCTCCCATCCAGCCTGTGGTGAACGGAAATAAGGAGAGCCAGAACAGCAGGTGCAGATTGGCCCAGAGCATTGCACCCGTGACTGTCTCGCAGGCATGCAGCAAGTGGTGGTGGTTGCTCCAGTAAATGCCAACGTAGAGGAAGCTCAGGACGTAGCTGAGAAAGGTGGGCGCCAGAGGCGCCAGGTCCTGCACCCGGCTCCCATGCGGCACTTTCATCTCCAGCACCATGATGGTGATGATGATCGCGATCACGCCGTCACTGAACGCTTCCAATCGCCCCTTACGCATTTACGCTCCGCGGCTGCACTGACTTTCGCCTTAACACAGGATATCCCTCCTGCCGAGACAAGTCTTCTTAGGTGTTTCCGTAATCCCGGCTTGACCCGCCTTCCGCCCAACCCATTACACTGTCATAGAAATGAACATCTCACCCGTTGGTGTTGCGCTCATCCTTTTTATGACGACTTTCACTTCTTCCGCTCCGTCCGCGCCGGCTGCCGCTTTTGGCCCTGACAATCCGTTCTACGCGCCCAGCAAGCTGCCGTTCCAGGCGCCTCCGTTCGACAAGATCAAGGACGAGGACTATCAGCCTGCCATTGAGGCCGGCATGGCTGAACAGCAGAAGGAGATGAGGGCCATCGCCGACAATACGGCCGCGCCCACATTCGACAATACGTTTGTCACCATGGAAAAGAGCGGACAGCTGCTCAAGCGCGCAACGGAAACGTTCTTCGCCGTCGTGAGCGCGAACAGCAACCCCACGTTGCTGAAGACGCGCGAGGCTGTGGCGCCGAAGCTGGCCGCGCACCAGGACGCCATCTATCTGGACCCGAAGCTGTTCAAACGGGTAGAGACCATTTACAACCAGCGCCAGTCGCTCAAGCTCACTCCGGAACAGCTGCGACTGGTGGAACACGTATACGACGAGTTCGTACACGCGGGTGCCAAACTCAGCGACGAGCAAAAGACGGAACTGAAGAAGATTAATGAAGAGCTGGCTGGGCTTTCGCAGGGTTTTGTCAGCAAGCTGCTTGCTGCGACCAAGGCCGGAGCGTTTGCGACTACCGACAAAGCGGCGCTGGCCGGACTTACCGATGCCGAGATTAAGGCAGCGCAGCAGGCCGCGGGAGCTCGGAAAGCGGAAGGGTTTGTCATTCCGCTGCAGAACACCACGCAGCAGCCAGTTTTCACTTCATTGAACAACCGCTCCACCCGTCAGGGAATCTTCGAACAATCCTGGGGTCGCGCCGAGCGCGGCGACGCGAACGACACGCGCGAGACCATCGCGAAGATTGCGCAGCTGCGCGCGCAAAAGGCAAAGCTGCTGGGCTTCCCCAACTTTGCCGCCTGGAAAATTACCGACCAGATGGCCAAGACGCCGGAAGCGGCGCTGAAGTTTATGGACCAGCTTGCACCGCCATCCGCTGCGCGGAACGCCGCCGAAGCAAAGGACATCCAGGCACTGATCGACAAGCAGAATGGCGGGTTCCAGCTGCAACCCTGGGACTGGGACTTTTATGCCGAGCAGGTGCGGAAGGCGAAATACGATCTGAATGAAGACGATGTCAAACCCTATTTCGAACTGGACAACGTGCTGCAGAATGGCGTGTTCTACGCCGCCCATCTGCTCTATGGATTGAGCTTCAAGGAACGCAAAGATCTCCCTGTCTACGCTCCCGGCGTGCGCGTGTTTGACGTCTTCAACGCCGACGGCAGCCAGCTGGCGCTCTTCTACGCCGACTATTTCAAGCGCGACAACAAGCAGGGCGGCGCCTGGATGACGAACTACGTGGAACAGTCGAAGCTGATGAACACCAAACCGGTGGTGGCGAATGTCTGCAATTTTGACCCGCCGGCGCCGGGCGAGCCCGCGCTGCTTACCTCAGACAATGTGAATACTATGTTCCACGAGTTCGGCCATGCGCTGCACGGCATGTTCTCGAACACCGAGTATCCAACTCTTTCAGGCACCTCGACGGCGCGCGACTTTGTCGAGTTTCCGTCGCAATTCAATGAGCACTGGGTCCTCTATCCTTCAGTCTTTGCAAACTACGCAAAGCACTACAAGACAGGCGCGCCCATGCCGAAGGAACTGGTGGAAAAGATCCGCAAGGCGAAGACCTTCAATGCCGGATATAAGATGACGGAGCTGCTGGCCGCCGCGCAGCTTGACATGAAGTGGCACACGCTGCCGCCGACTGCGGGTTTGCAGCAGGCGGACAAGTTCGAGAAAGATGCCCTTGATCAGATCCACTTGTGGATCAGCTACACGCCGCCGCGCTACCGCTCCAGCTATTTCGCTCACATCTGGGGAAGCGGGTACTCGGCCGGTTATTACGCCTATATCTGGACGCAGATGTTGGCGGACGACGCCAACCAGTGGTTTCAGGAGCACGGCGGCTTGACGCGCGCCAACGGTGACCGTTTCCGCAACATGGTGCTTTCACGCGGCAACACTGAGGACCTCGAAAAGATGTACGAGTCCTGGCGCGGCAAGAAGCCCAGCGTGCAACCGATGCTCGAGTATCGTGGCCTCGCTGCCGATAGCCCTGTGAAATAGCGGGATAGAAATGCCCGGGGTTCGATCTGGAAAAGGAGAAACCCTGGGCGTTCATCCCAGCGAGCGGGAAAAATCTGACGCATGCTTTGCACGAAGGTCTTCCAGAACTTCGGGATCAAAACCCGGGCTGGTTGTGCAATACGCACACAAGAGGCTGAACCCTGAGCGCTGGGCCAGTAGATCCCAAAGCTGCTCAAGGCGAAAGGCCCTGCATCCGGAGTTGGTGCAGAAGTCCGGCTGTACCTCCCTGCAGAGCACAATTCTGGAATGCCCGGATACGGGAGCTTTGAGCGCGACTCGCTGTATCAGGTCGTCTGCCACATCAAAGAAACGACCCGCCTCGGGAACCTCGCCGCACATGACTGTTGACTCGAGGTCCGCGGAGTCGACGGGAACGCAGAAGCCCGCGCGGATCGCATGGTCAACCCTGATTCCGCGAGTCTTCAGGTTATCAAACACGCCCTGCCTGGTCCGTTCGGTAGCAATAATGATTGCCGGGGCACCGGCCTTTAGATTTGGAGCGACGTACTCTGCCAGGCTTTGCTGAAGTACGTCGTCGTCTGGAGCAAATTGAATCTCGTGGCATATTGCTGCCTGATTCGAGCCTTCGCCCAGCACGCCACCGACGAAGTAGCGGCCGAGCGAGACCGCCTTAATCCCATTCAGCAGTTCGCTTCCCGCGTGCATTTTGTGGATGAATCCGAGCGCGCCGGTGCGAAATGCTACTTCAATGATATCGGGTGAAAACTGGCCGCTGATAAACAGGATCTTTGTATTTGGAATCATCTTGCGGATTTGCGCCGCTGCTTCCAGGCCATTGATCTGCGGGAGTCTGAGATCGAGAAGAACCAAATCCGGCTGCAACTCCGTAGCCTTGTGAATTGCGCTCAACCCGTCTGTGGCCTGTCCTACAACTTCAAGCCCGGGGTCATCTTCCAGCGCTGAGCACACGAATTGCCGGAACGGCGCGAAATCATCGACAACAAGGATCTTCAAGGGCATGAGTCTGATCGAAGCGGCTGGATTCGGCCAATGAATAGAATTACGGTTCGACCAAAGAGCGAAACTCCAGTAATTCTCCTCTAGATTGAGCGCATTATATCAATCCAGTTACCGTCTCTCCTATTTATTCTTGTTTATTCTTGAACGCTAGAAGCGCAAGACCTTGCAGGGGCGCAAACGGTTAAAAAACCTCATTCGGCGTTCAATGCTGGGCTTGTAATTGCACCATCTTCAAATTGATTTCATTCTATCGGAGCGCGCTAGCGACTCAGCTGTTAGATAACGTCGCTTCCAATCACGGTCGTCAAACGCTCGGTTCACTGCCCAGGCCTCAAGGGGTATTAAGAGGGCTGCATCGGTTCAATTCTACGCTTCTACTCTGATTGCAGGAGACAGCCGGCGGGGCAGCGTCCCCGATTTGCGCGCATCGGATCGGAAGCTGCTAGGCGGAGCCGCGAGAATCAATCCCATAGGAGCTGAGCACGTCCTGCAGAGTGACAAT
Source organism: Candidatus Angelobacter sp. (assembly GCA_036258095.1). Classification (GTDB taxonomy): domain Bacteria; phylum Acidobacteriota; class Terriglobia; order Terriglobales; family Acidobacteriaceae; genus Angelobacter. Next base: position 3,001 of record DATAEJ010000271.1, on the reverse strand, counting down.
CCCTTCGAGCTTATGGACGTCAGCGCGGCTGACGACGGGAAGCAGATCAGTTTGCGCGGTGCTCATGCGTTCGAGGGCCAGATAGAGAGGATGGTCAGCATGGACGTGCGGAAAGTCGAGGGAATCGAGCAGGTCGGTCAAGCGTCGCTCGCTGACGGCTTTGTCGGGAGAAGCCTGGGCAAGCGAAGCCTCAAGCCGGGTGATGCTGAGCACTCCCACGATTTGCCCTTCGTCGGCGATGAGCTGAGTACGGCCAGTGGAACTGCGGGCGCGGCGTACAGCTTCCAGGAGAGTCATTTCGGATGGCAGCATCTCGGCCTCGGGAGCATGCATGATCTCAAACACCCGGCGCTGCGCGAGTCCTGCGTGGCTGCGGCCAGGCGGCAGGTGGATTCCGTCCTGGTGCGCCAGAGCTTCATAGATGGGCTCTTTTTGCAGCCGGGAAGAGATAAAGAGGCTTGCGAGGTTGGCGATCATGAGCGGCACGATGACGGTGTAATCGCGCGTCATCTCAAAGATCATAAGAACTGAGGTCATGGGAGCACGTACAATCCCGGCGAAGAGCGCGCCCATGCCGACGATCGCATAGGCGCCGGGAGCAGCGGTGTAAGCGGGAAACAGCTGATGGGCGACATGGCCGACGGCGCCACCCAACATAGCGCCGAGAAACAGGCTGGGACCAAAAATGCCTCCCGCGTTGCCCGACGCATAAGAGATGGTGACGGCAAACAGCTTCAGCACGACAAGGACCAGCATGAGTCTGAAAGCCATGCCGGCATTGAGTGCGTCACCGACGTAGGTATAGCCAACTCCGAGCACCTGAGGAACAAACCAGCCCATTGCGCCGACGGTAACCCCGCCCACAACCGGGTGCCACCATCGTGTTTTACGAGGAAGAAGCAGAAAGTGCTTGCGCATACCCAGCAGGAGCTTGGTGAACGCGACAGATAGGAATCCGCCGAGCACGCCGAGCACGGCATAGATTGCGAACTCGGCGGGATGGACGAGTTCGTACTGCGGAACATGAAAAAGAGGATTATTGCCGAGCAGCAGCCGCAAGACGGCCCAGGACGTAGCCGAAGCAAGCACCACGGAGCCGAGGACAGGGGCGTGAAGATCACCCATGACTTCTTCAAGCGCGAAGAGAACCGCGGCCATGGGCGTGTTGAAGGCGGCAGCAATTGCAGCAGCGGCCCCGACCGGGATGAGCGCTTTGACTTTTTCAGGGCGCAGGCCCAGCTTACGGCCGAGAACAGAGGCGATCCCCGCGCCCACCTGTACGGATGGACCTTCGCGACCGAGAGGTATGCCGCAGGCAAGAGTCGCGGAGGTGCAAAAGAATTTCCCGAGGACAGTTCCGAGAGTGATGCGTCCTTCGCGAGCAAAGAGCGCAGCTTTGGTCTGCGGTACGCCGCTGCCGCGTGCGTCAGGGAAATAGCGATACAACAGATAACCCATGGCGAGGGATCCGGAGATGGGCAGGAGCAGCCGCCGCCAGCGCTCACCATGAGGCGGATAAAGTCTCAGGGCAGTGTGTTCGGTGAGAACAATGAAGGCGACGACCACCAGCCCGGCGAGCGCACCGATCAACAGTGTAAGCACGAGGAAAATCTGGTCTTCACGTTGACTAATAAGAGAGGACCAACGGCTGGCGAGGGGAGTGCGCGCGTCTGGAGTTTCGACCTTCATGAATCGTCGTACTACGATCTTAAATGATTAGCAGAGGGATGCAGCCCAGCCCACGCGTTTCTCTTCGAACTGGGAAGAATGGGCGGCAACCAGATGCGGGCCGAAGTATCGCATCAGTTCGATTGAAAGGAGAGGGAGCATTGAATCGAAGGGAATTCCTAACCTCGACAGCGTTAGCGGCAATGGCCGTTTCTTTGCGTTCCTCAGGCATCCCGTCGGGCATGTCACTGCCGGATTCATCGACGCATGGAACCACAGGATTCGTGCCTGACGTGGACTTGGAGCTCTCGGCCAAGCCCACTTCAAATGAGATACTCCCTGGCCTGATGACCGGGGTGTGGTCGTACCGTGGCAGGCTGTTACAAGGACGTGCTGGAACACTGGAAGAATCAGGATCCTATCTCGGGCCAACCATCCGACTGCACCGTGGTGATCGGGTGCGGATCCGCTTTCGGAATGAATTGCCAGACTCAACTATTGTCCATTGGCACGGGCTGACCGTGCCGGCTTTGATGGATGGACACCCGCGCCTTGTGATTGCAAGCGGCAAGGATTACGTCTATGAGTTCGAGGTACGGAACCGCGCGGGACAATACTGGTATCACCCTCATCCGGATCAGCGCACGGGCGCGCAGATTTATCGAGGGCTGGCAGGTCTGTTGTTCGTACATGATGAGGAGGAGGCCTCGCTACGCCTGCCATCAGGCGAGAATGAGATTCCGCTCGTCATCCAGGACCGCGCGTTTCAAAGCAATGAGCTCGTCTACATTTCCGGCCGCATGGATGCGATGACCGGATTTCTGGGAGACAAGATTCTGGTGAATGGAAAAACAGATCACGAGCTGACACTCAGTACGGGTGTGTACCGCCTGCGAATCTTGAATGCATCCAACTCGCGGATTTACAAACTTGCATGGAGCAATAAGATCCCGTTCACGATCATCGGCACGGATGGCGGGCTTCTGGAAAAACCCCTGCGCAAACCGTATCTCACAATTTCACCGGCAGAGCGCGTGGATGTACTCGTTGACCTGAGCAATGAGGCAGCAGGGTCCAGCCTGGAGTTGCGGAGCGGTGGCTTTCATGCAGCGCAGATGATGATGGGCCGGGGAATGATGGGTGGCGGTATGATGGGCGGAATGAGCCGGAACACGTACGGGGGACTGGAGCAGGGCTCTGAATTCAAAATTCTTAGCGTACGAGTGGTTAAGAAAGAGAAATCGAATTTCCGCATCCCCAATCGCCTTTCGCAACCTGGTTTTCGGAATTTGAACGGGGCGGAAAGCCCAGATAAGGCGCGCGTTTTCAACTT
>DATAEJ010000270.1:0-7200 GCA_036258095.1 Candidatus Angelobacter sp. | reverse complement strand
GCGACGAAGGCGGAGATCGTGAAGATCCCGCTGAGCACGAGCTTTGCCCACAATCTCGCGCTGATGTCGAATGAGGCGCAGAAGGGCGGCGGCCTGATCTATGTTTGTAACCCGAATAACCCGACGGCCAGCCTCACACCGCGGCGCACGATGGAAAACTTCATTCGTGACCTGCCTAAAGGCGTTTACGTGCTCATTGATGAGGCATACCACGACTTCGTGACGGTCTCGGGCGACTACATTTCATTCCTTGACGAACCGGTTCCGAGCGAACAGGTGATCGTGATCCGCACGTTTTCAAAAATCTATGGGATGGCCGGGCTGCGGCTGGGCTATGCAGTAGCAGACCCGGAGACGATCAAGAAAATGGCACTCCATCGTCAGGAGGACACAGCCAACATCTTTGCCCTGCGCTGCGCCCTCAAGGCGCTGGACAGCCAAAAGGAATGGGAAGCGGCGGTGCAGCGCAACACCAACGACCGCGCGGCATTCATGCGCGAGGCTGCAGCCCGCAAGGTTCCAGCGATACCTTCCTGGACAAACTTTGTGATGATCAATACGCTGCGTCCGGTGAAGACGGTGATTGATCATTTCAAACAGAACAATATCCGGATAGGGCGGCCGTTTCCGCCGATGGATACATTTGCGCGGATCTCGCTGGGCACGCCAGAGCAGATGAAGGCGTTCTGGGAGGCGTGGGACAAGATGCCGAGGGCATAGCACTGCACAGATGTGCGCACCTTGCGCCAACTCCGGCCACCTGCGCACGCTCGTTTGCTGAAGACAACTTGGGGCCCATGGATTCCATCCTTCAATACGGACTGTTGAAGGAGATTCATCCATGCCAATGATGGAGCAAGCCACCCGTTGGGCCACGAACCGCATGCCCAAAGCCATTAACCCGATTCCCCATGCAGTGATTGATTACGCGATGGCAGCGTCGTTCTTCGGAATGGCTGCGTTCTTCTGGAAGCGGAACAAGCGTGCGGCGATCAGCAGCCTGATCGTGGGCGCAGCGGAGGTCACGACTTCCCTGCTCACCGACTATCCCGGCGGAGCGGTGAACGCAATTAGCTTCCAGACGCATGGGCGAATGGACTTTGGGCTTGCCGGCGTGATTGCGAGCTTGCCGGACACAATGAGGTTCTCTGATGAGCCGGAATCGAGATTTTTCCGCTTCCAGGGCATGGCGATGGCGGCGGTAACGGGGTTAACTGACTTCACGGGCACCGGTGAGAGGAACCAGTTGGAGAGGCTGGAAGGGGCGGCGTAGCTTTTTTTCTACTCGCTTTCGCGAGAAACCGCCAGAGTTCTATTTATCACCCAAAGGTCGTTTAGGCTCCTGTTGCACGCCGCTCGCCTCGCAAGCCGGGCTCGCGGCTTGACTGTCAGGCGTGAGAGAGTGTGAGAGGCTTGAGGGCTTAAGCTGCGGATGCACCCAGTCATCGCCTGAGTGACCTCGCCGCGAATCGCTTCGAATCTGCCGATAAATGAAATCGAACACCCATTTCTTTTGTCGCTCCGCTGCGCTTCGCTCCAGCCTGCGGCAGCAAGGAGTTGAACTGTGGGCAGCTTACCCAGCCCTTATCCCTCAGCGCGCGTTGCGCGCCTCTGGAACGGACTGGGCTAACTTATGCCGCGCCTACGGCGCTGATTGATACGAAGCCAAGGAGATTCGAGCCTGCTGTTCGCATGTTTTCAGTGCGTTTCTTCAGATGCTGTTCGCGCCCCCAACATTTTCCGTCAGCAACCTGAGCTGAAGTGATCCGCAGGATATAGCGGTTACCTAAAACATAAATTTCGAAGCGTTGCCTCGCCTAGTCGTGACCAGTGAGAGCGTGACCAGACCTATGACAGTCGTAACCCTTCTCAATGTTGTCACTTCAAAATCCATCCAGGCCATAGGGATCCCTCGCTTCGCTCGGGATAAGAAGGAAAAGTTATTCCCGCCATTTCCACAATGGCGTGATTTATACTTCGCTCATCTTTAATGAAGCGAGATGTCCATCATGTCTTCAATACGAATTGCACGCGACCTTGAGAACGAAATGGAACGTCCGGCGACCGCGGAAGATTTTCCGCAGCTGGAAGAAAAGATCTACAAAGCGATCGAGCTGCTGAAATCGTCGCGTGAAGCCAAGGCGGCGCTGGAACGGGATGCGGTGAGGCTGCGCGAGCAGCTGGAGCAGCGCGAAGAAGAGCTGGAGATGCTGCGCTCGGAAGTGGTGGCGTTGCGCAAGGAGCGCGAAGATGTGCGCGGGCGCGTGGAGAAGATGGTGAAGCAGATTGATGCGCTGATTGAGCAGGGCTGAACGGCGCCGCAGGGCCCAAGTAGTTCGCAGTGTCGTTGGTTCAATCTCCTGTCAGGAGAACTCGGATGCCTTTGATCCCTCACAACATGACCACCACGCAGTTCGACCTGCCAGGGTATGACGTCACGCGGTCGCTTGGCGTGGTTCGGGGCATTGTTGTACGTTCAAGATCGATCTTTGGAACAATCGGCGCGGGCCTGCAGACGCTGGTAGGTGGAAATATCACGCTGCTGACTGACCTGTGCGAGAAGACGCGCGAGGATTCCTTTGACCTGTTGCTGCAACATGCGGCGGCGCTCGGGGCAAATGCAGTGATCGGGGTGCGCTATGATGCGACGGAGATCATGCAGGGAGTAACCGAGGTCCTGGCCTATGGAACCGCGGTGACGGTGCGGCCGAAATCGCAATAACAAAAACAGAAAAACGCTTGACCCTGCGCCACGGGCGGGCATAATCGAGTGAAAGCATTACTTTAAGGAGTGAACGTGGCGACACAGAGTTCAGCAGCAGCGCCGGTGAAGGTGGAAATCTACGACCAGGTTTATAACCTGCGCGGCATGGACGCAGAGTATGTAAGCCGGTTGGCCGAGTTTGTCGACAAAAAGATGCGCTCGGTAGCGGAGCAGACCTCAACGATCGATTCACTGCGACTGGCAGTGCTGGCGGCGCTGAACATTGCCGATGAATATCATATTCTGAAGAAGAAGTACGACCTGCTGGCATCAGAATATCGCAAGCGTGCCGACGCCCTGGCGGGCGCGCTGGATGAAGTCTTGCAGGACGAGCGGAGAGCGGGATAATTTTTGTTGTCGCTCCGCTTCGCTGCGCGACGGCCTACGGCGTGAGGAATGGTATTCTTACGCAGCTTACCCAGCCCTTATTCCTCAGCTCGCGTCGCTCGCCTCGGAAGCGGAGCTGGGCTAACTCAAGCCGCGCCTACGGCGCTCGTGCCTTGCCAAGTAAACAATTTTGGATCCCCAACCGACCTTACTGAAGTCAGTGCTGGGCACAGTGAGATCTGACTGAACGCACGCGCTTGCTGCCCGCCACGCGAAATTCGCGCCTGTCGAGGACCCGACGAGCGAATCGCTTCACACTGATACAAAGGAATTTTGAGCGGCTTTTCGCGGACCAACCAAAGAAAAACCGACCCACGGGGCCGTGCGAATGGGCCGTTAATGAACCCGTCTCTAGACGGTGGGAACCTGCCGCGGCTCTTTAGGCATTTCCGTACTGGCGGAACCTTGCACACCGAGCCGTTTCTACGAGTCAGGCCCCCTGTTCATTGAAATATCGGTTCAAAAAACGGTTACCACCCGACACCTGCTTTGCAGGCCGGTTGTCAGGGTTGATGCTAAAGAAAAGCAGGGTAGATGGCAAGTGGTGGGCTCGTCTCTTCTTGTCGCTGCACTCCACCCCCCGAAACCGCGGCGGAGTTCAACGAAACGCAAGGTCCCTCCGGCCTACTCGCGAGCTCATGAAAACGCTCGCTCGCCTAACGGCCGTCGGGATGACGAGCGAGGGTGAGCGGCAGTATCACTCCTCAAAATTTGCTCGTCGCATTGCCCTTCCATAAAATCCGTGCGATGCCAGATTCCCATTCAACCCAAACGTTCACTGTGCCTGCCGAGGCAGCCGGGCAGCGGCTGGATCATTGGCTGGCGGGCCAGCAGCCGGACGTGAGCCGGGTGAGGATTCAACAGCTGATTGAGCAAGAAAAAGTCACGATCCGCGGGAAGGTTCCGAAGGCGTCATTGAAGCTGAAAGGCGGAGAAGAGATCATCATCACCGGACAGGTAGAGCTGCCGCCTCTGCATGCGTATCCGGAGGACATTCCGCTGGATGTGGTTTACGAAGACGAGGATATTGCGGTGATCAACAAGCCAGCGGGGATGACGGTGCATGCGGGATCGGGTAAAGGCGAGGCGGGCAGCAGAGGGACGCTGGTCAACGCGCTGCTGCACAGATTCAAAGCGCTTTCGCACCTGGGAGGAGAGCTGCGACCGGGAATTGTGCATCGGCTGGACAAGGACACCAGTGGCCTGATTATTGTGGCCAAGAACGACAAAGCGCATCGCAAGCTGGCTCTGCAGTTTCTTCGCCGGGAGGTAAAAAAAACATACCTAGCACTGGTTCACGGCGAGATGCCTCAGAAAGAAGGCACGATTACGAAGCCCATCAGCCGCGATTTGGCGCGAAGAGAGCGCATGACGACGCGAAGGGCTGAAGGTCGGGCTGCAATAACTCACTGGAAAGTGTTGAAAAGAATAGAGTCTTCGCTGGGCAGGTTTTCCCTGCTCGAAGTGAAGATCGAAACCGGGAGAACGCACCAGATACGTGTACATCTGAGTTCCCTTAGTCATCCCGTGGTAGGTGACGTGCTCTATGGTGCTACGAGGGTTATACCAGGTTACCGAGGTACAGGTGCAGAAGCAGCATCTCTGGGCAGGACCTTCCTCCACAGTTCCGGGCTACAATTCCGGCATCCAACAAGTAATAGGCCACTATCGTTGGAGCAGCCCCTGCCCCGAGAATTGCAGGAGTTTCTCAGAAGGGTTGGGGAGTAAGGACCACTTTTGCCAATGAAAAGGCGTTACATCCCGGTTTTTGTTTGTGCGATTGCCCTGATGTGGGCGGCCGGAGCAGCAGCGCAGATTCCATCGCTGGTGCCGAGCACCCCACCGACCTCGAACGTAGTCCCGGCCGGAACCACAGTGACCCGAGGAAGCGACGACCAGCCGATCCCGGTATTTCGTTCCCGGAGCGATGAAGTCAACGTCATCTTTACGGTTACCGATAAGCACAACAAGTTTGTAAAGGACCTGAAGCAGACCTCATTCACGATCCTGGATAACAATCTTCCTCCGCGCCAGATAACGAATTTTGAAGCGTCTACGGACCTGCCCCTGCGGGTAGGACTTGTGATTGATGCCAGCAACTCGATTAAAGACCGCTTCGCTTTTGAACAGGGAGCGGCAGTTGAATTCCTGCGGCAGGTCGTCAGGCCGCGGACGGACAAGGCGTTTGTCCTCGGCTTCGACGAAGGGACCGACTACACGCAACGTTTTACCAATGACCTTGACCAGCTCACCCGCGGCGTGCGGGCGATACGGCCAGGCGGCGGAACGGCGATGTGGGATGCGGTTTATTACGCCAGTCGCGATCAGCTGATGAAAGAGCGATCAGACATTGGGAATGGCACCGTGCGGAAGGCGATCATCCTGGTCTCTGACGGTGATGACAACCAAAGCCGCTACTCGCGCCAGGAAGCCATTGAGATGGCGCAGCGCTCAGGCGTCATTGTTTACGCGATCTCGACGAACCTGAGCAACATCCTGGACAACGGCGATCGCAACCTGCGGTTGATGGCGGAAGCCACCGGCGGCAGAGCTTTCTATCCTTCAAAGCTGCACGACCTGGCGGATGCGTTCCATGAGATACGCGAGGAACTGCGCAGCCAGTACTCAGTTTCTTACAAGCCGGCAGAGTTCACGCCGAATGGGCAGTACCGTCCGATCCAGATTGTGGCGGAGAACAAGAAGCTGAGAGTGAGGGCGAAAAAGGGTTATTTCGTGCCCAAGCAGCAGTAAAGCCTTAATCGTTTAACCAGAAGCCCGGCAGCAGCCGGGCTTTTTTACTGGGAAGATGCTTTGCCGGATGGTGCGATTCGTCACAGGCGCATAAGCAGGGCTGCGCGCTTATAATATTTAACATTGAGAATCCCTGACATGCCCCGGACCCGATCATCAGCCATCTTTGGTATGTTTCTGCTCGCATTGTTGATGCGGATACCTGCCGCGGGCCAGACCCAGCCGACACAGCCGCAGCCGAATGCAGCAACGCCGAGCCAGGAATCGCCCAGCGGTGAGCCTCTTGACGATCCCAACAACCCGACGCTCCGTGTCCGCACCGATCTGGTGAACGTGATCTTTACGGTCACGGACAAGCACGGCAAGTTTGTGCGCGACCTGAAGCAGGACGAATTCAGGATTCTGGACAACAACCTGCCGCCGAAGTCGATCAGCAGCTTTGAAGCGGAAACCAACCTTCCGCTGCGCGTGGGACTGCTGATTGACGCCAGCAATTCCATTCGCGATCGCTTCCAGTTTGAGCAGCAGGCGGCAATCGAGTTCCTGCAGCAGATCATCCGGCCGCGCAGCGACCAGGCATTCGTCCTGGCGTTTGACGAGCTCTGGGAGCTCACGCAGGATTTCACCAGCGACCTGGACAGGCTGCAAAAGGGCGTGCGCGTCATCAGACCTGGCGGCGGCACAGCCATGTGGGACGCGGTTTACTACGCATGTCGCGACAAGCTGCAGAAAACGAAAGAAGCTGGTCCGGTACGACGAGCAATCATCCTGGTTTCCGACGGCGACGACAACCAGAGCCGCGTGTTGCGACAGGAAGCCATAGAAATGGCGCAGCGCGCCGAAGTCATCATTTACACCATCAGCACCAACCTCACAACAAGTTCGAATGATCAGGGCGACAAAAATTTAAAAATGCTGGCCGAAGCCACCGGCGGTCGAGCCTTCTTCCCATTCAAGCTGGAACAAGTCACTGACGCGTTTCGCGACATTCAGGACGAGCTGCGCAGCCAATATGCCGTTGCCTACAAACCTGAGCAGATGGCGGCCAACGGACAGTTCCGCACCATCAAGATCATCCCCGACAACAAGAAGTTTCAGGTGCGCGCCAAGCGCGGCTACTTCGCAAAATAACGCGGCCACTGCGCGACATACTCAGCGATTCTCATCCACGGGCGCGTAATAGCCTTTGCGCGCCTGAATGTGCATGTCTTTTGCACGGATTTCAATTTTGCGGAACGAGCCATCGTGCTTTTCGTTGGTGGGCGTATAGCCAATGCTGTACTGGCTACGCAGCTCTT
>DATAEJ010000269.1:0-7651 GCA_036258095.1 Candidatus Angelobacter sp. | reverse complement strand
CAAAAGCAAGGAATTAGCACTTGGTCATTCTCAAATGGCCGAGGTGACGGCCGGCTGGTGACTTTCGTAATTCTGCCGTTTTTTCTGTTGACAACTAAGCGTAATTAGAGCGAAGATCTATTCTGGCCAGCAGCCGCTGCCGCTTGAGCGCGGGTACCTGGCCGATGCCGGCTGTAAAAATCTGGGTGTCCTGCCCAGACGTGCGGCGAACTTCTAAACGCCGCGAGTTCAAACCACAAGCAAGCCTTCCAGGAGGCGCCGCGCGAAGCGGAACAGGTGTTTGACAATTTGAGCTGCTAGCTACTGGCTGCTAGCCTTTGGTCGCGTTGCCCCTCTTTGTGATGCATCGTGCATGAACTGGTTCATCAACCGTGATGGAGTGGTCATCAAGGCTGATGACGCCTTGATGAGGTTTTGATGAACCTTGATGAACGGGACGGGGTAGAGGGGGCGTCGGAAATTGGGATCTGGCCATTAGAAATCCGAGACGGGTGATGGCTTGGGACGATTGGGACAGACTTGGGATCGATTGGGACGTCCCAACCGGGACGACCTTGGGACTGCTTGGGACGAGGTTGGGACGGATTGGGACGAAGGCGGGGGTGGCGGGGCCCCTAGATCGCCGTTGGCGAACACCGCACACAAGTCGCGGCGAAGCCCGTCGGAGTCTTAAAAGCCTTAGCCGGTGGTAAGTGGCCAGTGATGCTGGCCGAAAACCACCAGGCACCACTGGCTGCCCTCTGTAAAGCAATGTAAGCCTTTGCACAGCAGTAACTTGCAGAAGATTTGGTTTGGCTGCATGCTTGCGATATCTAAGGGCAACTTGGGAAAGGCGACTGCTGGCAGAGAGGTCATCGCGCCACGCAGCCGACACAAATAATAAAGAGGTTCGGCCGGGGAGGCCGGGAATTCGGGTGATCGGGCGAAACATGGGCCTGCTGATTGGGAAAACGCAGGGTCATGACGCCGGCGCTCGGAGTCGGAGGGGATTATGGAATCGGGAGACATTAAATCGGGTGATTGGAAGCCGCGTTACTCGAAGCTGGTCATGCGGGTAACGCTGGTTCTAGTCACTTTCTTTGCGCTGTCAATGGGCGCGTGGGCGGACGATGAAGAGTCCACCCGTGGAGATGGGCCGACGCCGGATGTAGCGCGCGTGAGCCTCATCCACGGCGACGTTTCCATGCAACGTGGCGACAGCGGTGACTGGACGGTGGCCACGCTGAACACGCCGCTGATGCGCGGCGACCAGGTGGCGACGGGCGACAAGTCACGGGCAGAAGTTCAGCTGGATTATGCCAACGTGCTGCGGCTGGCTTCGAGCAGCCAGGCGTCGATTGCCGACCTGACCCGCACGCGGATCCAGATTCGCCTTGCGAATGGCTATGCGGGCTATTCGGTATTCAAGGGCAGCGAAGCGGATGTTGAGATCGATACGCCGAACGTGGCGGTGCGTCCTCTGAAGAAGGGCCGCTACCGCGTGCAGGTGAATTCGGAAGAAGAGACGGAAGTGATTGTCCGCGATGGCGAAGCGGAAATCAGCACGCCGGATGGCAGCGTCACGGTAAAAGAAGGACGCATGGTGACGGTGCGCGGAAACGCTGAACAGGCGGAGTACCGCGAGTCGGACGCGCCCAAGGGCGACGATTGGGACCACTTCAATAAAGACCGCGATTCGGTAATACGCGATGCGGAGAGCTGGCATCGCACCAATGCCTATTACACCGGATCACATGACCTGGATGGCTATGGCCACTGGGTATTTGTGCCGCCGTATGGCTGGGTGTGGCAGCCGTATCAAGATGCGGGCTGGGCGCCTTATCGCGCAGGCCGCTGGGTATGGGAGCCCTACTGGGGATGGACCTGGGTGAGCTATGAGCCATGGGGCTGGGCGCCGTATCACTACGGTCGCTGGTTCTATTCCGGTAGCGGGTGGGTATGGTATCCGGGAGCGGTGACGGCAGCTTATCGTCCGTACTGGGGACCTGCATTCGTAACGTTCATCGGCTTCGGCCACAGCTCAGGATTTGCTTTCGGCTTCGGCAACTTTGGCTGGGTGCCGGTTGGCCCACATGATTATTACTATCCGTGGTATGGGCGCGGTTTCCGCAACGTGAACGTGGTGAATATCACGAACGTGGTCAACGTCCGGAATACCTACGTGGTGCATCCGCTAATCGTGAACGGCCGTGGACCGCACTATTCGAATGTGGATCTGGCGATGCGCGATCCGCACTGGCGGAACGGGATTTCCGGGATGCCGGTTGACCAGTTCGGCCGGGGAAACACAAAGATCGCGCGGCTGGAAGTGCATGACGATGATTTGCGCCAGGCGCGTGTGGTTCGGGGCAATATCCCTGTCGTGCCGACGCGCGAGTCTCTGCATTCCGGCGAAGTGCGTGGGGTTCCGGCTTCGGTACGGACGAACGAAGGCCGGTACTTTGAAAAGCGCCAGCCGCCTGCGGGATTTGGCCGCTTTGATCAGCAACGGGAGCATGTGGAAAGCTCGATTGCGCCGCACGTGAAGGAAGGCACGATCCCGGGCAGCCGCAACGATCGGAGCTACGGTTCGCCGATGGGCGACCGCGGCAATGTGGGTCGCGACGTAAATCGGGCAAACGATCGCGAAGACTCGAATGGCCGGATTGGTGGCCCGCAAAACAATCGCGGAAATCTGGGTGGCCAGAGCGGTCCGCCAGATTCGCGTGGCACGCCAATGAATGATAGAAACGGACGGCTGTCTGTTCCGAACAATGGACAGAACGGCGGCAACGTTCCTGATCGGGGCGGCAGTGGTCGAGATGCGCAGCGCATGGGCGGCGATGAGAAAGAAGCTCAGAAGCAACCGCCCAATCCGGCGCAGAACAACAGCGGAGCAAATCCCGGCGATCGTGGCAACAACTCAGACCGCAGCGGATGGAGCAGGTTCGGTGGACGAGGCTCCCGCGGCGATAATTCCGGTACGAGCAACAATCCGAACCCCGGCCAACCGATGGGCGATCGCAACGGCCGCTCGACTGTCCCTAACAATGGGCAGAACCCTGGCAACGTGCCCGACCGCGGCAACGTAGGTCGCGACACGCAGCGGATGGGCGATGGCGAATCCGGCAACGCACACAACCCGCAGCAGGGAAGCAGCCCAAATCCGAGCAACAGCGGAGCGAGTGATCGCAGCTGGAGCAAGTTCGGGGGCGGGAGGAACCGCGGCAATGACAACTCCGGTTCGCCTGCGTCAGGCAGCGGCTCTGCGACGCCGAACTCTGGCGGCTCACCGCGCAACGACTCCAACCCGCGTTATGATCGCGGCAACTCAAGCGGGCCGGGAGCCTCCAATGCTCCTTCGAATAATGATGGAGGGTTCCGGAGAATGCCCTCGGGCGGAGAGCGTCCATCCGACACGGGGCGCAGCCCCAGCCCTGACCGGACGGATAATTCCAGGAGCCGCGCGGATCGTGGCCCTGACGTTAGCAAGCCTCCGCTTGAGCTGAATAAACCGATCGTGCACGAGCCGCGTTCTACGCCGAGCCCGCGCAACGATTCCAGTCCGCGCAGCGAACCGCGCTATACGCCGACGTCAGGTGGCGGTGGAAGCCATGGCGATCATGCATCGAGCGGTAGTGGAAGCCATGGCGATCGTGGTTCAAGTGGTGGAGGTGGCGGTGGTAATCACGGCGGAGGGAACTCCGGAGGCAACAACAATAATAAAGGTGGCGGCGGCGATAAAGGAGGAGGGCATGATCACCGCTAAAGAAAGTGAACCGAATCGAAAAATTCGCTGAGGTCTCTCTCCTTCCTCAACGAAGTTGTCCAGCTGGCAAGAAGGGGCAGCCAAACCAGGCTGCCCCACATTTTTTCTTAGCTGCCGGGAGGAAGCGCTGCTACCACACTCCCTTATCGCTGCCCGTGATACGGAACGCCACTGCTGCCGCTGAAGCCAGCGGAGGCAGCAAGCTAAGCCGCAACGCCGCGGGTACGTCGCCACGGAAGGCGGTCTGCGTCAGCTGCCGGGTATAGAGGCTGGCGCCGTAAGGCATGATTGGGAGCCGCAGGAAACGGGCACGAGTGAACATTTTGTCGTTGCCCACGCGTGCATCGGAGAGCACGGTGGAAGGAAGGTTCAGCGGCGTTCCGCGGTACTGCTGCACGTAATCCGAGACGATCTTCAGGAAGCTTGCGACGCCCGGCCAAATGCCTGCACTGTTCGCGGCCAGGCGAAGCTCGGTGTAGTCGATTCGTCCGGAATCAACCAGCGAGGCTGCATTCAGGATGTCGCAGACGCGGAAATAGAAGTGGCGATACATTCTTTGCAACGTAGCGGCGAAAATCCGCTCTTCGGGTGCAGGGACGAAGAATCTGTGTCCGCCCACGCTGACGCTTACGCGGCGATCGATGAAGCGCTGCGCCAGACGGATATGCTCTCCCGTCTGGCCAAGGCGTCCGATGTGCGCTTCGATGGATTCGCGGAGATCCGGCAGAGCAAAGTTCCACTTGCAGGCGAGCCGGTCACCCCAGCTGCGCGCTTCCAGTTTGGCGCCGAATTTCTTTGTCAATACGTCGATCACGGTGCGGCGCTCGCCAAGGCAAACCAAGTCGAGATCATTGCCGAGGTCGGGCCAATGATCCAGCGTCTTCATGACGACTGTAGGACAGCCGGCGATCTCCAGCCCGTCAACGACTTCTTCCAGCCGGCTCAGGGCGTTGGAGATGCGCGCCCGCTCCTGCGTGAGAACGTCGACTGCCCACGCCTGGGTAGCTGCGTCGCCGCGATTTCCTGCAATCCGGTTGATCACTTCAAAGGCGCGCACCACAACGTGGTTGGAGTCGGCGAGCTCCACAAAATCCTGGCGTTGCTCGGCGTTCAGCGAGGTGAGCAGCGGAAACTGGTCGGCGGCTGTGGTCGGCTTCAGCGTGAGCCGAAGGAAGGCATCAATGTATTGCTTTTCACCTTGGATCGCAGTGGCCATGGGGAACGGGGACTCCGGTTGGGTTCAACAGATTCAGCCGTTAGGATGAGAGCTGATGCAGGTGGGTTGTGCGAGCAAGTAATGGCAATAACAAGTGGCAAGTGGCAAATGGAAATCAGCCAAACAAGACCGTGTCTTCCACATTGGGCTCAGCAATTGCCAGAGCGGGTGTTCGCTTGCATTGCGAACCCATGACGACGACAGCTTCGCTGGGAGACCCGTCAGTCGCGGTTCATTGGGCGATTGAGCCATGGGGCTGATTGCCAATTACTAATTGCTAATGGCTCTCTTTATAATCTGCTGTTCAGCTGAAGGAGCTCATTTGGCTTACAACGACCTGAGAGAATGGATCGCCGCGCTGGACCGCGCCGGCGAACTGAAGCGCATACGCGCGGAAGTCGACCCGATCCTGGAGCTCGCCGAAATCACCGACCGTGTGTCCAAAGGCGCGGCGAAAAAATACGGGCGCTCGGGAGGTCCAGCTCTGCTGTTTGAGAACGTGAAAGGCGCCAATGGGATGCCGGTGCTGATCAACCAGTTTGGGTCGGAACGGCGCATGCAGATGGCTTTGGGCGTTGACCGGCTGGATGAAATAGCCGAGCGCATCCGGCAACTGATGAACCTGAAGTCGCCGGAAGGCTTCATGGAAAAGCTCAAGATGCTTCCCATGCTGGCCGACATGGGCAAGCTCTTTCCGCGGACGGTCCAGACCGGGCCGTGCAAGGAAGTAATAAAGAAGGATAATTTTTCGCTGCTCGATTTTCCTGTGCTGCAGTGCTGGCCGCAGGATGGAGGCCGTTTCATTACTTTGCCATGCGTCATCACGCGCGACCCGCGCACAGGAAAGCGCAACGTGGGCATGTACCGTATGCAGGTCTACGACGCTTTCACCGCGGGCATGCACTGGCAGCGGCAGAAGGTGGCGGCGGAACATTACCGAGATCTGTTGCGCATGGGAGCCGCTGCCGGGGCGAATACGAGTGGAGCGCAGCCGACCTCGGCTGTGAGATCCTCGGAAAGGGCCGGTGCTGCGCGTTCAGGGGTGGACATTATGGCTCGCTCAGGTGGCGGATCGGTTCTCGCGCCCGGCGATCGACCGAGCGGCAAGATGGAAGTTGCGGTGGCGATCGGCACTGATCCCGCGCTCACATTTTCCGCTATTGTGCCTGCGCCACCAGAGGTGGAAGAGTTCATCATCGCCGGATTCCTCCGCAACAAGCCGGTTGAGCTGGTGAAGTGCGAGACCGTCGATCTGGAAGTGCCGGCCACGGCAGAGATCGTGATCGAAGGCTACGTAAAGCTGGACGAGCTTCGAACGGAAGGGCCGTTCGGCGATCACACAGGTTTCTACTCGCTGGAAGATGAATACCCGGTTATGCACGTTACCTGCATCACGCACCGCAAGAACCCGATCTATGCCACCACCATTGTGGGCAAGCCGCCGATGGAAGACGCATGGATGGGCAAAGCGGTGGAGCGAATCTTTCTGCCGTTGATGAAGCTCACCATTCCGGAAATCGTGGATGTGAACCTGCCGGTGGAAGGCGTGTTTCACAATTTGATGATTGTCTCGATCCGAAAGTCTTACCCGGGCCACGCGCGCAAGGTGATGAATGGGATCTGGGCGCTGGGCCAGGCCATGTTCACTAAATGCATTGTGGTGGTGGATGAGGATGTGAATGTTCAGGACATCGGCGAGGTGGTGCTGAAGGTCTTCAACAATATCGATCCGGAGCGCGACATCCAGTTCACGCTTGGCCCGGTTGATTCGCTGGACCACGCTTCACGCCTGCCGAACTTCGGATCGAAAATGGGAATCGATGCCACGCGTAAGTGGCCGGCCGAAGGCTTCACTCGTCCGTGGCCGGATGAGATCCTCATGAACGAGAAGACGAAAGAACAGGTGGACCGTCGCTGGAAGGAGTTTGGGATTGAATAACCCATTTGCTATCGCCGCTACCGATCTCGGCCGCACGGTGGCGCAGGCCAAGCCGATGCTGCTGGCGTTGAACAATGCTGATACCTCCACTCGTCCTGCGCCGAAGAAGTGGTCGAAGAAAGAAATTCTCGGCCACCTCATGGATTCGGCCGGCAACAATCACCAGCGATTCGTGCGCGCCACGCTTCAGGGCGGCTTGACGTTTCCCGGTTACGATCAGGATCCGCTTGTTGATCTGCAGAAGTTTTCAGAAATGGACTGGAGCTTTCTCGTGGAGTTGTGGGTCGCGTACAACCGTTTTCTGGCGCATGTGCTTACAGTACTTCCTGCATCTGCGGCGCAGGTCACCTGCAACATCGGCAACAACCCGCCTGCGACGCTCGGCTTCATTGCGGAAGACTACGTCGCCCATCTCAAGCATCATTTGAACCAAATTGTGGGAAAGAAGTTCGAGACATCGTACGGGCAGAAGATGTAATCCTGTCTTGCCTGTTCCATAACTCCCGGGCACAATCTCTGTTGCTCATGTCTGCCTCCACTTTTGCGGTCCGCGCTTTGCTTGTCCTTGCGATTCTCTGCGCGCTTCTATTTGTGTCTGTGCGGTACCTAACCAGCATGCCGGGTCCAGTACATCGCGGAGCGGTTCCAGAGCTCACGGCCGATCAGGAGATTGTGGAGAACAACCTGCGCAAGACAGTGAGTTACGTCGCAGGGCATATCGGCGAGCGGAGCGTGATCGCGTATGACA
>DATAEJ010000268.1:0-4713 GCA_036258095.1 Candidatus Angelobacter sp. | reverse complement strand
GCAGTGCCCGCCAAGTCCAGGTCCAGGATAAAACGGCTGGAATCCGAATGGCTTGGTGGAAGCCGCGTTAATCACTTCCCAGATGTCGATGCCCATGCGCAGCGAGAGCAGCTTGAGCTCGTTTACCAGCGCGATGTTCACGCAGCGATAGATGTTCTCGAGCAGCTTGGTCATTTCCGCAGCGGCCGGCGTAGACACCGGAACTGTGCGATGGAAAATGCTGCCGTAAAGCTTGCGCCCGATCTCCGTCGCGGCGGCGTTCAGGCCGCCCACAACTTTGGGAATGTCAGCGCGAGCCACAGTGTCATTGCCTGGATCTTCGCGTTCTGGAGAGAACGTGACGAAGAACGTGTTCTCAGCGAAGTCATCTCCGCGTGCTGCCTTCAGGCCACTCGGGTTCGTTTCCAGGATTGGGATCAGCAGCTCTTCCGTGGTCCCGGGATAGGTCGTGCTCTCGAGCGACACAAGCTGGCCGGCGCGCAGATGCGGAGCAATAGCGCGAGCAGTGGCTTCAATGAAGCTGAGGTCAGGCTCGTGATGGTCATCGAGCGGTGTGGGGACAGCGATAATGATCGCGTCCATTTCTGAAATTTTCGAATAGTCGCTGGTTGCCGTGAACCCCGCAACCTTGGCAGCTTCAATCTCCGTGCCGGGAATGCGGACGATGTAAGAACCGCCCGCCATGAGCGTCGTTACTTTCTTCTCGTCAATGTCAAAGCCGGTAACGCGGAACTTCTGCTCGCTCAAGAGCAGGACCAGAGGCAAACCCACATAGCCGAGGCCGATGACACCGATCCGCGCTGTGCGGTTATCCAGCCGGGCAAGGAATGATTCCACTTGCGCTGTATAAACAGATTCCATGGTTTTCATAACACCCTGAATGTTGGCACTTGGGCTGCCAACTGTGCAAAGCAACCGTTTATTGTGCCAGAACGCAGAAATCTTTGCTGTTCAACCGTTTACCACGAGACCCCCGACTGACTGCACGTCGGATGGGACAGGAAAAGTGAAAAGAGTTGCACAGTCGTACCGAACAGAGCTGCCGAAACCTTCGTATCGCCGGCTTCGAA
This sequence comes from Candidatus Angelobacter sp., assembly GCA_036258095.1. GTDB lineage: Bacteria > Acidobacteriota > Terriglobia > Terriglobales > Acidobacteriaceae > Angelobacter. Next base: position 3,643 of record DATAEJ010000268.1, on the reverse strand, counting down.
GTGCTGAGTTGATACCATGGGCTCAGGAAGCTACTCACGTTTACTTATTTATTGATGAAAAAGAAAATTGTCTTCATTATTGTCCCTCTTGTAGCCGTCGTATTGTTCGCCGCCCTGGCGGGACGCCTGCTCGTTGCGGATTCACCGGAACGGTCGGATGCCATCGTGGTCCTGGCAGGCGACTCCATGGACACCCGCTATGCGCGCGGCATGGAACTGCTACGTCAGGGCTATGGCCATCATCTTTTCGTTGATGCCGCCGCTGACAGTCACTTTTTCGGCAAGACTCCGGCGGCTTATGCAGAAGCCTTCCTGAAGCAGGATGCCGGTGAGATGGCTGCCCAGGTGAGCGTCTGTCCGTTCGCACAGGACTCCACCATTACCGAAACAGCCTATGTCCAGAAGTGTCTCGCGCCAATCGGCGCAAAGAGCGTGCTTCTGGTCACCAGCGACTTTCATAGCGGCCGGGCGCTTTCCATCTTTCGCAAAAAGCTTCCGCAATATCACTGGTCCATGGCTGCCGCCTATGATCCCGATGTCTTCGGCATGCGATGGTGGCGACACCGGGAATGGGCCAAAACCACCTTTTTGGAATGGCTCAAAACCGTCTGGTGGAATGGAATTGACCGCTGGCGCTGAAGTCCCGGTTAAAAGTTCGGCCTAGCTCCTGTCCGGTTCGGAGTTCCACCGAAGTGTGCAATCTTCTGCATACTGCGGAACTGCTTGCACGCTGCGATGAATGAGTTTTGGTCACATTCTCCTAAGTTGTTCATTTAACTGTTCAAAGTTCTTGCTGAATGGGCGCCAACCTTAGTTCTTTGGTACAGCGCGTGCGTATATACACCGTGTCGGCGCAACAGTTGGCGGCAATCCCTCCCCTGATTGCTGCTGCCGGAGCCTGCAGCTGATTCTGTGTAACGCGCGGGCCCAGGACGCCGACCGGAGAAGAAGTTTTGATGTCATCGGCCCTACTGAGCAGTCCAGAAAGGGGAGAAAGCAGCCCCGCTGATATTTCGCCGCGTGCGGAGGCCAATGCCGCGCAGTTCGAGACCTTTATCGTCACTGGGCCACGCGCATTTGAACAGATCGTCCCCGAATGGGAGGCGCTGGATCAGTTTGCTACCTGTCCCATGCAGTCTTATGCGTGGATGCGGGCAGCCGCGGAAAGCTTCCCATCCGGCACTCCGTTTCTCGTTGCGGTGCGCCGAGAAAAAGAGATTACTGCGTATGCAGCGCTGGTGAAGCCCACGGGAAAGCGAAGGCTTGAGTGCCTGGGGCATGAGTTATTCGAGCCCACCATGTGCGCCTACGCAGATGAGCAATCGTGTTTTGGTCTGGCAAGTGCACTCCTTCAGCTGAAAGAGCCGGTGTTCCTGCGGGATATTTATGGCGACTCGGCCTTCAATGAAAAAATGCGTTCATCTTCCCGCCGCCAGGTCTGTGTCCCGCGCCCCATGCCTGCGCATCCGTTTGTGAAACTCAATGAGAGCTGGCTGGAACCCGAAGAACACCTGAATGCGGGCCGGAGATCGGATCTTCGTCGCGCGCGCCGCAATGCGGAAAGACTTGGCGCGCTTTCATTTCCTGTTGCCGAACCCACCACGGAAAATGTCGACGAAGTGATGGACGAGGTCTACGAAGTGGAATCGCGCAATTGGAAAGGCAGGACGGGCGGAGCGATCGCCATGAACCCCGCCCTCCAAAGGTTCTACCGCAATTACGCGCGCATGGCGGCGGCGAGAGGCATTGCCCGTGTTCTGCGGATGCGAATCGGGGCTGAAACCGTAGCGGTCCAGTTCGGAGTCGAGTTCAACCGTCGCTTCTGGCTTCTCAAGATGGGTTATGACGAGAGCTTCTCGCGCTGCTCACCCGGCATGCTGCTGATGTTGGAAAGCCTGCGAGATGCCGCCCATCGTGGCCTTGAGTACTTCGAAATGATGGGCCAGCGTGAACCGTGGAATCGAGTGTGGACGGATGAGGGTCACCCGGCGGTGTCATTTCGTTTGTATGCACCCGGATTGAATGGCCTCTGCGGCGCTGCAGCTGACGTTGTGGGCACAATCTGGCGCAAGGCGAAAGAAGCGCACCAAGCGCGCGCGTCTGAAAAGGCGATCATCGCCAGGGCGCGGAAGGGAACTCGAAGTGAGCAGCCTGCGTAGACTTGCCTCCACCGTGGTAAGGCCCGTGATCGAGCGCGCGGCGCGCGCCTATATCGCCGGTCCTGAACTGGATGACGCTCTCAAGATTGCCTGCGGTTTGCACACACGGGGGTATTCCGCTGCCATTGGCTATTGGGACGCCGCGAATGAAGCGCCAAGAGGCGTGGCTGATGCCTACCTTCAGGCGATCTCCTGTATGGCAGGCGGTACCCTCGATTGTTATGTCTCCATCAAGTTGCCTGCTCTCGACTACTCAAGAGACCTGCTCGAAGAAGTGCTCGCAAGTGCCATGTCTGCGAACGTTCGCGTCCATTTTGATTCCCTTGGGCCGGAAACTGTCGATCGTAGCTTTGCTTTGATTGATCGGGTAGTACCGCATTACTCGAATTTGAGTGTTACGCTTCCCGGTCGCTGGCATCGCAGCCTGCGTGATGCCGTTTGGGCGCGCGAACGAAACCTGCCTATTCGGATCGTGAAAGGTCAATGGGCAGACGAGTCAGGACTTGATCCCGATGCGGGATTTCTTGCGCTCGTGAAGAGCCTGGCCGGAAACATCCCGCGCCTTGCCGTGGCATCACACAATCCCACACTGGCGCGTGAATGCTTCAAATCACTCGAGCGCGCGGGTACGCAGGGCGAGATGGAACTGTTGCATGGTCTGCCGTCACAGGCGGTGCTTGCCACTGCACGAGAGATGAACCTTCCCGTTCGCGTTTATGTGCCCTACGGTCACGCCTGGCTGCCTTACTGCATCTCGCAGGCGCAAAAGAATCCAACCATCCTTTGGCGCACGCTCAAAGACGCGGTGTTCGGAGGGGATGTTCTAGTTGATCCCAGGTGACCGGGCGCATCTCTTCCATCACCGATTCCACTGAAGGCGGAAGAGGAAGTGGAGAATCGGCTCATCGTTGTCGGAGCTAGCCGGTTCAAGACCTGTAGGTCGCGACGAGGCGGATCTGGCCGAGTATTCTTCCGTTGAACTCGCGTACCTGTTCCGCTGGGATCCAAAACTCGAGGTGATGACTTCCTCCCACTTTCTGCACCTCAAAGCCCGTCAGATAGTCAGCATCCACATCGAACTCAAGCACGTGGCCCACAAAGCCGGAACGCTCGTCGCGCGTGTTCCAGTCTCGCGCAATCTGCTCAGCGTATTCACGATTGAGCACCGGATAAAAAATCGGCTGATCGGGAAGGCGCGGCGGGAACTCTTTCCAGCCGCTGGCTTCAATCAGGTTGAGTTCTTTTTCGCCCACCGGCCGGTACAAAGTGATCGTTTTCATTGAGGTGTTTAGTAATTAGTGATTAGAAGCTGTCTCACAAACGAGATCAATCGGCTCACACGGTTTGTGCGACCGGGGACAAAGTTGACACTTTATACCGGGCACATAGTTGACACTTTTTGGAGCCCGGGTTGAGGTTTTGGTTCTGCTTGAGAACCGGTAGATAGTAGCAGCCGTCGCTGAGGGAATGTGGAAATCCAGCGT
>DATAEJ010000267.1:0-3475 GCA_036258095.1 Candidatus Angelobacter sp. | reverse complement strand
TACTGCAACTCGTCGTAGTCGCCTTCGAACTGCTGAACCGCAATCTCACCATCCGAGGATTCCAGAACAACATCTCCTTTGGCGACCTTTTTTAAACGCACAACCACATCGCCATTCACGCGCTCGAACTGCTTCCAGTGTTGCTGCACCAGCTTCGGGGGCAGCACATAGTCGTGCAGATAACGAGCGCTATCCTGCGCCAGTAGCGTGAGGACATTCAACGGCCGGTCGGCGAAACGGAATTCCCATGCGCCATTCGCTTCTGCGGCTGTTTGAATTCCCACCTTCCGTCCCTTGCGCGTGATATAGGTGCGAGGCTTGTCTTTCCGCAAAGGGAACTGCCTAGTAACTTTTTCAAACCACTCCGCGGTTTGGGCGTCGTACCGTTCGTCTGCCGTCGCACTTTCATCAATCGCGGGCACGCGCAGCCTTTCCGGCCCAGTCTGAACCGGAATGTGTTCCTTCAACGAGCTTGTGCGGAACAGCCCTACTGCATCGCGTACTTCGCGCATTGTGGCTTCTGCGGCCTCGTGGGCCTGGCGTTCACCTTGCTCCACAATGCTGCGCACCAGCTCCGGCTGCGCGGCAAACTGCTTGCGGCGTTCGCGGATCGGCTTCAGGTGCGCCTCCGTGCTCTCGACCGCCAGGGCCTTACAATCCACGCAGCGGATCGTCGCCTGCGTACAGCCCTCGGTGATATAAGCCAGGCGGTCGGGTGGACTGAAAATCTGATGCAGGTTGCCGACTGGACAACGATCGGGATTGCCTTTGTCCGTGAGCGCAGGGCGATCGGTTACGCTGTCGTGGATCTTCTTCGCCAGCGAATCAGCCTCTTCACTCAGCAGGATAGAGTTGCCGTATGACTTTGACATCTTCCGGCCATCAAGCCCCAGCAGCTTCGGTGTCTTGGTGAGTAGGACCTGCGGTTCTTTGATGAGCGGCGAATTCGCTGGCCGGTTTTTGGAGTAAAAGTGGTTGAAGCGCCGCGCCACCTCACGCGTCAGTTCAACGTGCGCCACCTGGTCTTCGCCCACGGGAACGAAATCGGCCTGATATATAAGGATGTCCGCCGCCTGAAGCAGCGGGTAGCCAAGAAAACCGTAGGTTGCAAGGTCCTTTGTGGCCAGGTTCTGCTGCTGTTCTTTATACGTCGGCACGCGTTCCAGCCAGCTGAGCGGCGTCACCATCGAGAACAGGACGTGCAATTCCGCATGCTGCCGCACGTGCGACTGTACGAACATGGTGCAGAGCTTGGGATCGAGGCCCGCTCCCAGCCAGTCCAGCAGCACTTCCACGCTGTTATCGGCCACACGCGACGTGTCTTCGTAGTCGGTGGTCAGCGCGTGCCAGTCGGCAACGAAAAAGAAACAATGATGCGTGTGCTGGAGCTTGACCCAGTTCTGCAGGGCTCCCACGTAATTGCCGAGGTGGAGCTTACCGGTGGGACGCATGCCGCTGAGCACGCGAGAGCGTTGATTTTGAGGCAGTTCGGTCATTATTCAGCAGGCAGAGAATGGCTTACGTTGAATTCATTTTGATGTTATCACGCAGAATCCTGGCCAGCTGAGCGCGTGCGCATGGTCTTTCGCGAGTGTTTTACCGGGCTGATGAGTTTGCCGAAACTGCAATCGTCAATTCCTCTTAGCTTCATCACCACCTGCAATACGCCATTGCTCCTGGTGCGCGCATTCAGTCTCAGCGGCACATTCGCGGGACATAAACCTTCCGCTATTACAACGAATCTGTAGGAACCAGGCTGAATTTTCGGGAAAGCGAAACTGCCGTGCTCATCAGTAACGGCGCTGGCGATGAGCTCATGGTCGTTTTCGCCAAAAATCCCCACGCAAACTCCAGCGATGGCACCCTGTTTTCCATGAACAACCGTTCCGCTCACCAGTTTCAGTTCAAGCGGTCCGTAATCGGTTTGGTTGCTGTTCTCATAGCTGATCTGGCATTGCGGAGAGTTTTTCGGCTGGCCCATTGCCGCGAGGGAAGTGGCAATCAGCAAAGTCCCATAACCTGCAATCCGAACAGCTCTTGATAATGTGTGCATCCTACGCATGATGCCGTTGCAGCTACTTGGATCCCTTTCCCACTCCAGCGGGCTGCGGCGCAATCGACTTCACCTTCACTGGCTTGGCCGGGATGCCGACGGAAATGGTATAGGGCGGAATGTCTTTTGTTGCTACCCCCATGGATCCCAGAAGCCCGTGCTCCTCCACCTTTACACCGCTCATCACAGTGGCGTGATAGGTGACGCGCGCCCGCGGGCCGATCTCTGTCTTTTCATTGGTCACGATCATGCCGTCGTTCAGATCGTGCTCGTGCGAGTACACGTTGGCGTAGTCGGAAATCGAACTCCCCTCGTGGATCACAATCTCTCCGCGATCGTCCAGCAGCACATACTTGTGGATGGTGCAGTTATCTTCCACCGTGAGGTTGTAGCCGTAGGAAAATTCCACGCCGTGGAAGATCTTCACGTTCTTGCCCACGAATTTAAAGATGTGCTGCGCCAGCATGTAGCGCACGCGATAGCCAAGCCAGTGGTTCAGGCCCAGCGGAGAACGGTCAAACATCATCCAGAACCAGATCAGCGGCTTGCGCTCGGCATATTTCTCCCCGTCCACGTCACCGTAGTACTCGGGCTCGAGTGTGGCGTTGCGCGGATCAAAGTTATGAATTTGCGCGCGGACGGCCAGCGGCGTGTCCGGTCCGGGCTCTGACCAGGGTCGTCCAAGATAAATCTCGTGCAGGGCATTGCGGACTACGGTACAGCGGTGCTCGACGTCACGGTTCGAAAACTCCTGGTCGAGCTTCTGGATCCAGTCCAGAAATGTCTTCTCGGCCGCTGGAATCGGACCGAGATTGCGGTACTCGTAGCGTGGCATGAAAACCCTTTCAGTTGAAATATAGCTTAGCTATCAATCATATACCGCCAAAAATAAGCAGGCGTGCAGCCCGCGATGAGCGGTGGAAATTGGATTCGCTGTTCATCGCGGCGGATTCAGGATCGCTGAGCCGAAAACTTCGAAGGGCGGCAGAGGTTCAGGGTCGCTGACTCAAGCCATGACAGCTTTGCAATGGCGTCAGTTTTTCGCTGTTGATTCGTGCAGCGGAAATCGGCTAAACTGGGGCGCTGGCGAGCGAGAATGGCATGAAAAAGCCAGGATCTGACAAATCGGGAGCAGGTTGGGATCAAGTTGGTGACGATTGGGCCATCGATATCGCGGATGAGGTCGGGATCAATCGGAACGTCCCGCCGGAGTCTGTGTCATAGCTCAAGGGGGCATCAGTGAACACAGGGTGGGGCAAGGTGTGGTTCTGGTTTCAGGCTGTGAGCATGCGTCGGATGTTGTAGGCGATGGAGGCGACCATCCATTCGGTTGTAACAGCGTTCAAACCACGCCTGCGGAACTGCTGCATTCCTCGTTGGGCTTTCAGTACTCCAAAGACCGGCTCGACCACTGCTTGTCTA
>DATAEJ010000266.1:0-4808 GCA_036258095.1 Candidatus Angelobacter sp. | reverse complement strand
CACCGGCCTCAGCAAGAATTACATCGAGAACAGCGATCTTCGCGTAGACGAACCGCACTTCACCAAGGAACTTCTCCGCGACCAGCGAAAGACCGTCGGCCGTCTGGACAGCCGCTTCACCGGCAGCGATCGCTCAGGAGTATCAGAAACCGCGGGCTTCGATCCCAGCATGAGCGCCATTCGTCCGCCGTACACCGCGATGTTCAACCAGTATGTGCGCACGGAACTCGGGTACAAATCGGACCTTGAGTATTACATCCTCGGCGGCGGCTTCCGTTTCGACGAGTGGGATTGGGGCGTTCAGCGCGGCGGATTTCCTGATACGGCGCGCGCCTTGAAAGACGCGTTCGACAAGAATCCGTTCATGAAGCTCTTCATCGGCTCGGGATATTTCGATCTCGCCACGCCTTACTTCGGCACGCAGTACACCATCAACCACATGGGTCTGGACAAGAACCAGCACGCACGAATCTCGCTGGGCTATTTCCCTGCCGGACACATGATGTACATCGCGGATGAGTCTTTGGCAGCGCTGAAGAAAGATGTGGGGGCGTTTATCGCGAATGCGCTGAAATGATCGCACGGAATCGCCGCAATCGCACGGAATCGCACGGAATCTGAAAATCCACAAATCAGCACTCCGGGCTGCAGATGATCGCCAGCAAACATGACGAGCTTCGTAATCGAGCGAAGGCATTCGCCTTGAGGATCATTCGTATGTCTCAAGCGATGCCCAGGACTCGTGAAGCCAACGTTATCGCGCAGCAGGTATTGAGATCTGCCACAGGGATGGCGGCAAATTACCGAGCGGCCGGCAGGTCCCGTTCAAAGGCAGAGTTCATTGCAAAAATCGGGGTCGTTGTTGAGGAGGCCGACGAGACGGTGTTCTGGCTAGAGATGCTCAGCGAAAGCGGTCTCGTCAAGCCGGCAAAGCTTCAAAACCTAGTTGCAGAAGCAACAGAGCTCGTAGCAATCTTTACCGCTTCTCGTAATACAGCTCGAGGATAAACTTCTCGGGTTTGGTTTTCGACTTTAGCGATTCCGCGCGATTCCGGCGATCTAGTCAGGCTTTTCCGAACGGCTCCTCGAGACTCGGGCTTGAGGGCGTGAACAGCTCCGCGCCATTTTCCGTGATGTGCATGTCGTCTTCCAAGCGCACGCCGAATTCGCCTCGGATGTAGATGCCAGGTTCGTCGCTGAAACACATGTTCGGCGCCAGCGGAAGCGTGTTGCCGCGGACAAGGTAAGGCCATTCATGCCCGTCCATCCCAATTCCGTGCCCAACGCGATGGGTGAAATGGTTGTAATCAGGACCGTATCCGGCATCTGAGATAACTTTACGAGCAGCAGCATCGACAGCCTGGCACTGCACGCCGGGTTTGGCAGTCGCCAATGCGGTTGATTGTGCCTTTTGCACAATGTCGAACACCTTCTTCATCTTGTCACTCGGCTTACCCAGGACGACCGTGCGGCTGATATCGGATTCGTAGCCTTCCACTTTGCAACCGCCGTCCATCAGCAGAATCGTTCCCTCGCGAATGACCTGTGGTTTGGCTGAACCGTGCGGAAGAGCGGAGTTCTCTCCTACCTGCACGCCTGCTCCACCTTGAAATCCCTGGCGGTCGTGCGCCTGCGACACCATCTGGGCAAAGTCGCGCTGCGTCATTCCTTCTTTCGTGGACCGATACGCCGCCTCGTACGCCGCGAGCGTCACCTCATTCGCCAGCTTCATCAACGCGAGCTCGTGCTTGCTCTTGATCATGCGGCATCCTGCGGTCACGGGCGTCGCGCTGGTGATGTGCAGCGCCGGTGCGGCTTCGGCGACACCGGCAGCGAAGACGTAATTCACCGTCTCTTCCATTCCGAGCCTTCCGGCCGTCACACCGCGATCTTTGAGCCCCTGTGCCACTCGCTGATACGGGCTCTCATCTTCCTGCCAGGTGCGCACTTCAGCATCTTGCTGTCCCATGCCCATAACGATCTGCTCGCGGGCGCGATCTTCTTCAAAAGCCGGACTGACGTAAAACGGCTTCCCTTTCGCCGGCACGATCATGGCAAACAGCCGCTCGCTCAGCCACCAGTGGATTCCGGAAAAGTAAACGAGTGACGTTCCTCCGCTCAGCATGATGGCATCGAGTTTCTTCTCCGCCATCAACTCGCGGGCACGCTGGAGCCGCTGCTGGCGTTCCTCGGGCGTAATCGGAGTTGCTTCTGACTTGCGCGATCTCAGCTTTGCAATCGGCTCAGGCAGGTTCTTTTCACTTGCGGCATCCTGAGCAGTAAGCAGAGAGGAAGGCTGAGCGACCGCGGCAGTGGTTACAAGTCCGGCAGTCTGAAGGAAACGACGACGCGAAGAATTCATCAGTGATGAGGCTCCTTGGGAACAGAAAGATTACAACAATCGCCGTAATCGCGCGAGATCGCACGTAGCGATCGTCGTAATCGCGTGTGATCGCCGTAATCGCCGTAATCGGACAGCAAGACCCTGGGGCACAGATCGTCGTAATCGCGCGTGATCACCGTAATCGGGAAACCGAAACTGGTAGCGGCGTTATCGGTTTCTACCACCGCACTTTCGTCGCCTCCGAGCTTTACTTTCTCGGCGCCGGGCCGGTGGTTCCTGGCTGAGCCGGAGCCGTACCAGGTTTCGCCGGTTCAGCATTCGGTTTTCCGGGAGTGGTGGATGGAGACCCGGTTTGCGCAGGAGTTCCGCTCTGAGCCGGTGCGCCTGCGGTTCGAACCGGAGTTGCCGGTGTCGCACCGGGTGTTTCCGGTTCGGGCATTGGCGGCATGTCGGCTTTGGTGAAGCGCGGCAGCATCTCATCGCGCATCGCCAGCTGATAAATCGTTGCCGCAGCTACCATCGCCGCCTTCTGCGCGTCTTCCGGAATGATCCGCTCGTAGGTGTCGAGGTTGGTATGCCATGTATCGCTGAAGTACTCAATCGGGTCCTGGCCCATGCCGATTCCCGGAAGCCCGGCATGCGAGAAGGACGTGGAATCCGTTCCACCCACACGGCGGCTATTGCTCGTAATGGCACCGAAGACGCCCAGATCAAACAGCGGTGCTACAGCGGCCCGGACAATGTCGCCGTCAGTCGCGGGACCGAAGACTGAAAGGCCGCGCACGCGCCCTGTCCCAGAATCAACATTCAAATACGCGTCCAGCTTCGCAAATTCCGGCTTGGGCTCTTCGAAGGTGCCGAAATGCTCTTTTACATATGCCTGTGAGCCGAGCAATCCCTGCTCTTCCCCACTCCACAGGGCTACCCGGATAGTGCGCCGAGGCTGCACGCCCAGTGACTTCAGGATCCGCGCCGCTTCCATCATGACGGCGCAGCCAATGGCGTTGTCGGTTGCTCCGGTGGCGGAGTGCCATGAATCAAGATGACCACCGAGCATCACGATTTCATCCTTCTTATCCGTGCCCGGAATTTCGGCGATGGTGTTGTAGGAAGTCTTCCCTTCCGGAAAGGTCTGGTTCTGGATTGCGAACTCCAACTGTACCGGCGTCCCGTCGCCCAGGATGCGCGTGATGCGGCCAAAGTCTTCGTTACGCAGGACTACCGTGGGCACGACTTTGGTGGTGTCAAACGTGCGGTTGTTAAAGGCGCGGATATGGCCGTTGGTCATATGCGCATCGTTAGCGCGGACCACGGCGCCATTCGCCAGCAGAAATTCATCAATCTGCTGGTTGATTTCGTTCGGTTTCAGCGTTCCCGGCGGATCCTGGTTCTGCTGTTGAGCCGCATTACGGAGACCGAATTGCCCTGCATTGGGGTTCTTGGGATCGAATCGCTCGGCTACCTGCTTGTCTTCCAGTCGGCGTGGCGGAACATCGATGACCACAGCCACCGGCTCGCCCTTTCCCACCAGAACAACTTTTCCTTTCACCTTGTTCTTCATGGAATCAAGGTACGAAGCCAGTTGCTCTTTGTTTGGCTTCTCCGGCGGAACAAGCTGCACGGCCTGCGCGGTCAGCGTTCCATTGGTGCTCGGCGTCCAGGCCAGAACGCGAAAATCGAGGCGGTCGTGAATCGGCGAGAGCACGTAGCCGCTGGCGCGCACGTTTGCCCAACCCGGATGGCCGAAGTCCCAGGGCTCGAGATGCGCGTTCTGGAAGCCCCATTCTGTCATCTGCTTGAGCGCCCACTCCGCCGCGGCTTTGTGATTTGGCGAGCCGGTCAGCCGCGGACCATAGACGTCGGCCAGATAGTGCATGGTGTGCATGATCTGCGAATGGTCTTTTTCTTCCGCGCGTATGCGGTCCGTGATGTCAGGAACGGCGGCTGTCTGCGCGAAGGTGAAAGGACCGGTCAGGCAGAGGCAGAGAGAGGCTGAGACAAATCGGGTGAATAGGGACATTGAGGTTCTCCGGATGGACAAAGATAAGCCAAGTTGCGGGAAAAGAACAGCGGTGCGCATTACGCAACATACGTCTGAATGCCATACACCGGATGTGCCGTGGGCCCAAACGCTTTTGTTTGAGAGCGGCATGGACATCTATTTCAGCTTTCCCAAACACTCTTTCCCGCCACGAGGTAATCTCGGCACACGCGAACCTGCAGCGGAGCCGGTCCCTCACGCTGCGGCCTCAGCAAAGCCTCGGCCTCGGTTCGGGATGGTTCCTTCAGAGGGGAGATTGCAATAGATGCCCAGAGAGGGCCACGGAGGCCACTTTAGAGCAGGGCGCAAAAAGAGCGAGATCAAGCGATGGTATTTCGGGGCATTTCGGGCAGCGCGATTCAAGCATGACCGGAGGCACGGATCCGGAAGGTGTAATCACTTCCGGGTTTTCGGACGAGGAGC
>DATAEJ010000265.1:0-4530 GCA_036258095.1 Candidatus Angelobacter sp. | reverse complement strand
CAACGCTCGGGTGACGATTAGCTCCAGCGATGGTTCCAGCCAAAGCGTCGCGAGCGATTCGAGTGGGCGCTTTGTTGTCGGAAGTATGCCGTCCGGAAGATTCAAAGCGAAGGTCGAGATGCCAGGCTTCAGAACCAGCATCTTCGAGTTGAACTACCATGCGAGCCAGCCTTCGCTCTACAGTTTCCCGCTGAGCGTCGCCAACACGAACGAAACCATCGAGGTGTCTACAGAGGCGGCTCAGATACAGGCAGCGCCCTCAGTCCTCGGCGGACCACTACATACAACGGATCTGACCCTGTACGGGCAAATGAACGGTAATCTGCCCCCGGCTGCACCGGTTGCGCAGCAGAGTGTCTCCGCCAATGTTCTCAACCTGCAGAAGCGCGTCGCTGGCGTACTGCCGGTGCCGGTGGACGTGCCCCGTGCGGGAACGTCGTTCGCCTTCGTGCGGCCTCTGGTGCTGGACGAGGCCACGAAGGTGACCTTCAGCTACAAGAGCCGCTGAAGAGCTAAAGAAAGAGCGCTTTCGCAAACCTCCGGATATGCCATCCTCAGGGTGATGGCATAGAATGATGGATTCGCGGAAGCGCTCATGAGCAAACCGGAATCGTGGAAAATTTGGGAAGGCCGCTCGGTGGCGGGCAAATTTCCGCTGCGACAGTTTCTTGGCGGCTCGAATCACAGTGCGGTGTTCAGCACGGAGCGGCCGGGAGCGGCCAAAGCCGCGATCAAGCTGATCGCTGTGGAGCCGGGCGCCGCTGAGCAGGAACTGTTACGCATCCGCGCGGCCATCAAGCTTTCGCATCCGCATCTGATCCGGATTTTCGAGGCGGGCCGCGGCCAAATCGAGTCGGACTCATTCATTTACGTGGTCATGGAACTGGCGGACGAGGATTTGTCACAGATCCTGCCTGAGCGCGCGCTGTCGCCCGACGAAGTCTCCGACCTGCTTCCACCCGTGCTGGATGCGGTGTCCTATCTCCATGGCAGGGGCATGGTGCACAGCCGCATCAAGCCATCGAATATTCTGGCGGTGGGCAATCAGCTGAAGCTTTCGGCGGACCAGATCACGCCCCTGGCGGAAACGGGCTCGGCACGGCGGCGTGACGTTTATGACGCCCCGGAAACGGCCGCAGGAGTCTTGTCGCCTGCCAGTGACGTCTGGTCGCTGGGCGTGACTCTGGTAGCAGCCATTACGCAGAACGTTGCGCTTGCTGAACAAGCTGCTCCGGGCAAACAAAGCCTCCCGGAAACCATTGCGGAGCCCTATCGCAGCATTGCGCGCGATTGCTTGCAACTGGATCCGAAACGCCGGGCCACCCTGCCGCAAGTGCAAGCGAAAATGCAGCCCGGCGCAGTCCCGGTTGCCGCAGCAAGCAAGCCCGCGCCTACGCCCGCCAAGCCCACGTCTATCTCGCCAGTCCCTGCGTCTCAGGCATCTGCAACGACGCGCGTATCCAGCGTCAAAAGAACACCGATCATCGCGCTCGGGGGCGCGGTCGTAGCCATTATTGTCATCTTCGCGCTGATGCATTCCCGCGGAAATAATGCACAGCCCTCAAATCCTGACACAGCGGCGCCGGCCGTGGTCGACAATAAGCCCTCAGCTGGGCCCCCGGGACCGTCCAGGCAGCCGAATACTACTCCCGCTGCTCCCGCGCGCAATATCCCCGCCGCGAGCGGACAAGTGACGCACCGCGTCATGCCCGACATTCCCAAGAGCGCTAGAAACACGATCCACGGAACGATTAAAGTAACGGTGCACGTGGACGTCAGCCCCGCCGGCAAGGTGGTGGCGGCCAAGTTCAAGACCACTGGCTCCAGCCAGTATTTTGCGCAGAAGGCTATGAAAGCCGCGGAGCAGTGGCAGTTTGCTCCGCAAGCAGACAGCGCGGCATGGCTGGTGAGTTTTTATTTCCGTCGAAGCGGCGTGGATGCCTCTTCCCAGCCCGTCAGCCGCTAGCTTTTTTCGATTGCCGCAGCTTCCAGAGGATCTGCCGGAGCATTCCCAGAAAAAGTTTCGCGTCGTAGGCCTCAAGGTTCATCTTTAAAATCAGCTGGCGCGCTTTCTTTTCGAACATCTTGTCGGTTCCGGGCTTTACGTAACCGCTGATGTGCAGCGCTTCGAGCAGGCCTTTGGCGATGTGCTCGAGCTGTTCCGCGGATGGGAGTTCCCGCTTTTCGGCGGGTGCTGCGGATCCAGCTTCCCTCGCGAGCTCATAAAGGCAGACGGCCACAGCCTGTCCCAGGTTCATCGAGATATTCTGCGAATGCGTGCGGATGGTCATCAGCCAGTGGCAGTAGCTGAAGTCATCGTTGGTCAACCCGATCTTCTCGGAGCCAAACAGCAGCGCTACCCGGCCCTGCTTCAGGATGGAGTGGATGATGTTCGCCGAATTCCCATCCAGCATCTTGGGTGGAGGGTCCAGCTTTCGATCTCGGATGGCAGTAGTTCCAACGACCAGCGCACAATCGGCAACGGCATCAGCAACAGAATCGAACTCTTCGGCATTCTTGAGCACCGCGGAGCCGCCGACGGCAGAGCGCGCCTCGCGGAAGGCGAGGCGAAAGGGATTCACGACTCGTAGATGGCGCGATCCGAAATTGCTCATCGCGCGCGCCGCCGCGCCGATGTTCAGCGGGTTGCGCGGACGTACCATGACGACTACGAGTTTGGTGAGATCGAGCAGCGGCAAGCGCTCATTTTACGACAGCCCGTAAACGCTACCGTACTGTGGTCGCGGCCTCGGCGAGCTGTTTACGTTCGGCGTCGGCCTGCTTGGCAGCTTTGCTGGCCTGAAGCGTGACATCCTGTGCTCCGAAGCCTACCCCGATCTTTTTCAGGAAGGCATTAGGCGGAGTGCCTCCGGCAAAGATCCATACAAAATCATTCGGAATTTCCTGCTTCACTCCGGCCACATCAAGGATCACTGACTGCGGCGTGAATTCCAGCGGGTTTGAATTGAAGAGCACTTTGATCTTGCCGGACCGCGCGCACTCGTCAATACGTATGGCATTGCGCTCCTTGATGCGGCTGAAGCGCTCGCTGCGATAGGAGAGAGTCACCTGATTGCCGACCTGGTGGGCTAGTCCCATGGCAGCTTCTACGGCGCTGTCGCCGCCGCCGATGACCAGAATTTTCTTATTGATGTAATGGTCAGCCTCGATCAGGCGGTACATCACTTTCGGAAGATCTTCCCCTTTGACGCCGAGCTTGCGTGGTTCGCCCGCACGGCCCAGGGCCAGGATCACGGCGCGAGATCGATATTGGTTGCTGGTTGTAGTCACCGTGAAAATACCTTGATCGTCTTTCTGCACGTCCTCGACTTTCTCGCCCGTGGTCACGTTGAAGTCGGAGCGGTTGAGGATCATGTCCCAAAAGGCCAGCAGGTTCTCTTTCGACAGCTGCATCTTCTTGAACTTGCCGTACATGGGAAATTCCACCGGGCTCGTCATCACCAGTTTCTGTCGGGGATACTTGGCCACCGTCCCGCCGATTTCATCTCGCTCGATGGTGAGATATTTAAGCTTATGCTCAATGGCGCGCAGAGATGCGCTGATGCCCGCCGGTCCGGCGCCAATGACGATAAGGTCGTGCACGCCCTCGGCGGGCCGCGGAAACCCTGGCTGTTTCAGGCGGGAAGCAATGTTATCGACGCAATCGCGCCCCTGGTTGACTTGGTTCTTGATCAGCGCCAACCCGCCAAGCTCGCCCACGATGAAAAGATTCGGAACCGTGGTTTCGTATTCAGGGTTCAAGGTGGGCATGTCAACGGCCATGCTGGGGCTCGCCATCACCATGGTGATGGCGCCCACGGGACAGGCGTCTGCGCATAAGCCGTGCCCGATGCACTTGTGGCCGTTCACAATGACCGCCTTGCCGCCGATCATGGCGAGCACGTCGCCTTCGGGACAGACGCTGGTGCAGGTGGCGCAGCCAATGCAGTAATTACTATCGATGTGCGGGTGCTGTGCTTTGGGCCCTTCGGAAAATAGCTTGCCCTTCTCGGCGGCCTCGCGGGCGCGAGCCTCGCGCTTCTTCAGGCTTCGGAGATAGATCATCAGAAAGAAAAAACAGATAATCCCGCCGATGCCGTACGTAATGAGTGTATCCATACCTCAGAAATATCCCAGCACGAATTGGAGCGTGATATGCAGCAGAGCCAGTACTGCAAAAGCATAACTGAAAGGCTTGTGCACAACGTGCCAAAGATGGAATACCTTCTGGGAACGGGAGAGGAATAGAACGCGCTTCAGGAGCGCGGCTTCATCCGCCGCCGCGCGAATGGCTTTTTCCAGCTCACGATGACGGGTCGGCATGAAGCCCCCGAGAGTCGAAAGAGACTGGCCAAGGCTCAGGGCACTCCGGCGCAGCCGGGCTACGCGGAACACGCGAACCACGTCCAGGATCATCATGTAGACCAGCGCGATTACGATGGGGAGCCTGGCCACGCGATTCTTGTCTGGCATGCGCAGAAGAGCCCGGAGATCGGCTTCTGGCAGCAACTTCTGCGTCGCCAGTTCTTG
>DATAEJ010000264.1:0-10472 GCA_036258095.1 Candidatus Angelobacter sp. | reverse complement strand
TTCCCCAAACATGTGGCCATCATCATGGACGGCAACGGCCGCTGGGCCAAGCGCCGCCACCTGCCGCGCATCGCCGGGCATCGGCGGGGGGTGGAGTCTGTACGGTACGTCATTGAGACGGCGGCGCGCATTCACCTTCCGGCCGTGACGCTTTATGCGTTTTCTGCTGAAAATTTTCTGCGCCGGCCGCCGAGCGAGATCAGCTTCCTGATGAAGCTGCTGCACCGTTACCTCAAGAACGAGCTGGACCTGATGCAGCGCAACAACATCCGGCTGCAATTCATTGGACGGGTGCACCTGCTGCCGCAGGAAGTGCAGGAGCGCATGGCATGGGCAAAGGAGCAGACCTCGCGTAACACCGGCATGGTTCTGACGCTGGCACTGAACTATGGCTCGCGATCGGAAATCGTTGACGCGTTTAAGGCGATTGTGAACGCGGCGGCGAATAACGGCGGCATCGAGCACCTGAAGATCGACGAAGACCTGATCAACCAGCATCTCTACACCAGCAGCCTGCCGGAGCTTGACTTGGTGATCCGCACGAGCGGGGAGATGCGGCTGAGCAATTTCCTGCTGTGGCAGGCGGCCTACGCCGAGATTTACGTGACCAAGACGCTCTGGCCAGACTTCCGCGGGCTGCACCTGCTGGAAGCGATCCAGGAATTTCAGAAGCGCGAGCGCCGCTACGGCGGACTGAATGAACCGGTGCTGAACGGCACGCATCCCAAAGCTCCCTCGCATTCCCACGCGAAATGAAGAGAGTCCTGACTGCGGTGGTACTGATTCCGCTGGTGCTGCTGATTGTGTTCAAGGCACCACTGTGGCTCTTTGCGCTGGCGGTGGCGGGGATCATCTGGCTGGCGCTACATGAGTATCTGGGTATTGCTGAAGCGGCGGAGGTGAAGCCGTTCAGGTGTGCGACCTATGTGGCCGCGTTGCTTCCGATTATCGTATTGCTCGGAACCCTCGTGCTATCTGAGTGGCAATCCCACCCTCGTAGATATCATGACTACCCTGCGGTCGGGCTGCAGCGCGGCTTCACCATACTTTGTTTTCTCTTGCCGGTAATTTTTGGAACATTGCTTGTATTCAGGAAGGACCTCAAAGGTGGACTTGCGTCGGTTGCCTCGTCAGCATTTGGGGTTCTTTACATCGGAGTTTCGCTTTCAGTCCTGATCGCGTTGCGAGCCGATTTCGTCGAGCGCATTTTGGTCATCGTAGTCATGTTCTCAGTTTGGGCGGGTGATATAGCCGCGTATTACGTCGGTCGCAGCATTGGGAGACACAAGCTTGCGCCTATCGTGAGTCCAAATAAGAGCTGGGAAGGCGCGGTCGCTTCTGTGATCGGAAGCGTGATCGTTGCTGCTGTGGTGCTGCACTATGGTACGCAAATCAACAGCTGGTTCTCAGACCGATTCGGTTTCAGCATGGGGCCGGTAACGTTCTATACGCCATCCAGAACAGTGGATGTAACAATCTTTCACGCGATACTACTTGGAATTTTCACCAATGTCGCCGCGCAGTTTGGAGACCTCTTCGAATCTGCGCTTAAGCGCGGTGCTGGTGTGAAAGATTCCGGCACGCTGCTGCCCGGGCACGGAGGCATTCTCGATCGCATTGATGCGCTGCTCTTTGCCATTCCGGTGGTGTGGTACTATGCGAATCTGACCGGATTCCTCCAGCCAAAATTCTGAATGAAACGAATTGCCATCCTTGGCTCGACCGGCTCCATCGGCCAGAGCACACTCAACGTCATCGAGAACAATCCTGAACGGTTTCAGCTGGTCACCATGGCGGCCGGATCGAATATCCAATCGGCGCTGGAACAGGCACGTCGCTGGAAGCCGAAGGTTTTATCGCTTGCGTCCGAAAAAGATGCGGAGCAGGCGGCGCGCACGCTGAAAGCCGAAGGATTCGGCCACATTGAAGTCGCGGTCGGCCAGGCCGGGACGGTGCGAGTCGCTACGCATCCGGAAGTTGATTTTGTGGTCAGCGCGATCGTGGGCGTCTCCGGATTGAAAGCGACCTACGAAGCGGTGCGCGCCGGTAAAGAAATTGGTCTGGCGAACAAGGAATGCCTGGTCGCCGCAGGCGAGTTGATCACCGCCGCGGCGCGCAAGCAGGGCAAGCCTTTGCTTCCGATCGACAGCGAGCACAACGCTGTGCATCAATGCCTGCGTGGCGGCCGAATGAACGAAGTGGAGCGGGTGTGGCTCACGGCGAGCGGCGGGCCATTCTTAAACACCCCAAAAACCGCGTTCGAAAGCATTACCGTAGAAGAGGCGCTGAATCACCCGACATGGAAGATGGGGCGGCGCATCACCATTGACTCAGCCACGTTGATGAACAAGGGCTTTGAGGTGATCGAGGCCTGCCGTCTGTTTAACCTGCCGCCGACCCAGGTGAATGTGATTGTGCATCCGCAGTCCACCATCCACTCCATGGTCGAGTTCAACGATGGGAGCATTCTGGCGCAGCTCTCGGTCACCGACATGCGCCTGCCGATCCTGTATGCGCTCACCTACCCGGACCGCATCCCGTCGAACTTACGGTTCAACGTGCTGGACCTGAAGAGACTGGACTTCTGCCCTCCCGATCTGGGAAAGTTCCCCTGCCTGCGGCTGGCCTATGAAGCAGCGGAGGCGGGTGGGTCGAAGACGATCGCCCTGAATGCAGCCGACGAGGTTGCGGTGGCGGCGTTCCTGAACCGGGAGATCGGATTCAATGATATTGCTCGGGTGGTGGAACGCACGATGGCTGAAACGGCGGACCGGCGTCCCGAATCTATAGAAGAGGTGCTTGCGATTGACGCGCAGGCGCGAGACCAGGCCCGGCAGCAGCTCTCGGCATCGGTCTAGGCAGCTCACCCGGTAGCAGGGCTGATCGTTTGCGGTTACAATTAATAGAATCTGTAATTTATGCAATTTTTGTATCATCCAGCCTTCGCGGCCTTAATGGCCTCGTCTCTAACCGAATGGGTTCGTAAACCGATCATTTATGTAGGCGCCGTGGTGTTTGTCCTGGGCGTTCTGGTGTTTGTGCACGAATTTGGGCACTACGCCGTGGCCAAGCTGTTCAACGTGCGGGTGGAAGTCTTCAGCCTTGGATTTGGCAAGCGGATCTGGGGCTTCCGTCGTGGAGACACGGATTACCGGATCAGCCTGCTGCCGCTAGGTGGCTACGTGAAGATGGCGGGCGAGAACCCGATGGAGCAGCGCACAGGGGATCCGGGTGAGTTCATGAGCCATCCGCGATGGCAGCGGTTCCTGATCGCGATTGCGGGGCCGGTGATGAACATCATCCTGGCAGTTGTGGTGCTCAGTGCCGTTTATCGAATCCACCATGAGTTCCCGGCGGTGATGCATGCTCCGGTGGACGTGCTCTGGATCCAGCCGGGCTCGCCGGCGGAAAAAGCCGGGTTGCAGAAGGGCGACAGGATCGTTCAGGTGCAGGACGCTCAGAATCCTAATTGGGAGCAGTTCCTTACCCGCGAAGTCATCAGCCCCAAAGACCCACTGGAACTTACAGTGAGCCGTGATGGTCAGCTCAGGAAGGTATCCGTCACGCCTGAGGCCAAGGGGCCGAGCCATGCGGGCGACATCGGATTGAGACTGCCCGCGGTGGTTGGGACGGTGGAACCCGGAAAACCTGCCGATCAGGCGGGTGTGAAAGTCGGCGACACGCTGGTCTCGCTGGACGGACAGCCAGTCAAGGGTCTGCAGGACATGATCAAGATCCTGCAGGACTCCAAAGACAAGACAATGAATTTGACCATCCTCCGGGATGGAAAAGAGCAGACGCTGCCGATTACGCCCCAGCTTCTGGATGCGCCGAAGTCGGCGGGCAGGACGTATCGCGTGGGCATTGGGGCGATGCAGGTGGAGCAACTCCCGCTACGGGAGGCAATCCCGGCGGCGATCGCATACTGCCGGGATAACTCGCTGCTTATTTTCAAGCTGCTGGGGAACCTCGTGCACCGTCCGGACGACACGATTAAACAGTTCAGCGGCCCGGTGGGGATCATGATGGCTTCCGGCGACGCCGCCAGCGAGGGCTTCTCCAGCCTGATGGAGTTGATGGCCATCATCAGCCTCAACCTGGCGATCTTCAACCTATTCCCGATCCCGATTCTTGACGGCGGGCTCATGCTGATGCTGCTGATCGAAGGGATTATGCGCCGCGACATATCCCAAACGATCAAGGAGCGGGTCTATCAGGCGGCCTTCGTTTTCCTTCTACTCTTCGCCGCACTCGTAATCTACAACGATGTGGCGAAGTCGTTCCACATGTAGAGTGAGAACTCTGACACGAGACGCCGGCAGCTAGCCGGCGTTTTCTCTTGAGGAGCGTGGGGTTTTACCAGTGTTTCGTGACAAATGCCGAACCTTTAAGGTAAACAACCGACATGCACCAAGGTTTCACCATCACGTGTTGGGGAGAACCGATTTTCTGTGGTACTTTAGCCCCTAATCGCCTTGAGATCCGTTTCCTCCTTTCCCCAAGGCACGCGCGGTCAATGATTTAACTATGGCACTTGGTTTCGGCTTCAATAAAGCAAAGGTACTTGCCTCTGCGGAGAAGTTTGTCCAGCAGGGCAAGCTGCCGAACGCAATTGTCGAATACGAGAAGATCGCGAAGGAAGACCCCAAAGACCTCACCGTCCTGAACACTATCGGCGACCTCTACGCCCGGCTCAACCAGAACGAGCACGCTGCCATGTACTTCAGGAAGGTTGGCGACCAGTACGCGCACAACGGCTTCACGGTGAAGGCGATCGCAATCTACAAGAAGCTGAGCAAGCTTTCGCCCAACAACAACGAGATCATCACCAAGCTGGCGGAGCTCTACACCCAGCAGGGCCTCTACAACGACGCGCGTGTCCAGTACATGCACATCGCGGAAGGCTATCTGCGATCGGGCGACCACACGCAGGCTGCGCGGATCATGCAGCGCATCCTGGAGCTCGACCCTGAGAACACCACCACGCAGGCGCGGTTGGCGGAACTTTACGTAAAGCTGGGCAAGCGCGAAGACGCGCGCAACATCTACTACACCGCGGCGGAGTCCCTCTACGCTCGCGGCCAGTTTGACTCAGCCAGTGAAGCGCTGAAAAAGGTGATCACGCTCGATCCCACAAATTCGGCAGCGCTCATGCTGCGCGGCATGATCGCGGCAGATTCCGGCGACCACCTGAACGCCGCACATTATCTCGATCAGGTTCCTGACCTTGATGCCAAGCCGGAAGGCCTGCGGGCCTTGCTCCGCGCAGCCACACAGTCGGGCGACGCCGAAAGAGCTGAGAAGGCAGCCAGCAAACTCCTGGTTCTGCACAAGGATCCCAGTGGAATCACAGGGCTGGCGGACTGGTTCGTCAGCAGCCATCGCGTGAGCGACGCGGTGCGGCTGCTGGAGCACAACGCTGACCGTCTGTTCGGCGGTAGTCCCAAGGCAGCGCAGGACATCGTGCGCCCGCTGCTCGAGCGAGTCAAAGATAATCCGGAGGCGCTCACCAGCCTCAATCGTTTGATGGGAGGCACGGCCGAAGCTGCGCCCAGCGCCGAAGTCCTGGAGATGCAGGCGAACGCCTTCGCCAAGAAAGGCCAGTACTCTGACGCGCGCGACCTCTACAAGAAGCTGTCTGAAATCGAACCCGAAAACAGCCTGCACGCGCAGAACTACCGCCAGATGCTCGCTAAGCTGGGCGAGGATTCTGCTTCGCGCATCCTGAGTCCGGAAGAGGCCGCGCAAGCTTTCATGGTGGAAGAGCTGGACGAAGGCAACACGGTCGTCCAGCAGAAATATGATCCGCCAACAGAGACAGCAATCGAATCCGCGCTTACAGATGCTGAACTGTTCGTTTCCTATAACGTGCCATCCAAGGCCATCCCGCCGTTGGAAGCAGCGCTCCCGTTAGCCCCGCACGACGTGGCTCTCAACCAGCGGCTCGCCACCCTTTACGCGCGCGCTGAACGCTGGGCCGACGCAGCTCGTGTGTGCAAAACACTCGTGCAAGTCTATAACGAGCTGGGACACGCCAAGGAGTCAGCCCGCTACGCGGAAGCAGCCAGGCGATATCTGCAGCGTGCAGCGAGCGGAGCCGGCGCAGCACCCGCGCCCAGCACCCCTTCAGCGGAACTCCCCATGCGCTCGAGCTCAGGGTTGATTGAGCCCGCCGCGGTGCAGCCCCAGGCCGCGCTTCATCCTCTATTGGTCACGCCCTCTGAGCCGGCGGTAAGCGAGCCCAGCCCGAAGCAGACCGCGAGCGCTCCAGTCGCCCACCCGCCGAGCTTCGCTGAGCCGGGCCTGCAAGCCGAGCATTCCATCACGGCCGAGCCTTCCGTCCCCGCGGAGCCCTCCATCCCCGCGGAGCCCTCAATCAAAGAGTTCAGCTTTGACATGCCTGACCAGATCGTCGTCGAGCATGAGCCCGTGCAAGCCTACGAAGTGGTGCACGAAGAGCCGCGACCGGTTGAGCTGGAGCTCACGTCTTCCCCGACCGAACCGGAAGTTGAGGTTGAGCCAGTCGCTATTGCGCCGCAAGCCGACGAGATTGACCTCTCCAACGAATGGGAGAGCATGATCACCGTTGAACCGGTGGATCTGGAAGAAGAAACTGCTCCGCCACCACCTCCTCCACCTTCGCGCCCACGTCCGGCGATGCATGATCCCTTCGCGCAGGCAGCGCCTGTGCACGGACTGCAGAAGCCCGCGCCAGAGCCGGAGATTGCGGAAGAGCCCGAAGGCGGATCCGGCGTCTGCTACCGCAGTGACGAGAAGGTACAGGAGATCCAGTTCTATATCTCGCAGCAGATGTGGCCCGCGGCCAAAAAGGCCATTGATGAGCTTTCAGAAATGGCGCCCGACGCGCCCGAGCTTCCTGAACTGATCGCCGCGGTTGCCGCGGGACAGTCAAAGCCTGCCAGCACCACTCACGCCAGCGAAGCCTTTGCCGGCACGGCCTTGGACTCGGCGGCTAACGTAGACTTTCTGCCGCCACCTTTCGCCGCGCCCGCTCCGCCCATGCCTGCGATTGAAGCTGAGCCGCCCGTCACGTTTGAAGCTGAGCCGCAGGTCGCGGCACACTTTGAAGCCCAGCCTGAGCCGGCACACTTCAACACGCCCCCGGTGGCGTTCAATAACGCTCCAGCGAAAGAAGTCGTAACCGAACATATCTTCAACGTCGAAGAAGAAGCGCCGCGTCGCATGCCGAAGGCCGTTGCTCAGGCCGCGGCGCAACCCACATTCGCCGAACCTGCAGCAGCCTCGACGCCAGCCGCGCACTCGACAGAAGATATTCTCACCAGCTTCCTCCACGATCTTGAGAGTACCGAGCTCGCCGACTTCGCTCCGAAGCCGAAGGCCGAACCTGCCGCCAGCGCGCCGTTCGCGACGAAAACCGAGCCCGTCCCGGCAATGGCTGCGAAACCTGCTCACACCAACGGCGGCATGAAAGAAGCGGAAGCGGCCACGGTGCTCAATGACATCCTGGCGGACCTGCAGGAAGAAACCGCTGAGCCCACTGCGAGCGAAGAAGATCCTGAGACGCACTACAATCTCGGCATCGCGTTCAAGGAAATGGGGCTGCTGGATGAAGCCATCGGTGAGTTGCAGAAGGTCTGCCGCGCCGTGGACCAGGGCCACCAATTCTCTCAACCCATTCAGGCTTACACCTGGCTGGCGCAGTGCCTCGTCGACAAAGGCGCGCCTGAGGCAGCCGTCCGCTGGTACCAGAAAGCGCTGAATCTTCCCGGGATGGATGACTCCAGCCGCAACGCCATTTATTATGATCTTGGCTCCGCCTACGAGGCCTTTGGCGACAAGAAATCAGCGCTGGCCAACTTCATGGAAGTGTACGGCTCGAATATTGATTTCCGCGACGTGGCAAGCCGCATCAAAACTCTGAAATCCTGAGCATCAAAGGGCAGCAGGAAAATCCCGGCGTTTGAATTTCACCTCCACTAATCTCGAAAGCCCGGCAGGGCCTCCCCAGGAGCAGGAAGAACACCTGCCACCCGTGTGGCTGCAACGCGCCTTCGTGGTGGTCTATGTGCTTTTCTGCATGACCCTCGGGCTCACGCTCATCGCCCTTCCCTGGGCACCCAACTGGTTTGATCGCGGATTGATCATGCGCTTCCCGCTGCTGCAGCAGATCCTGCAGAATGGATTCATGCGCGGCGCCATCTCCGGTCTCGGCATCGTCGACATATGGCTGGGCGTGCTGGAGGCGGTACACTATCATGACCGCCGCTAGATCATAGAAAAGACGATAAGACGATAAGAAGATAAAGAAGACGAGAGATAACCACTGAGCAGCCTGACGCGTCCAAGAGATTCCCATTGGTTTAGCAAAACTGGTTTAGGAAAAAATGAGTAACGGCAAGCAGAAAGATCCCAATCCCGAAGAGCAGACTTTTGAACCAGGGCAGCTCGCCGCGGCCGAGCTCGCCTACCTGAACCCTGACTTCCTCAACAGCCCAGACGGCCGCGTGCTGCGCATCCTGTCTGAGTACGTTGAGCCGCTCGGGCGTTTCCGTCGCGAAAAAATTCAGGACACCGTGGTCTTCTTCGGCTCGGCCCGCTTCGCCAGCCAGTCCATGGCAGACGAGAGTCTCAACGCGCTTTCGCATCCCGCCGAAGTCAAGCCGGAAAAGCTCACCATCCTCGATAAGCCCGGTTCGGCCAAGCCCGCTGCGCCGGAGCATCAACCCGGCGGCGATGAGACAGACCAGCTCCAGGCGGCGCTCAAGCGCGCCCACGCCGGCGTGCTCATGGCCCACTATTACGAAGAGGCGCGCCAGCTTGCCAAGATGCTCACCGAGTGGAGCAGCGAACTGCCGGGACGCCGTCATCGCTTCGTGGTCACTTCAGGCGGAGGCCCGGGCATCATGGAAGCCGCCAACCGGGGCGCGCGCGAAGCCGGCGGCAAGACCATCGGCCTGAACATCCGGCTGCCGTTCGAGCAGTACCCCAATCCGTACATCACGCCGGAGCTCAACTTTGAGTTCCATTACTTCTTCATGCGTAAGTACTGGTTTGCCTACCTGGCCAAGGCTCTGGTGGTCTTTCCCGGCGGCTTCGGCACGCTCGACGAACTTTTTGAAATCCTCACGCTCGCCCAGACCCACAAGCTGGCCAAGAAGATTGTGGTCGTCGTGTACGGGCGCGAGTACTGGACGCGCGTGCTGAACCTCGAAGCGCTCGTCGATTCCGGCGCCATCTCACCGGAAGACACCAAGCTGTTCAACTTCTGCGACACGCCGCAGGAAGCCTTCGAATGCCTGCGCGACGGCCTCATCCGCTACCACCTCGACCCACAGATGGTGAAGCCATCCACCGACGAGGGCCCGGAGATCGCTAGAACGTTGCCGTAACAGAAGCTACTAGCCACTAGCTTCTGGCCTGCCCTTTACCCATTGGCCTTTGTCCTCTCGCCTTGGCCTTTAGCCATCGGAGGCGGGGCGAAGAACTCCCCAGCAATTGCTCTTGCCGGGTGGAGGAGGCCTTCAGGCCTCCGGAAGAGCTTCCTTTTTGAATCCGGCTTTAGCCGCTGAGGTGTATTCCTTTACGTCCTCAGCGTCCTTTGCGGTGAAAAGCTGTGGGGGATGGTTGGCCAAGGGGCCAAAGGCTAAGGGCAAAGGGCCAAACGTCCTCAAGCCAGCAGCTGGAAGCTAGCAGCTTGTTTGGAATCAGCGTTCATCTGCGTTCATCAGTGGCAAAATTGTTTTTTTGTCGCGCTCTATGCCCTCAGTAGCCTCTGTGGTGAATGAGGTTTGGGTTCCGATTCCGGCGATTCCGTGCGATTCCGGCGATTACGGCGATTTTGGGGTGGAGATCACCCGATCTTGAACAGCCTCGCCAGCTCAATCACCTCCACCGGCGAGTCCTTCCAGTTGTGGATCCAGCACACAATCAACTCGCAGCCTTTCGGATCATGTTCGTGCGTCACAAAATTGATGCTTTCAAATTCCAGCTCGATCCGAACTCTCCTCCAGCGGCCGCCCTTGATTTTGCGCAGGGCTTCAATATCCGGAAACGGCTTCTGTATCTTCGTCACAATAAAGCCCAGCTCCCGTGCCATGGCCACAAACAGCCCCAGCACGCCGTCCTCGTTCGTCGGCGCGTTCGCCATGCACGGATGGTTGATCGGCTCGCCATAAACTGATCCCCAGGTTGGCGTCTCTGCTCCCGTGCCTGCTGTTGTCCCTGCTTTCGTCCCATGCGCATCGTCTGCCAGCACATCCGCAAGCGGGGAAGGGGTGGGCTTTGCAAACACCCGCGGCGGTGCGCTCCTTTGGATTATGTCCAGCACGTCAGGCCAGTCTGCCTCCAGCTTTTCCTTCTCGATGAACCTCAACATTCCGTTCCGCACCAGCGACCATTGTTTGAACTTCCGTATGTAGCAGTGCGGGCTGATCCCGGATAGATGACTCATCTCGTTGAACGAAGGCAGGCGCTTCAGCTGCCGGACCGTC
>DATAEJ010000263.1:0-18833 GCA_036258095.1 Candidatus Angelobacter sp. | reverse complement strand
TTGTGGTCAGAAGGCGCAACCGCAATAGCGCCGATCGATGCAATCGGCTGGCTGTCAAAAATAGGACGCCAGCTCACGCCCGTATCCACGCTCTTCCACACGCCGCCTGATGCGCCGCCGAAATAGAACACATTCGGTTCGCCCGGCACTCCGGTTACCGCCAGCACGCGTCCGCCGCGGAAAGGCCCGACCTGCCGGTAGCGCATGGCGCCAAACAGCTTTTCGTCCACCATCGCGGCTTGCGCACTCGGCGGCTTGGCCGAGGTCGTCTTCGGGGTTGTCGTTTTCTGTCCCGGCGGTTTTGATTGCGTTCCCGTCGAAGACTTTTTCGCGTTCTTGTCTTCCGAGCCCTGTGCGGGCGTTTGTGATGATTGCGCCAGAACTGAAACTGAACTTGCGACGGCTAGAACCAGGCAGAGGCCCTGCTTCCGGAAGCTCATTCGTATCCACACTCCTCAGCATTGATGGTGACGCATCATCATACGCCTAATTTGCTTTGCGAAGCTGGTTCGTCTGTGGCCCCAACTTCCTGATCCGCGTGTTTTCGTGTTAATTCGCGGCAAGCTGGTTTTCCGATTCCGGCGATCACGCGCGATCACGGCGATTGGCCGGCGGCCACCCCTCTACCACTCCCCTTTCATCAAGGTTCATCAAGGCCCCATCAAGGCTCTATATGCAGGTCATCAGCCTTGATGACGTCATTATCAACGTTCATCACAACGCCATCCCATCGTCGGGTGTCCACCAAAGCCTTGGGTTCCCGACGCGCGGTTTTCGCGCGGCGGATATTGGCGAGCGCGACCCCACCGGTGCGCCACTCCTTCAGCTTGCGCCGGATAACCCCATCGTTCACAGTTGTGGTTTTCCGATTACGGCGATTTCGTGCGATGTCGGCGATTTCGGCGATCCCCAGGCCCCCCACCCCGGGGGTATCTCGTTTTGTTGAAAACAAAGGCCAAACCTCAATTCGACAGGCCTGTCACAGGCCTGTCGACCCCCGTTTTTTCCGTTTTTTCGGGGTCCAATCCATAGCAAGCTGAGCGTCAAAGGCCGTCACCAACCTCACCGAATACCGAGCTGCCATAATGCCCCATCTACCCTTAGGAAATCGTTCCAGCTTACAAGAGAGTTTCGGCACGAATCAAGAGCGAATTTTGCGGTAATGATGGGATGAAGATTGCCATGTGGATCGCAGACCCTGCCCTGAGCGACTGAGCAAATCGAAGGAGTCGAATGGGCACTCTTGCCTGCGCCTCTTACACGCTCGTGGATCGCAGGCGCCTCGCCTGCGCTATCTCACTTTTTTCCTCAAATCTCAGTGCAAGTCTACATGTGTCCATGCTTGTGTGGCACAGACCTCGGCGTCCCCGGCCCGCGTTTTCGATTGCTGGGGTGGAGGCACTCTTGTCTGTGCACTTTTTGATTTTCGCACCTCATCCCTTGCTCAACAGCGTGCGCTTCAGCAGGTAGTCCACCAGTTCGCTTGCGGAGTTATCCATCTCCACATCAAACGCTTTGATCTTCGCCGAGAAGTAGTTGAACATCATCACCGCAGGGATCGCGACGAACAGACCAAGCGCCGTTGTGACCAGCGCTTCCGAGATGCCCCGCGAAACGGCGCTAAAGCCCATACCCGCGCCGCCGCTGCCGAGGCTCGCAAAGGCATCAATGATCCCGATCACCGTACCGAGCAGGCCAACAAATGGCGCAGTGGAACCCACCGTCGCCAGCCCGCTGAGGCCTCGCTCCAGTTCGGCATGAACGATCGCTTCGGTGCGCTCCAGCGCGCGCCGGCTCGCCTCGATCTTTTCATCCGCCACCTCCGCCGGCCCATCGAAGTTGTGATATTCCTGCAGCCCTGACGTCAGCACTCGCGCCAGATGGCTCTTGCGATTTCGATCGGCAATGCGGATTGCTTCTGCGATCTTCCCTTCCCGCAGCGCGCCGCCCAGCGCAGGCGCAAATTGCAGCGACTGCCGGCGCGCCGCGCGAAACGCCAGCCAGCGATCAATCATCACGCCCATGGACCACGCCGACATCAGAAACAGAACGATGGCCACGATCCTCGCAGGCCACCCCATGTGTCCCCACATTTCGATCAGGTTCAGGCTCGATCCCTGCTGCTCAAACACCCACAATGCTGCGACATGGATTTTCGCGGAAACGGAAGCGATAGACACACTTTGGGCGAGGCTTGCGAAAAGCATACCTTTGGGTTCCTCCTGAAAATTGTTTCTGAGCGCCGCCGGAACCGTTGGCTAACTCGTCCGGCTAAGAGACTTGGACACCATCACAGAGCGATTTGCTCCATCGCCGTTAACTTGGAAGTGGTCTCATAAGGTATTAACCACCTGAGTCGTTAGAGTTCATTGGCGCGGCATTGGCAATTGATCGAAATACAAGACGTGCGTTGCATTCAGAGCCAGACTGCGTGAAAAGCCAATACGCTCATAAAGCCGGGCTGCCGTGGGATTATCCGTGCGAAGGTGCAGGGCAGTGAAACTCGGTCGCGCATTCTCCACGAGAGTATGAACAAGGGCTTGCCCGATGCCTTTGTTTCGCCAGGCTGGCCGAACATAAACTCGCCTAATGCGACCCACGCCACTTCGACCGACAAATGGATCCTGGTTTAGCCCGCCGATTGCGACTAATGCCGCTTGGTCCATACAGCCGAATAGCCTTTCTCCGGGCGCGGTGAAACGATTGTTGCCATTCTCCCATTCCTTCCACAGTCTTTCGATGAAGCGAAACCCTTCCTGGAGTGCTTCTGCTTGCAGTTCTTCCAGGCCGGGCACGGGCAGCTCAATCGGATGAATGGTGATCATGGCTCAGTACCAAATCTCGCAGAAGCGGAGTTCTGCCTCGGTTACGGCCGGTAGTCGAAATCGACCAACCCGTCGCGATAATTGATGATCATCTTCATCTTGCGCAGGGTGGCGAAGCCAATGAAGCCGGAAACTTCCGTCCCCAGGTCTTTGCTGAGGCCATTCACATCGAACGTCGCCATGCTTTCATTGGGCTGGCTGAAGTGGGAAAAGTGGAGCACCGCTGCGTCGGCGGAAAATACGTTGGTGACATTTCCGCTTACGCCTTTCACTGGAACGTCAGACCGGCGTACGGTTGTAACTTGCTGCGCAAGCTGCGGCGAAATTGAATTGGTAAACGCGCCGGTAT
The DNA here is from genome assembly GCA_036258095.1 of Candidatus Angelobacter sp. Taxonomy (GTDB): domain Bacteria; phylum Acidobacteriota; class Terriglobia; order Terriglobales; family Acidobacteriaceae; genus Angelobacter. The sequence continues at coordinate 15,659 of DATAEJ010000263.1, read as the reverse complement.
CAAGCACGAAAAGTCCACGCGTCGATTTCCCTAGCGACGTCGGGATCAGCATGATGTGGCCAAACCGATAGATCTGCGTAAAGTTCGCAGGCGCGGAGGTGGGTGGCTGATCTGGAGCTTTCGGCAGCGGCTCCAGGTGCAGTTTGCGCCCGGGAAAATCCACCGTAACCATGAATTCGTCGAAGATGTCCGTTCCAATCAGCCCGTCGTAGTCGGCGTTCTCCTGCGGCGAAACATGAACGTGGCAATTGTGAAACTCGAACTCTCCGACTGTGACTTTATCAATCCACGCTTCATAACCTTTTGCGGGACCGGAGTTCCCCACGCCTTCCAGCGAGTGCTCTGAAAGCTTGATAGCGCCTGCCTTTTCCGCCAGCTTGCGGCTGATGGTCAACCCGGAAGCTCCCGTATCGAGCATCACCGATGCATTGGCTTTGTCATTGAGCCTGACCTGAAGCGAGTAGCCGCGAACCCGGCTGTCCGCCGCCGGCAACACGGCCTGTGCACCGCTGAGAGGTGAACGTGGTCGCGGCACGGAGTCGCTGATCACCGCCTGCAGCTTCAGCTCCGCGCGCTCCGGCTGCTTTACCGGCACCCACACTTTCCGGCCGGCCAGGGCCTTCAGGAAATCGATGTACTCGCGTTCGTGACGCTCACGCTCGGCATCGTCACGGAAAGTCGCTACGTGCTTCTCGAGTTCAGCAATATTTTGCGGATAGGGCAGACCCACCGCCCAGTAGTAGTATGCGTCACCATCGGCAGGATCGAGTTCGTGCGCCCTGTTGTATGCCTCTTTTGAATCCGTGCGACGCGAGGCCGCCGAGTAAATCCGCCCCATGCCCAGCCATGCGTGAGCACAGGAACCATTCAGCTTGAGTGCAGCACGATACTGGTCCTCGGCATCAGCCATCAGCCCCCTGCGAAACAGTACATCTCCACGCGCCGCCAGCACGATCGGTGATTGCGGGAATAGTTCGATCGCGCGCGCCGACCTCTGTTCCGCAGCGGCGACATCGTCCTGCTTCAGCAAGCTGCGGATCTCCAGGGCATAAGCATCGGCAGTTGGGTTGATCCCCTCTGCCGGAGTAAGCATTGCCACAGCCTCTTTGAATTTTCCCTGCTGAAAAAGGGAGCGTGCGGAAGAGACCTTGTCCGGTACTGGGGGAGAATTCAGCTGCGCCAGGGAATTTTTTGGAAATACCAATCCGGCTAAGAGAAGGAGAGCTGCCGTGAGTCTAAGCTTAGCCACTGGTTAGGAACGCGCCTCTGAAATGATTTTGCAGTGTCTCGCGAGGGAAAGCAATCGGCTTTGTGCTGACGGTAGATTCCCGAACCTCGCGAATGGCTGCTGCGAGCGGGACAGCAGGACTGCCCCACTCGCGTTGCCCCCCTTCCCTTGGTCCCTTAATCCAATTTCGTGGCAATTACCTCTACCTGCATGCGTTTCTTGCTGGCCAGATCATCAATGCTGCCGACAATCTGCGCCTTCCCCGGAACCAGCACCGATTCGGTATTCAACCGCGTGCTGCGCAACACCGGCATCGTGGTGCCATGGGTTCCGCCGCCCTCTTCAGAGGGCGCCAGCCCGGTAATATCGATATCAAGGCTGGCACTGAGCCTGCCGCTCATATCTCTCAGACGGCAGCGCCCTTCGAAGCCAATATCGATATAGTTGCCTTTTTCCCCGGTATTCACGGGCACACGGTTTCCTACCCGCAGGATGCCCGGGGGGCCGTTCTCTTGAGCAGCGACCACCATGGAGAACTCTCGCTGGTTGGTGCGCTTGCCGTCATCGACTTCGAATAGTTTGATGTCCACCCGGTACGCCGTTCTCTGCGGCTGGTCGTGCGTCGTGCTGACACTCGGCGGCCCTACCGGCCCCCTGGCTTCTTTCGGCTGGTCCTGCGCGCATACTCCCAGCGGCAGCAACAAAACTATGAGTTGTAGAACCCGTTTCATGCCTCTCTCCTATCTTCTGTTCCTTCGCGAATTTGAATTCTGGTCGTTGTCTGGCAAGGCCTCTTCTCCATCAAACTTCATCGGTTCATCGGGCCGGCTCTGCGCAATCAGTTCCTGCGGCGGAGTGCGACCCACATAACTCAGCAGCAGCCGCTCCTGGTCGCTCAGAGGAGCGCTCTCCGGGAACGACCCAAGTTTTGGGACCGCTGCTTTTGCGATTCTGGGTCGAGCTCTATAAATCACCTTGTGGTGCGCTGCGGAATTTTCAGCACTCTGCCCCGGACCCGGTGATTCCTCTCTTCCTGCAGGTATGCTCTCTGTCGGCTGCTGGATCTTGTTTGCCTGCTGAGGTCCCGAAACTGCACGCGGCCAGAACAGGAATCCTGAGGCGATCAGGAGTACGGCGGCGGCAGCGACCATCGCCCAGACAAAAACGCTCATTTCATACCAGCGCCGTTCCGGCTTCGCATCGCGAAGCGTCGCCACAAGTCTCTGTTCGAACCCCGGACGCGGCTCCACGGCGGAGTAGCCGGCAAGCATTTCGTCCAGCATGGCGTCGAGATGTTGGTTTTTCTTTTCGTCAGCCATTTTGCTTTGCCTCCACCAGCGCTGCCATCTTCTCTTTCAGCAGCTGCCGCGCGCGCAGAAGTCGCGTCCGCACCGAACCTTCCGGGATTCCCATGACCTCGCCGATCTCCGCGGACGTCAGCTCTTGTACTGTCGAGAGTTCGAGCGGCCGGCGCAAGTCGTCCGGAAGTCCGGCAATCAGCAGTTCCAGAAGCCGCTGCATTTCGCGCCCGGCCAGATGATCGTCAGCGGAAATCAGTGGCGCAGGCACCTGTTCGACTTCATCACTCTCTGTAGTCTCCAACCAAACCGGAGGCCGCTCAGCGCGACGGTCCAGGGCGGCCGTCCAGGCAATGCGGGCGATCCACGTTTTCGGATTTCTTACCTTCCCGGCACGGCGCTGAAACTTGAGCGCGCGCAGGAACGCCTCCTGTGCGGCATCTTCCGCGTCCTGATGATTGCGGAGGATGGAGTAGGCGATCCGAAATACCATGCCGGCGTGTTCGGCAACCAGGGTTTCCAGTTCCCTGTCCACCTTCGCCTCGCTCGTGCCAGCCTGCTTCAGGATCCGCTCTCCCAGAACCGCCTGTACGGCCATATCGCCTTCCTGCATAGAAAGACATAAACAGAACGGAAAGTGTTCAGAAATTTTCGAAAAATCCTTCGGCGACAGAAATGAGCCTTTTCTTGCGTTTGATCGGCTCCATCCGCCCCATTTATGGTGTCAGCGAGGATTTTGCGTGGAAGTCTTTCTGGTCGACGGCACTTACGAGCTCTTCCGGCACTATTACGCGCTGCCCTCGGCCCGCGACGATCAGGGCCGCGAAATCGCTGCCGTTCGCGGTGTGCTCACATCCATGCGCAGCATGGTCAAGCAGGGCGTGACGCACATCGCCATCGCGACGGACCATGTGGTGGAATCGTTCCGCAACGATATGTGGCCCGGATACAAGACCAGTGAAGGCGTGGAGCCGGACCTGCTTGCTCAGTTTCCTCTGCTCGAAGAAGAGCTTGCTAAAGCAGGGTTCACGGTCTGGCCAATGGTGGAGTTCGAAGCCGACGACGCGCTTGCAACCGCTGCTATCATCGCAGCGGCCGATAAACGTGTCGATCGCGTGATCATCTGCACTCCCGACAAAGATCTCGGCCAGGTCGTGAGCGGTGAGCGCATTGTGCAGCTCCATCGCCGCACAAATGTGACGCTGGATGAAAAGGGCGTAATCGCGAAGTTCGGCGTGCCACCCCAGTCCATTCCTGACTACCTGGCGCTGGTGGGCGATTCGGCCGACGGTTATCCCGGGCTGCCCGGCTGGGGCGCCAAATCTTCCGCCGCGGTGCTGGCGAAATTCGGGCATCTGGAGTCAGTGCCGAAGGACTACAAGGATTGGGGCGTGAAAGTCACGAATGCCGGCTCGCTCTCAGCAACGCTCGTCCGCGAATTTGATAACGCCTTACTGTTTCGCCGCCTGGCGACTTTGAGAACTGATCTGAAACTGTTTGAAGACGTGGAACAGATGCGCTTTAAGCCATAAGCAGGCACACCTGTTCCTTTGGGATCCTGTTTTTTGTGAGAATTTCTTCCCGAGTTTAAAAATCGTGGAAGTCGAAAGCCTGGGGCTGTCCGTCTTCGTCATAGGTCACGACGAGGGGTTTGCTGTCGCGTTCAGCCGGCTGATTTTCCTGTTCCTGCTTCTTCTGTGCCCGCTTCTGCATCTTCTCCTGCATCTTTTCCTGGCGGGCGCGCTCCCTCTGTCGCTTGGCTTGCGTGGGCCGTGAATTCTGGGCCATTTTGTCCTCCCGTTGTTTTAGCGGGCCGAGACGAACAGCCCTATTGGTTCTTCATTGCCGTATTTACTTTAGCTGGTCACTCGCAGGCAGTTTGAATAGCCCTTGGTGCTTGCGTTCCTGGATGTGGTCCCAGACGAGTTGCTGCTCCAGCCATGCAGCCTGGCGCTGCGCCAGGTCAATATCCTGGGCGTGGTCGGCATGGCTGATGGTAAAGCGCTCATCGCAGTGCAAGCAGATTACCGTCCGCAGTGCCACCGTGCCGTCTTTAAGTTGTTGGTTGCGGCGAAACCGCCGCGCAGTCCCCCAGGGCCCTTTGTGCATTACCACCTCGGCTCGCGAGGTTGGCGCGCGTGACCGCGATAGTCATCCCGGCCTCCGCGTCCACCGCCACCGGCTGCCTTCGGGCGGGCCTCATTCACGTTAAGCTGCCGTCCGCCAACCTGCTTGCCGTTCAGCCCTTCAATGGCTTTTTCCGCTTCGCTGTCGTTCGACATTTCAACGAATCCGAAACCGCGTGACCGCCCTGTGAACTTGTCCGTCACCACGGAAGCGCTGTCCACCTGGCCAAAGGGCTCAAACCATGACCGCAGCTCGTCTTCGTTGGTGCTGAAGCTGAAATTCCCGACAAAAATCTTCTTCATTGTTTCCTCCCTCACGCATGGTGAGTGATAGTCGGTTCTAAGCAGAAATAGGCAGGAAGCAGAATGCGGCGACGTGTCTATCTGAGCGGAAGAACTCTCTTACTCTGTCTATCATACCAGACGGATGTGCCCCTGATCTTCTCAAGGAGCTTCTAAGAGAACCAGCCGGAGATCATCCATCGCGCTGACTCAGTGACTTGTAGATTGGGTTATGCCTGCTGTCGTGCCGCCTCGTTGGCCAGGCGGTTGGCTTCCTGATTGTGGTGCCGGGGAATATGCGCGATGGCGAATTTTAGCGACCGCGCGAGCTTGCGGCAGGTCCAGTTCAGGGAATAGAGACGCGGGCTGCGGCAGTGGTACTCGCCCGTCATCTGCTTCACCACCAGCTGCGAATCCGTGAAGACCTGCAGGGCTGTGGCTTTCATTTGCAAAGCCTGCTGCAGGGCCTCGAGGAGAGCCGCGTATTCAGCAACGTTGTTGTCCTGGTGGCCGATCCATTTGGCGATACGCACCAGGTCGCCATCCGGAGTCTTAATCACCACGCCAATGCCGGACGGCCCCGGGCTGCCGTGGGACCCGCCATCAACGTATGCCGTGAAAACCGACAAGCGCACTCCTCAAAAAGTACTGCCGTCCTATTGAGCTACTACTAAGACAAACAATGAAGCAACACGGGTTGGCCGTCAAGAGATTCGTTTGATTCGCGCGGACACGCACTTCAGTGCGCTGATTAGGGCGTCGATTCTGTGGAAAGAGCTGTGCATAACACGGACGCGCGTTTTCGACGGTGCGCGGAGCCGCATTTTTAGCGGGTTTTCACAATCACGATGCGCTGAAAAAATTCTGCTGTTTGCACAAACCATGGTTATTGACAATGCCCGCCCTTACTGTAGGATTGCGTGCGTCGGCAGCAGAAAGGTTGGTTGAAATAAACAGCTTCCAGCCGAAGTAAGCTGAGTGATCGCGAGGGTGAAGCAATTCATCAACGCGCTCCGGCCCGAAAAAACCGGCAGGCCCTGCGAGGGGCAGGCTGGGACCGGGGATCGCGAAAGCGATAGTCACATCGCAGATTAAGATGGTACATGGTTCACGTCTTCGGCTCCCTCGCAGGAGCAGCTGGCTGGATCATAACCAATGTCTGGTTTGTGCCGGCGGCTGAAAGGGATGGCTTCCATTAAAAGTCGCCGTTCCGAAGTAGGCTGGGTGCTCCGTTGCACGAAGCGATTCGCGGCAACACTCTGACCCGAAAAAACCGGCAGGCTTTGCGAGAAGAAGGCTGGGGCAGAGACTGCGAAAGCAGTGAACACATCAGAAGCCGTGACGGTACATGCGTCCACGCTGTTGGCTCCCTCGCAGGAGTTGATGACTGGAGCATAACCAATGTCACGGCTTTTCCTTTTTTGCTGGCGCTAATATCAGATCACCCGATCACCCGATCCATCCACTCCACCAGTTCCTTCGTCACTTCCTCCCGGTTCGTCTCGTTCAGCAGCTCATGTCGCGCGTCGGGATAGATCTTGTGCTCCACGCGAGTCAGTCCGGCCTTGCGATATTGATCCAGCATCGGCAGCAGCATCTTCGTGCCGGCACTCACCGGATCTCGCTCGCCTGAAATCACGTAGATCGGCAACTCGCGAGGCGCACCGCTCACGCGATCGTCGCCTGCGATAGCAGCCCAGGCGTCCAGCATGTCAATCCAGAGCTGCACGGAACTATTGAACCCGCAAAGGGGATCGGCGACGTACTTGTTCACTTCTGCCTGGTCCCGCGAGAGCCAGTCAAAGCGTGTCCTTGCCGGTTCAAAACGCTTGTTGAAAGCGTCAAACGTGAGCGACTGCACCAGCTTGCTTTTTCCCCTTCCACCAACGCGCAGCTTCTCCGCCCTGGTGATGGCTCGACCAGCAAGCGCAAGAGGAGTGGGATGACCACTTGCGCCTGAGAGCACCACCCCTGCGAACGACTGCCCGTGATCGCGCATAAGCTGCCGCGCCAGCAGCGCTCCCATCGAGTGGCCCAGCAGGACAACGGGAACCCCGGGGTTCTCTTCGGCAAGGCGACGATTTACCTTCCAGAGATCTTCAGCGCACTTCCGCCAGCCGTCTCTCGCGGCAAAGAAACCCAGATCATCCGAAGTCCTGGCAGTGCGGCCATGGCCACGCAGGTCGCTGGCGTAAACAGCATATCCGGCTGCCGTGAGCGCGTGCGCGAGGCGGGCATAACGAGCTGCGTGCTCGGCCATGCCATGGGCAATTTGTACCACCGCCCTGGGCTTCCCCTCCGGCAACCAGCGATACACAAAAACTTCTATCTCATCAGCGCTTGCGAGTTGAAATGTGCTCTCCTGCATGGGCTTTCGCGTGACCGTGAGATTTTATCTGATGCTCTTGTACGCTTAGGCTTCACTAAGCAACCTCGCCCCTGCCTGCCCGGAAATCATCTGTCCGTTTCCGAACATACCACTTCGCTACCGAACATCGACTGTCCCACGTCCAAATATGCGTCACTTGGTTGCACTTTTACTTTCAGCCATTTAGCGCCTGCCTGATTGCGGCCAATCACGTGCTTTTGCAAGGGAACGAAGGCTTGCGCTGAAACGTAAATGAGAATGCAGGCCACTCAGAATGACCGGTTGATATGATCACCGCAACAGATCCCATGGCCCACGCAGTAACAATCATCCACGGCATCCCGTCCCGTCCTCGAGTCCTGGTGGCAGAGGACCAGGAAGACGTAATTGCGGCGCTCCGGCTGCTGCTCAAGAACAATGGCTACGAAGTGGACTTCGTGAAGTCGCCTTCTGAGGCGCTGATTGCCCTGGCTCGCGGCGGATTTGACGCTGTCCTGCTCGACCTGAACTACAGCCGTGACACCACGTCCGGCACTGAAGGGCTCGAACTGCTCTCGCGCGTACAGGCGCTCGATGACACACTGGCCGTGGTTGCCATGACGGCCTGGGGCTCAGTTGAATTGGCAGTCAAGGCAATGCATCGCGGAGCTTGCGATTTTGTCCAGAAACCCTGGGACAACGAGCACCTGCTTCAGGTCCTGGAACAACAGCTCATTCGCGCACGCGCCTTGCGACAAAAGCGGCTGGCTGATCACTTGGAACAACAGGAAGCGGCAAACATCCAGCGGGCGCTCATGCCGGGCGAGATTGCCGCTTACGACGGGTTGACCATCGCTGCCTTTTCGCAATCGGCGCGAACCGTGGGAGGCGACTACTACGACGTGCTCCGGCTTGACGAGAACCGCTCCGCACTCTGCATTGCCGATGTAGTCGGAAAAGGCATGGCTGCCGCGTTACTCATGTCAAACTTGCAAGCCGCCGTCCGGATGATTTCCGCTGGAGCCGCTGAGCCGGCCTCAGTTTGCGAGCGCTTGAACCGTGTGGTCTTCGCGAACAACGTTCCGGGCAAATTCATCACTTTCTTCTATTGCGTGATCGATCCTGTTAGCCAGGTGCTTACCTACACAAATGCCGGCCACAACTGGCCCCTCCTTGCCCGCGTTGACGGGAGCTGCAGCCGCCTCACAACCGATGATCTGGTCCTCGGCGCAACCCGGGAATGGAAGTATCGCCAGAACCAGGAGCAGCTCCGTCCGGGAGACCGGCTGGTCCTGTTCACTGATGGCATAACCGAATCAGCCAATGCAGAAGGCCTCGAATTCGGCGAGGACGAGCTTTGCCGGATGGTGTGCGACAACGTGCACCGAAGCGCTTCAGAGCTGAAGACTAGTGTTCTGGAGGTATTGCGTTCGCACCACAGCGGCGAGCTTGCCGATGATTCCACTCTCATTGTGGCAGCTCTGGACTGATAGGGGCCGAGTTTCACCTCGTTACTAAGGTACAGCCGCGCCCTTCTCCCCGGCATCCAACGCTCCAAATCCCCAAGGAGAGGCCGGAGTGCGTGCATCCGGTCGGTTCGAACCTGGAGTGAGCATGAAGCGGACAACACCTGTCAACCACCCGAAAGCGCCCTTTGAGAGCCGTGCCCTCAACATATCCGAAGTCAGGATCGTTGCCGACTTGCGAGTGATGCACTCAAAAGTAGACGAGCTCTACCAGATCGTGACCAACCTCAAGCGGCGTCATGATGAGGATTCCATAAAAACCTATGCAGATCGTGAAGTGCTGGACGAGGACATCCGCAGGGTCGATGAGATTTATCTCTGGTTCTTGGCATTGAAGGCGCCGGCGCGGGGATTGAAGATCGGCTAGGGTCAATAACCGTACGCATGGAAAAAGCCCGTGCCTGGCAGCACGGGCTTCTTCTCCGATGGAGCGGACTTACGCCGCTTTCCTGGATCTTCCACGCGAAGAACGGCTGCGGGAACCCCGCTCAGTTTCCTGCTCTTCCTCTTCCTCCATGCCGCTGCGTTCCGGTTTGATCTTTTTGGCAAAGCCTTCCATCTTCTTCAGCGTCTGCTGCTCCTCACGCAGGTTCTGCTGCAACAGCCTGACTGCTTTCTTGTGACCCATGTCGGTACCGAGCTGAATCAGGTCTTCGTAGGCGTGAATCTCGTAGCTTTCCACCTTGGCAGCGGCGCCGATCATGAACACATCAAGGATGTCGGGCGAGGGCTGCTCCTCCTTGAAGTTCTCCACTTCCTCAATGAGTCCCTGCATGCCGCTGCATTCAGTATCCTGCGCCTCTTCTCCCAGATCTTCGAACACCTGCTCCAGTCGCTCTACCTGCCCCTGCGTCTGCTTCTGGTGGTTTTCAAGCGCCTTGCGCAGCTGCTCGTTGTCAGCCGATTCCGCCTGCTCACTGAGCGCCTCCACGAGTTTACGTTCTGCGTCCAGAACGTCAGAAAGTCCATGCAAAAACAGTTCGTGTGCGGTTTCCACCATATTCCGTTCCCTCCTCTGGGTTCCTCGGGTAAGATGCGATACTGTATCGAAGGCTGCCTTCCCCCGAATTAGTGCCCGCATGCACGGTTTTTACGATTGCTTTCTAAAATCCGTTGAGAAGTTCCCTGACCACGTGGCGGCGGAGCTGCAGCGCGTCTCCGCGCCCGTGGAGAGCTATACATATGCCGAGTTGCGCCGCATGGGCGAATCCGTCGGCCGCTGGCTTCGTGAGTCGGGCATGTCAGAAGGTGTGCGCTGCGCCATCATGGCCGGCAACGGTCCACTGTGGGTGACGGCATATCTGGGCGTCATGTCGGCTGGAGCAGTGGCGGTGCCTCTGGACACCGCGTTCAATTTTCACCAGGTGAACAAGCTTCTGTGGGATTGCGGTGCCTCGATCATCTTCACCGATGCAAAGCACCTGCCGGTGGTCGAAAAGGCAGTGGAAGAGACGCTGGTCCGCATTGTGATGATTGACGGTTCCGGTGAAGGACGCTATTCCAACCTGCTCGGAATGTTTGCTGCCGGTCCGGGCAACTTCACGCCCGGCATGGTGAAGAATGACGACCTCGCCGTGATCATGTACACCTCCGGGACAACCTCCGATCCCAAAGGCGTGATGCTGACCCACGGCAACCTGCTGGCCGAAGCCGACGCGGTATTCAGCTTTATCCACATCTCCGACAAAGATGCGATTCTCGGAGTGCTGCCGCTCTTCCATGCGCTGGCGCAGATGGCCAACCTGCTGCTCCCGTTTGCTGCGGGCGCTCGCATCGTCTATCTGGAAGAGATGAACACCACCGAGCTGCTGCGCGCGCTCTCCGAACGCAACGTCACACTCTTCTGCTGCGTGCCGCAGTTCTTTTACCTGATACATGAACGAGTGATGCAGGAAGTAAAAAAGCGCTCCTGGGCAGCACGGACAGCCTTTAGCGCGTTGATGGGGATCTCCGGCGCGTCACGCAAGCTGCACATCAACCTCGGGAAGCTGTTCTTTGGCCGCGTTCATCGCCTGCTGGGACCAAAGATGCGTTATCTCATCACCGGTGGTTCAGCCTTTGATCCCAGCATTGGCCGCGACCTGCAGAAGCTCGGATTCAATGTGTTGCAGGCTTACGGGTTGACCGAGACCAGCGGCGGAGCATTTTGCACACGGCCGGATCTCAATGTCATGGGCTCAGTCGGAAACCCGCTGCCGGGAGTGCAGGTCAAGCTGGTGGACCCGCAGCCGGCAGAAGGCATTCCGTATCCCGTCGGCGAGGTGGCGATCGCCGGCGCGATTGTCATGAAGGGCTACTACAACCGCCCCGACGCAACTGCCGAAGCCATCCGCGATGGATGGCTGCACAGCGGCGATCTTGGCTATCTGGATGACCGCGGCATTCTCTTCATCACCGGTCGCAAGAAAGAAATTATTGTTCTGAGCTCGGGAAAAAACATCTACCCCGAAGAGATCGAAGCCCACTACCTGAAATCGCCTTTCATCAAGGAAATCTGCGTGATGGGCCTGGTAAGCCGGCCCGGCGAGCCGTTTTCTGAGCGGCTGCACGCGGTGATCGTTCCCAACTTCGACGTGCTGCGGGAGAAGAAGATTGTCAACGCGCGCGAGGTGATCCGGTTTGACGTGGAGAACCTCTCGGTGGAGCTGCCCAGCACCAAGCGCATCCTCAGTTTCGATCTCTGGCCCGATCCCCTGCCCCGCACCACCACGCGCAAGCTGAAGCGGTTCGAAATTCAGCGCCGCGTGATGGCCGGCGAAGGCGCCCCGGCCGAAGCAGGCGTGGCGGTCGCGGAAGAGCCGAGCGCGGAGGAAGCGATCTGGCTCGCGCAGCCTGAGGTGCAGCGCGCTATCAGTATCATTCGCGAAGCGAGCAAGGCGCAGAAGCCGATCCTGCCAGTATCGAATCTCGAGCTCGATCTTGGTTTTGACTCCATGGAGCGCGTGGAACTGGTGGTGGCACTGGAACGAGAACTGGGCGCCGAGGCAGACGACAAAGTCATTTCGCAGGTGTACACCGTGCGAGAGCTTGTGGATGCCATTCTTCAGGCACGCGGTGGCAGCGGCGGCGCTCGCCCCTCGTTGCCCGGATGGGACGCGGTGCTCGCCTCTGAGCCAGACGATGCGCGCGTGCTCGCTCCACTCCACACCAGCATCGTCTTTGCATTCTTCTGGTTTCTGTTGCTGAAAATTGTCGGGATCATCACGCGGATTTTTTTCCGCCTGCACGTGAGCGGAAAGGAGAAGCTGCCGAAGAACGGTCCTTTCATCCTTTCACCCAATCACCAGAGCTTTCTCGATGGGCCAGTGGTGGTGAGCCAGATTCCGTGGCGTCTTTATAAAGACACCTTTTATGTCGGGACCAGCGAGATTTTCGGCGGCGGAATTTTTCGCCTTCTGGGAAGCAGCTTCAAGCTGGTGCCGGTGGACCCCGACTCCAATCTGGTCAATGCCATGCGCGCCGGCGCTTACGGGCTAAAACAGGGCCGCAATCTGGTTCTGTATCCCGAAGGCGAACGGTCCATCGATGGCACCCCAAAGAAATTCAAGAAGGGCGCGGCAATCCTTTCGGCACACCTCAAGGTGCCGATCATCCCGGTGGCGTTGGAAGGCTTCTATGACGCCTGGCCGCGCAGCCGCAAACTCCCCCGTTTGGCAAGGCTGCGCGTGCGTTTTGGCGATCCCATTCTGCCGCCGGCTGCACTGCAAAATCCGGAGGAGACGTACAGGCAGGTTACCGAGAAACTGCGTAAGACAGTCGTGGAGATGTGGGAATCACTGCGCGATGAACGAAGTGAGCCCTCCGCAGCTGCTGCGGGCGATTGATTTTTGAACGATCTGTGCGGCCCCTCGGGCCACAATTGTTTGCATTCTCTGTAACGTTCTCGTTCGATTCGCCACATAGCTTGTATGCCCGTTACTCGTCCGAGAAATCGTGCCTTCACTCGCATTCAACAACTCCGGTCGGTCCGACACCAATCCTGTTGAATGCAGGCGCTTTAACATTCTTGTAACAAAAAATTGTGAAACTTATTCCCAGTTCGCAGCGTATTAAAGAGTGAACGGACCCAATGAAAAATAGTTGGTCCTGAACAAAAGAAAAAAAATCATCAGTTTTTGTCGATATTTCCAGATTTGAACCGTCTATAGGTAGTAACAGCACAGAGGAGCAGTTATGCTGAATTTGAAAGTCCACCATTTAGGGGAAGTTGCAGTGTTTGAGTGCTCCGGCCGCATCACGGCTGAGGACAGCTGCACGCTTCGCAATGCGGTCCTGGCGCAAGGCGATGGACGCATGGTGGTGCTCGATCTCAAGGAAGTCAATGTGATTGATGCCGCCGGGCTCGGCGTGCTGGTCAGCCTGCGCAACTGGGCACAGAACAGCGGAAAACAACTCAAGTTGATGAATCTGATGCCTCGCGTGGAACGCGTGATGGAAATCACCCGCCTGCGCTCTGTTTTTGAGATTTGCTCGGCACGGGAGATGCTCGACCTCTGGTGCCGGGCAATACACGCAGGCATGTGCTCCGCCTCCGCTCCTTACAATCTCGCGGCGGCCAGCTTCTAGCGCCTACCCACCTGCGCTCGACTGGCTTCGCCCTCTCTCGCTCGTCTCCACTCGCTATAATCCCTGAATCATGATGATGATCAAGCTGTGCACCGCTGTGCTCTTCGGCCTCGCGGCTTCCACGATTGTGTCCGCTCAAACAGAGTTTCCCAAACCGGAAGGTCTTGCTCCAGGAACGGGATATTCACATGTGGTGGTTACAAGTCCGGGGAAACTGGTGTTCATTGCCGGCCAGGTGGCGCGCGACGCCAAGGGCAATCTTGTGGGTAAAGATGATTTGAAAGCGCAGACCGACCAGGTCTTCGCCAACCTGAAGGCAGCGTTGGCATCCACGGGCGCCACCTTCAATGACGTGGTCAAGATCAACTGGTACGTGAAGAGCTATAAAGCCGAATATCTTCCGGTGTTGCGGGAAGTGCGCGATCGGTACATCAACAAAACCAATCCTCCGGCCAGCACGCTGATAGGTGTAGCAGCACTTGCGAACGATGATTACCTGCTGGAAGTAGAGGCAGTGGCCGCGTTGCCGAATAAGGCGGCTAAGAAGAAGTGATTCGCAGCAAACTGCCTCCAGTTGGTTTTTCCAGAAACAGCCTTATCGAGTGCCGACGCCACGCCACACCACCTCGTGAAACAGACGATCGATTTCCACCGGTGAGCCGCCGATCTCCTTGCGCACCCAGCGATTGACCAGCTCAAACATTGCGCCGGTGAATGCGACTGCGAGCATGGCAATACGCGTCCGCTCGAGCTTCGGTTCTGCCTCCGGACATTTTCACCTCAATGTCCATGGTTATGGGATGGTGGTTCTCACCCAGGCGATCTGGTTCGTAGCGGCCGGCGTGCAGTTGTGGAACGTGGAGACACTGCGGGGTGCAGCAGCGCGGGCGTGACCGTCGGCCGCCGGGTACCAGCCGCCGCGATACCGGGATACAATGTTTACAGGATTCCTCAATGTCTGACTTGCTGTACTTAATTCTGATTGTGGCAGGCTATATCCTGCTGATGCGCGTGATTTTGCCGCGGCTCGGCGTTCCCACGTGAATGTCCGGATCTTGTGATCTCCGTGGACCGGAGACAAAGCCGACAGGCCATCAACCCAGGCAGCCGTAGTTTACCTATGAGATAGCCGGATGAATGAGCGTTCTTCAGCCGCTGCGAACCCAAAGAATCAAACCGCTTTCCACGTACGACCGGCGACTCCCGCCGATATCCCGACTCTTCGAGAGTTGATCGCCGCGTCCGTACGCGGACTGCAGGCGAAGGACTATACCCCCAGCCAACTCGAAAGCGCGCTCGCGTCCGTCTACGGTGTCGACACGCAGCTCGTTTCGGACGGAACATATTTTGCCGTTGATGCTGGGTTGGAAACCGGCACGGTGATCGTCGGTTGCGGCGGATGGAGCAAGCGCAAAACGCTCTTTGGCGGCGACGTATGGCATGGCCGCGAAGATTCACTGCTTGATCCGGAGAAAGACGCCGCCAAAATCAGGGCTTTCTTCGTGCTTCCTGCGTGGGCCCGGCGCGGAATAGGGACATTGATTCTGGACGCCTGCGAGGCTGCCGCAAAAGAAGCTGGATTCAAGCGGCTGGAAATGGGCGCCACGCTGACCGGTGTTCCCTTCTACAAGCAGATGGGCTATAGCGTAATCGAAGAGATTGATGTTCCTCTCGCAAACGGAGAAGCACTGGCGATTGTGCGCATGGGAAAGGACATTTGAAAGCAAATCTCATAAATGAGTTAAGCAGGCTGATGTTGGTTCGCGGCTGTTGATGAATTGCCCGGCCGACTTCTCTCTTGCAGGCTGAATGTAGCTCTTGTTAACTGTGTAGCACAGGCGCTGGGGTCCCCAACAAACCCGCTGTTGGTTTTTGGTGGTGGAGGTGCCCTCGCCTGTGCCGGAAGAATAAACAATCTGCCGCCGCAAACTACCGCACCTTGAAAAAGACTGCGGGTCGTACTTCATCACGTTCCCGCAATTGACAATATCGCCACCAATGCGTTGAAACCGGGACCCGGAGTCAGGAATATCCCCCGCATTGGCGACGTGGAATGAGAAAACCTAAACGGAAGCAGAAGATCAAAGAGTCCGTGCCTCAAGTGGAGAGTGACCTGCACAGGCGATGGCGCCTGTGCTACAAACCGGTACGAACCGGGCACATGGTTGACAGTTTGAACCGGGGACATAGTTGACACTTTCATCGCGAGCCGGACAGCGGAGGCATGTAGGAAAGAAGCATGCCTTGGAATGTGAGCGATGTGGTGGAACAGCGGTCTGGATTTCT
>DATAEJ010000262.1:0-24338 GCA_036258095.1 Candidatus Angelobacter sp. | reverse complement strand
CCAAACGCCGCGCTGGTAACGCGCACAAAGCCGGTTACACCGGTCAGGCCGATGGAGTTCACGGTGTTTACACTGCCCGGAATGAACTGGGAGTGGTTGAAAACGTTGAATGCGGTCGCCTGGAACTCAAACGAGGTTCTTTCAGTCGTGGCGAAGCGTTTCACCACAGTCAGGTCCCAGTTGTTGATGCGCGGGGTCTGTGCGGTATTGCGTCCCGCCGTGGCAAGGGCACCAAGCCCCGCCTGGATGTACTGCGCGTTGGGATTGTTGGCAACATAAGCCACAATGGTGGGGTCGCCCGCAGCGCACGTCACACCGCCCTGGCAGATCGGCGTCACCGTGGTTCCCGTACCTGGAGTACCGCTGGCATTGAAGACCGTACGGTCCGGAGCGCTGTCACCGTTCAGGTTGGAGTCAACACCGCTCTGCGGAGTAAACCACTCACCTGACTGCAGCTGCCAAACCGGCGCGATTTCCCAGTTGCCCAGGATGTTCTTCTGGAACCAGTTGTTTGAACCCTTGAACGCCTGAACGTCGTAGATCGTCTCCAGTGAGAGGCGGTGACGACGGTCAAGAGCGGAGTTCGAGAGGTCAGCCGCAAAGTTCTGCGAATTCTGCGGACGACGCGGTGTGAGCACGGTCGAGAACACATCCGCCGTGGAGTTATCTTCTGCATGGCTCCAGGTGTAGGCAGCCAGCATCTGGAGGCCATTCGAGAAGCTGCGTCTCAACTGCGTCTGCAGGCCGTGGTAGATGGACTGGCCGAGCGGCTGGAATGACGTAATGCCGTTTACGAAACCTGCATCGGTGTACGCAGGAATGATGCGCGGCTGGGCCTTGATATCACCCAACGTTGTGGTAAGACCAGCAAGGGTAGCCGGATCGGGCGCGTTGACGAACGTAGGCAGGAACAGGTTCGGTGTAACTTTCGGCTGAACGTTCAGCTGCTGCTGAACGGGGAGGTGAACGCCGCGAGTTCCAACGTAACGGGCTTCTGCCACCCAGTTACGGCCGAATGTATGCTCAACTCCAAAGTTCCAGGTTTCGGTGTAGGGCAATTTCAGCGTTGGCGGCAGGAAGTTTACTGTTGCATTGCGCTGGTCAGTAAGGGTCGGGAAAGTCTGCAAGCCACTTCCCTGTCCGGCCGGCAAACCGCCATTAGCGAGGAATGCACCAGGAGACCAAACGCAGCCGCCGGCTCCATTCACGCTCTGGTTCACGTCGCAGGTACCACCAAACTGCGGAGGAACGGCAAGCAAGCCCAGGTTGTCATACAGTACATCGTAGGCCATGCCGTAGCCACCGCGGATCACCGTGGTTCCCCAGAACTTCGGCGACCACGCGAATCCGATACGCGGAGCAAAGTTGGTTTTCTGGGGCTGCGGCGCGATGAAGTCGATCAGGCCGGGCACGCTGGCGGCGGAATTGAGGCTCTGCAGCTGCATGCCGAACGGCACAGAGGTGAATTCATAACGCAAACCCAGGTTCAGAGTCAGACTCGAGGTAATACGGTACTCATCGTTGCCATAGACGTAAATGGCTTTCTGATCACCGTAGTAGGTGTTGTTGCCGGTAGAACGCTGGCCGAAGGAACTGGGCGACTGGTCAAGAATGTATTCTTCCGTGGTTGCGTATTCGTAATCACCGCGCGCGCGCTGCGTGAAGCCCTGCGGCGAGATGTACTTTCTGCCTTCAATACCGAACTTCAGGTTGTGTTTGCCCTTTACCCAGGTAATGTTGTCCGTGGCTTGGTAAACGTTCTGGATGCCGAACTGCGGAGCGTTCGGATCCGGGCCAACCTGGTTCAGCGTATCGTCAAAGCTGAGGTTCGGGAACACTGCCAAGCCGGGGAACGGGAAGTTGCCTGCGGTAAAGAACTGGGTGTTCCGGTTGAATCCCACGCGGAATTCGTTGGTCAGCGTCGGGGTAAAGGTGTGGTATTCGCTCAGCGTGATCAGGTGGTTGCGGGTCGGTACCGTGGTGAAGAACGCCGGGATGTTCGGACTGTTATCCGTGGCGTTGTTCCGCTGGTAGATGTAGCGGAAACGCAGCTGATCAGCCGACGAAAGGTTGAAATCCAGGCTGTTGGTGCTGGTGAAGGTGTTGTTGAAGATCGACGGGGCGAAGTCGATTTCGCCAAGCTGAGCCGCTGCTGCGCCGCCTGTTGTGAGAGCGCCGATCGCGCCGCAGTTGTCGTTCGCGGTTGCCGCTGCCGCAGCAGTGCCTTCAAACTGCTTCAGCACGTTCAAGTTGGTCGCGCTCGCGCCAGGCAGTGCTGCCAGTTGCGTGTAGCCAAGTGCCGTGGGAGCGCAGATGAAGAGGCTTCCGGCCGCCTGGTGTACGGGGTTGTATTCCTGGTTGGTGAAGAAGAACGCCTTGTCCTTCCAGATGGGGCCGCCGATCTGCCCACCGAAACGGTTGTTATCGAAGGCAGGATTGCTGATGGAACCTGAGGTCTGCGTGCGCGCGTTGGATGCATCAATGGCATTCAGGTTACGGTTCTGGAAGTACTCGTACACGCGGCCGTGCCATTGATTGGTACCGCTGACAATGGTCTGGTTGAACTGTCCACCGGAAGAGTGTCCGAACTCAGGCGAGAACTGGTTCTGCATCACGGTGAAGTTCTCAACCGCATCATTCGGAATGGTGACCACGGGTCCGGTCACGGACTTGCTGTTGTTGTCCACGCCTTCAATGGTGAAGTTGTTGTTGCGCGGACGCTGGCCCGAAACGGACGGCCCCGTTCCGGCGCCTACGCCGCCGCTGGTTGCCACGCCGGCATCGAGCAGCGAGAGGTTGAGCACGCCCAAACCTACGGTCGCCGTCGGCAGGTCCTGAACTTCCTTCATCGCAAAGGTGTTCTGGATCTGGTGCGTGGTGGTGTCAATCGGCGTGTTCTCGGCCGTGACTTCAATCGTGGTGGAGGCTCCACTCACTGAGGCCGTGATGTTGGCCGTCGCCTGGTGGTTCAGAAGGACGGTCACGTCCTTCACGCCGCCAGCCATGCCGTTGCTGCTGACTTCCACACTGTATTGGCCGACCGGCAGGTTCACGAAGTGATATTGGCCTGCACCATTCGACTTGGTAGTGACCTTAACACCAGTGGCATTATTGGTAGCTGTTACGGTAGCGTTCGGGATGACCGCGCCCGACGAGTCTGAGACAACGCCGAGGAGGTCTCCGCTGATCGCCTGTCCATGCGCTAACGTTGGTAAATCAACGTAAAGCACAATCGCAGGACTCACGAGTGCAGCGATCATGAGAAGCTTGCGCAGTAAATTAGTCATGTCAGAGTGCAATGCACTTACATTTCCAATCTACTTTCCTGAAATTCCACTTACTTCCGGATCATTTTCACCGCATTCAATACACAAAATGGAACAAGCAGAATCTCGCGTTACGACAAACCATAGTTTACAGTTCTTGACAGTCTTATGTCGTTACGCGATATTTACAGTTCTTACGGCTACATTCAGATTACTTAACACTACTTAGTCAATCGTCTACTTTTTACGAGTACGTCGTAATAGCTTACGACTTTCACTCTACCGGTTGAGGTAGCGGCAGCTTTGATTGTTCAGTTCTGATCTCAGCAACACCTGAACTTGCTCGCGAGCGATGCCAGTCGTTCGTTAAAAAATGAGCGGTAGCTTTCTTTCGATCGCTCGCAGCCAGTCCGATCGAGATAACGTTGATACGCCGCTTCGTCGAACACCTCACGCGCGATTGCCCGGAGGATCATGACCACTCTTCTTAGCGACGCCTTCAGGCGCACTTTGCTATTCACCTGCGTCGCGTCGTCATTCCTCATAAGGCCTGCGCCGACTTGTTGAGCATTCATGGCCACGCGACCTCCTCGGGCATCTTGCTCGCCACGAACGGGGTTTCCACCACGGTGGCAAGCCGGCGCCCGGTAATCACGTTCGTCCAGACCGTCGCTGATTCCACGACGATTACGCTCACCAGCACAATCAACAGTCCACATACAACCGCGTCAAGCCGATCGTTGAAAACTCTCCGCGCCAGATCCGCGGTGGCCGGCCCGGCTGCAATTGCTCGAGCATGTGCCAGCAAGCCGATAAGCGGATTCGGGCTGAAAATCTTGGCCAGCGCCGCGGAGAAAGTCACTGCGATCAGCCACGCCAGAGGTGCAAGCGTCGTCCACATGTAGCGCGCACGGCCCATCTTCACCAGGATGGTAGTCGCCACGCAGAGAGCCACGGTCGCGAGCAGCTGATTGCAGATTCCGAAAAGCGGCCAGAGCGAGTTAATCCCTCCAAGAGGATCGCGGATTCCTTGCCAGAGGAACCATGCCCAGGCGACTACAACGAGCGCGCTGGTCGTAAGAATGCTCGGATACCAGCTTGTCCTGCCCATCGGGGGCCAGATGTGCCCGAGAGCATCCTGGAGCATAAAACGCGCAACGCGCGTACCGGCATCGAGCACCGTAAGAATGAACAACGCTTCGAACATGATGGCGAAGTGATACCAGAGCGCCATCACGGTGGCGCCACCCAGACTGTCAGAGAAAATCTTCGCCATGCCCAGGGCGAAGGCCGGGGCGCCGCCTGTGCGGAAGAACAAAGTCTTCTCGCCCACGGCTGCAGCGAGTGTTGACATCTGGCTGGCTGTGACCGGGAATCCCCACTGACTGATTGTCGCCACTGCGGCAGCGGGCGTGCCGCCCACCATGCCAGCGCCGCTGTTCACCGCAAAGTAAGCGCCCGGCTGCAATGTACAAGCAGCGATCATGGCCATCACGCCAACCAGAGACTCGGCCATCATGGCGCCGTAACCGACCATCCGCGTCTGCGTCTCGCGTGCGATCAGTTTGGGCGTGGTGCCGCTCGAGATGAGCGAGTGAAATCCGCTGATGGCTCCGCACGCAATGGTGATGAAAGCAAACGGAAACAGATTGCCGGCGAACACCGGCCCACTGCCGTCAACAAAGCGCGTGAGAGCGGGCATCTGCAATGTTGGCCGCACCAGAATGATTCCAATGGCCAGGATTGCCACGGTGCCCAACTTGACAAATGTGCTCAGGTAATCGCGAGGCGCCAGGAGCAGCCACACCGGCAACGCCGATGCCGCGAATCCGTAGACGATGATGAGCACCGCGAGCGTTGTGGCGCTCAGGGTAAAGACCCCGGCAAGGGTATGGGAGTGTGAAATCCACTGTCCGCCAAGAATGGCGAGCAACACACAAATGAATCCGAGGGCTGACGCCTCCAACACACGTCCTGGACGCAGACGCCGCAGGTACCACCCCATAAGCACCGCGATGGGAATGGTCATGCCGATCGTAAATACCCCCCACGGGCTGTCTTTGAGAGCGTTCACGATGATCAGCGCAACCACGGCGAGCAGGACTATCAGGATGCTGAGCACCGCGATGAATGCCACCGTCCCGGCTGTCTTGCCGACCTCTTCACGGGCCATCTGGCCCAGCGATTTGCCATCACGGCGCACCGAGAACAGCAGGATCACGAAATCCTGCACGCAGCCGCCGAATACAGCGCCTACCAGGATCCAGAGCGTCCCCGGAAGATAGCCAAACTGGGCCGCCAGCACTGGACCGACCAGCGGCCCTGGACCTGCGATGGCGGCGAAATGATGGCCGAAAACCACCCACTTGTTCGTGGGCATATAGTCGCGCCCGTTTTCCAGCCGCTCTGCCGGAGTGGCGCGCTGCCCGTCAAGTGAGAGCACCCTTGCAGCCAGGAACTTGCTATAGAAGCGATATCCGAGTGCGTAGCTGCACCCGGCAGCCGCCAGCAGCCACATGGCGCTGATCGGCTCGCCTCGGCGCAGCGCAATCGTTGCGAATGCCAGTGCGCCTAAGATTCCTATACAAATCCAGAGCAGGATTTTCCCTGTCTTCATCTTCAGAGCTCCACGATTTTTCGCCGAGCTATTCTGCCGAACCGCGACTCATTCCGCAAATCAGTGTTTACCAACTTAGCAATACACCGGCATGATGGGCAGCTACCCACCCATGGGCAGGAACGAACATCTAAGCCGGATGTCGCCACTTGTCTAGGACTTTGAATCACCATGGAGGTACGAGCGATGAAGAAGTATTTGGCAACGCTGATTGTGGGGGTCGCGTTGGCCGGGTGGGGGATGGCCCAGAACGGCTCAGTGCAGATCACGCAGCCACCCAAGGTAGAAAATGTGACCAGCAATAGCGCGATAATCGCGTGGTCCACCAACGTAAATTCCAGCACTCTGGTTCACTATGGCACGGACCAGAACTCTTTGACGAAGACGGCAGAGATGCCGTGGGGCGGATTGACGCATCGCGTCACTCTTAAGAACCTGCAACCGGGCACCACGTATTACTACCAGGCTGTGTCTGACAAGGGCCAAGGCACGGGAACCAAGGCTGATGCCCCAGTGTCCAGTTTCCAGACTTCTGGCGGACCACTGGCATCGAACTCGGCGCCTGCATCGCCTGCTGCACCTGCGCCGGCAACGGCCGCGCCCGCAGCTGCAACTGGACAAACGCCGGCGCTTTCCGCGGCCAATACTCCGTTCCAGGCAGGTCCTGTACCAGAGAAGGTGGAAGACACCACGGCACGGATCTGGTTTCTACCCCCCGCGGCCGGGCAGTATTCGATCAAGTATGGAACCAGTGAGCAGGCGTTGACTCAGACTGCCGTCGCAAACGCGGAACCGAGCCCAGAGGTCGGCAATGAAGCGCAGATTACCGGGCTGCAGCCCAGCACAGGCTACTTTTACCAAGTGACTGACGCTAGCGGAAAACCCATCGACGGCGGACAATTTACGACGCTCCCGACAAACTTCCGCCAGGGTGGAACCGTGTGGATTACCAACGGACCGGTCATCGAATATCTGACTTCCAACAAGGCTCAGATTGCCTGGTCAACCAACAAACCCAGTACCGGCGACGTGAAATTCGGTACCGGTTTCGACATGAACCAGACCGCCACCGCGACTTCCAGCGGAAACACTCACCGGGCGGTCCTGAACAATCTGCAACCAAACACTGTGTACATCTTCCAGGCCGAATCCGGTCAGGGACAATCGACCAAGGCTAAGTTCAAAACTCCCGCTGCGGGTCAGGCTGCAGTGAAAAACAGGCAGTTGAAAAACGAGTGACCCCGTTCAACAACGACCTGAATACAACGACCTGAACTACAAAGACGCCGCCGTTTGAGGCGGCGTCTTTATTGCAAATCACTGCCTTTCTTGGGATTGATGAACTGATTCAGCCTTCCCGTGAGCATCAGGCCGAGCATGCGAAAGTCGCTAACGAAGGACCATAGCGGGTGCCCAAAGGTCGCGGGCTTGTTGCCTTCGATCAAGAAGTGACCAGTCCAGGCAAATCCATACGCAATCACCGGCCACAAGAGCGCATACCACGGATGCCCAACAACGAAAGGAACAACCACCGTGCACAGTCCCAGCAGCGTGCCGGCCGCATGCATCAGCCGGTTCTTTGGGTTGCTGTGCTCATGCAGATAGAAGGTGAAGAACTCATCGTAACTGTCGAATTCCTGGTCTGCCATGACGGGTCTCCTGATCCTCGAGCATCACTGAGAGCTTATTTTGTTGCCGGTTCCAGCAGATCAATCCGTTGCCCTTCTCCGTCGACTTCAAGAACGAGTTTTTCGTACGTCCACTCCCCGGCCGACTTCTTCCCCACCACGTAAATGGTTCCGCTCTGCGCCGCCCCTTTCACCGGAATCGAAAGGTCAGCGCTGCCGGAGCCTCCGCTGGTGTGGATCGAGCCGCTCACGAACCAACCAGCGCGCACAGGCGTCCCGAGCTGCTGTTGAACTCGCGGGTCATGCATTGCGCGAATACCTGTCTGGTAAGCATCCGAGGAATGCATTGCGCCAAAAACTACCGCAAACACCCCGGCGATGAACAGTACGCAAACTGCAAAAATGGCTACAACGATCCCAATGATCAGCCCCTTCGAGCTCTTGGGCGGCTGTATCGGGTACGGGTACTGCGGCGCCCGGTAGCCCGCACTCGGCGGTGGCGCGGGAGGCATCGCTGGAGGAATGTAGCTCACGCGCTGGATTTTACTATGCAGGGGACAAATTCAGCAGCAAAGCAGGGGACAAATTCAGCAGCAAAGAACGCTATGGCCGGGGCCACAAGATGTACTGACCTCCGCCGGTCAGCAGGATGACCAGGTTCATAAGAAGAAGCATCAGGTCATAGTGCCAGCCATCAGTTCCGTGCTTGCCCCAGAATCCTGTGTGCCACGCAAACATCTTTTTGTGGGTGGCTCCGAGCATCACAAAGATGAGCCCGAGAGCTGCGACCTGCGTCAGTACGCCAAAAGCGACTCCCAGCGCACCCGCGACTTCGGCAGTACCCAGGAAGGAAGTGAATCCCTTGCTCATGCCCATGCTCTCACTGCGCTCTTTGGGATCCTTGAGGTGACTCCAGCCGCTGCTGGCGAATACAGCAGCCACCATAAGTCGAAGCAGAAGAAAGCCGAGATCGGCAAATCGCGTCAGGTCAAAAATCATGCACACCTCGCTGGGAACTTAAATACGAGGAAGACCGAAAAGAGATTTCGTTTGTCGAGTCACCGTTATAACCCAAACTCCTTCCAGCCGCTGCGCGACTCCCCGGGCTTCACCTGGTCCATTCCGCACTGCTCCGGCTTCTTGTCCGGACGCCAGCGGAGAAACTTCGTCCCGTGCCGGAAGCGTCCGCCGGAGAAATGGTCATATTGAAACTCGCCCACCAGCTTATGTTTCAGCGGGAACCATTCGGTATTGCGATCTTCGCGCGCCCAGCGGCTCGGACCGCCGGGAGCCTTGCCGTTGAACCCCGCGTGCGGCCCGCTCTCTTTGGCGATGAGAGGCTTAACAATGTCTTTCAATCTGGTCCGAGCTTCCTTGCTGAAACTGGAGCTGAAACCGATGTGGTCGAGCTGGCCGTCGTGGTTGTACACGCCGAGCAGAAGTGACCCTACTTCTCCGCCCTTCTGCGCCCAGCGAAAGCCGCCAACGACGCAATCGGCCGTGCGCATGCGCTTGATCTTGACCATGCCTGTGCGCTCGCCGGATGTGTATTCGCAATCGAGGCGCTTGGCGACGATGCCATCCAGTCCATGCGCAGCTCCCTGCTGCATCCAGCGCTGGGCGGTTTCAAAATCTGAAGCGGCGGGCGAAAGATGGACTCGCGGATTGCCCTGGAAGTTGGGAGCGGCAAAGTGTTGCAGTTCCATGCGGCGCGCTGAGAGCGGCTGGTCGACGAGGGGCTTGCCTCTCTCAGTCACCAGCAGATCGAAGACTAAATAGGTGGCCGGGGTTTCCTGAGCGAGCTTCCTGATCCGGCTCGCCGCCGGGTGAATGCGTTGCAGGAGCGCATCAAAGTCAAGCCCGTTGCCGGAACGGATGATGATCTCACCATCAAGAACAAACTTGCGCGCCGGAAGCTGTTTCAGAGCTTCGAGGATTTCCGGGAAATAGCGTCCAAGCGGCTGGCCCGCCTTGGACTGCAACACGACTTCGTCTCCGGACCGAAACGCCAGGCAGCGAAAGCCATCCCACTTTGGCTCGTAAAGCCAGCCGGGTTCAGAAGGGATGTCATCCACGGGGCGCGCCTCTGCCGGTGGATATGGAGGTGTAATGGGAAGATTGATGGCAGGAAAAGCCTGTCCGAGGGCTTCAGCCGGAACCGCTCCGGCAGTTACGTCAACCGTTTTCTTGTTCCCACGCGTGGATCGAGCCATATGCATTCAGATGCAGGCAAGCCCGTTCATCTTCAGGAAGGAGTTGTAAACTCTGGTGCGCCCATACGATGCATCCGGCTCGCAGGCCTTAGAATCATCATCCGAGGAGATCAGGACACGTGAAGAAATTTATCTTTGGTGTAATCATCGGTCTGCTTATCCCTGCGGCCATGGGTTATGGCTATTTCCGTTATGGGTATGCACCGGTTGCGACCGCGTCGGCACCCATGCCATTTGAAAAGACCATGGCGCGCATGGCTCTGCGAGCGCGGATCAGCAAAGAAGCCCCGAAGACTGCTCCGGTGCAACCGACCGAGCAGAACCTGAACGAGGGCGCAAAGCTCTATATCGAGAACTGCGCTTTTTGCCACGGCTGGCCCAACCAGCCCGCAACCGCTGCCGCCAAAGGAATGTTCCCCTTGCCACCACAGTTATTTAGTAAGGATGAAATGGTCACCGATGATCCTGTGGGCGTGACCTATTGGAAGGTGAAGAACGGAATTCGGATGACGGGGATGCCGGGCTTCGGCGAGATGCTCCCTGACACGCAGATCTGGCAGGTGAGCCTGCTGCTCAAAGACGCTGACAAGCTGCCCGCATCGGCACAGGCCGCTTTGACCAAACCGGCCATGCCACCAGCTCAGACGCAGAACAACACGCCGGCTCCGCAGCCATCCTCAACCGGTCAACCTGGCAAGAAGAAATAAGCTTCCGCACAGCAAAAAGCTGCCGCGACATCCATCGCGGCAGCTTCTTTTGACGCTGATTTTCGTTTGGCTTACCTACAGCTTTTCAAAGAATTCGCAGCCGGAGCAGGAGATGAAGATTCCGCCTGGCACGTTGCGCTCGCGATCTTTCACGCGCTTCACAATGCGGGTCGGCTTGCCGCATTTGGGGCAATCCGTGCTCTTGGAAGTATCCATCATCTTTTTGCGGTCCGCCGTCTTGGCAATCTTAGCCATCTGTTCAAGTTCTCCTGTTTAATGGTCCCCGCGTGGCCGGAGGGCCATCGGGTGATGCGGTGTGGACGTTCCAGGGCAGAAAACCGGTGAGCTTTGCTTGCCGTACCGCTCCTTTATTCTACAACGAGGCATAATTCCTTGTCTTTGCCGCTGTCCTCGTCAGGCCAGCGACCACCGGCGGGTTCCCGGTTTTCCCGATTTCATGTAACCTATTGCGAAGTTTCTCAATCAGTACAAGTGACTTCGATCTAACTACGAGGGTATTTCATGAAACGACTGGTAATGGTTCTGTTCGCCTTTTTCGCCATTGGCGCCTTCGCCGCGGACTCCACCGTGAGCGGCTATCTGGTTGACCTTTCCTGCGCCGCGGAAGACGGGCAGAAAGCCGATTTCGGCGCCAAGCACAAAAAGAGCTGCCTGGAGATGGATGAATGCGCCAAGAGCGGCTACGGCGTTCTCACCAGCGACAAGAAAGTGGTGAAGTTCGATAAAGCCGGCAACGAGCAGGCCAAAAAGTTTATCGCCGACCTGAAGAAAGCCTCAGACATCAAGGTCAACGTCACGGGCGCCGTAAACGGCGACACCATGACGGTCAGCAAGATCGACCTGCAATAGCAGGAACTCTTTCTGCAACGAAAGCTGCCGTGGTTTATTCTGCGGCAGCTTTGCTTTTCTGAGCAGATTTCAGATAGCAACTTGAAACAGCCTATGAAACAGGATCGCAGTCAAGCGACTGCCAGGGCCGAGGCTATCATTCACCTTGCACGACAAGCAGAGGCTGGGCAGCTCGATAATTTAGTTTGTCCTGAGTGCGGTTCTTGGAGCGTCGCTGTGTGGTTTACAAATCAGGCGGATGGAATATACCGGACGTGGTTCATCTGCTCCGCGTGCAAGTTTTACTCGCGTGCTCAAAATACAACAAGCCCATCGCATTTTTCGCCTGATCGGGTGCGCGCTGATCTTCAGGAGCGCGACCGCGAAATCCTGCGAAACCGCAAATTCTGAGCCTCTTCTCGCTCTGCACGTGTTTGCTTTATCTGTGCCGTTTCAGCAGCTTCTTCACTGTATCCACAAAATCATCGGCCGCACCGAGTTCGTGGAGATAAGCCGAGGGCATCAGGTTAGGCGCTTCATGTTCGAATAGCTCAATGATCGGGACCTGATAGGAGTTGCGCACCTGGAGCCATGCGCGGCGCTTTTCCGCCGGAGGAAGCGATCGCCCGAACACCACAGCGCGCGGCCGGTGCCGGGTGCATTCCAAGCCGAGTGTATCGACAGCGTGAACAACCACTGCAGGAATTCCTGCCCTTTCCAGCGCCTGCTGGCGCTTGCGGCCCAGTTGCCGGTCCAGAGACACGATCATCACCGTGTTCTTCCGGCGTTCGCGAAGATTTCCATCACTGCCCATCTCCCTGTTTCCCACTCAGTGGCGTTTAGATGCCACGAAAGTCACGCGGAGACGAGTAATGCAGCCTCTCAAACCAGTGTAAAAACATTCGACTGCCGGGCAACTCAAGACGAGCGACATGGGAGGAACAAGAGCGGAAAGGAACGGAAGATTTCGATTCTCGGGACACACGTCTGCGTATTTTCCGGTAATCCACTAGATTTTTTCGGGAGCGTTGCTTGTTAATGCCGCTCCTTCAGTGAGACGAACCACAGATAAATCTCGTCTACACGGCGGATGTTCTCCTCCAGCACCTCGCGATCGGAGTAAGTGCGAACGGATTCCTCACCGTGCCTCCGCTTCAGGTTCGCCACTACCTGGTAGAGTTCGTCAATCTTGGAGTGCATCACACGGAGGTCTGCGACAAGCCGTATCTCCTCTATGGTAAGGGGACGAATCTCCAGAGCTCCACGTTGTGGTTTGTGATCACCGGATGAAATAGCGCGTTTTGCAGTCACGGCAGGGTCCTCATCAGCAGGATTATGTCCGAACGGCCTCGCAACTCAGCAGCCCAATGCGCCCTTTGGCGCACCGCTATTCTAAGATGCCGAGAAGACTCTGAGTGGGCAAAGATGAAGAGGAGGTATTTTCGCTGTAAACCTGCACCGTTCGGTGCGCCGCTGTCAAACCTGCAGCGCAACCGAAGGTCGGCCTCGCTCATCGCAAGACGATATGGTGCGACCAACAGTCCTTGTAGCCGAGCCCGAACCTGCGCAAGCCCTTTCAGTCAGAAAGCTGGTACTGGAAACCGCCAAGTTCAACGTGCTTACCGCTCACAGCACACACGAAGCCCTGGAGATCTTCGGGTTGTTTCCCAATATCAATGCTGCCGTTCTTGCGCCCGGCGATGATATTGAGTGCGAAGCGATCGCACGCCAGATCAAGAGCGTCACCCGCAAGATCCCGGTTATAGGAATCCGCTGCGAAGACGGCGACCACACCGTCCCGAGTTACGAACCCGAAGTGCTGCTTGGATTACTTCGTGAGTTGCTGGGCGACCCGCGAAATCTCGAGCAGCCTAAGGCGCGTTAGATTATGCCGCACGGCGTGTTTTGACTCTTACCCGCTTGACCTTTGTCTCAGGCTTCACCACCGCAGCTGCCGGTTCGGTCAGCGCCTGCGCCAGCGTGGCCGGCTTCCTTATTTCAACCACTGGTTCCGAGGTCACGTACGTTTTTTCCGTAATCACCTCGGTCTTGGGCTTCGGTACTACCACGCGCTCTACCGGAACCGCAACTCGCACGCCGCGTGATACAAGCCGAGCTTTGGGTTTCACTGCCCTTTTTCCGGATCCAGCCTTCCTGGAATTCGCTTTCTTCGCTGCCATTTAGCCCTCCCGACTAATTAAGAACGGCTTACCTGAAGGGCAGGTTGGCCAACCTCTGATTTTCGCGGGCACCTGATTTGTGCGGGAGCGCGAAGCGTAATGGTTAAAGTCTCTAATCGCGAGTCAAGGCATCTTTAATGCTAGAGTTGCAGAATCTGTGCAGTTCGCGCCTTACGGGTGGCGATTCCATAACGGCTTCTTGAGGCAGCCGAGATGGGCGTGCCCTCAATCCTTTCCGGGATCTGTGCTGTAGTTGGGGGACGGAACGCCGCGAGTCAGCGCGAACTGCAGAGCCGGGATCTGTGCCGAGACTCCCGGCCGTGTATGACAAAAAGGCAATTCGTCAATTAATAGCAGCAGCTCTTGTTATGGAAGCCCGCTCCCGTCGCGGGCTTCTTCTTCAGCTTCATCCAGCAGCGAAAGTTCGTAGAGCTGGATTGGTTCATCGCCGGGAACTTCCTGCATCTGCTGCGCTAACTCAAACCTGACCTGATCGCGACATTGCGAGCAGCGGGGGAAACGGTTGCCCGCATACAGGCGAATCGTACGAATCAACCTGTGCTGCTCGTGAAGCACAAGATAAATCCCGCCAAGTGGAATGATTTCATCAGTGTTGTACCTGAGGGTCATCAAAACCTTTGTGTAAGCAGAGTGGCTTCCAACGTGGGTCGATTGTATCGCATCGTTATTCAATATGTGGCTTAACCTGTTTGCCCATGTCCGCCCCGGAGTTGAACCTCTCTACTCAGCGCACGCCTGTGCGGCGAAAGACGAAAAGGATGTGGGAGGAATGCAGTCTCGTCCTCCGGAGTCCTGGCATTCCCTGTACAGTGCATTGCAACAGGCAGGAATTGAAGCCCAGGTGATCAATGAGCTGAAACAGTGGCTTGATAAAGATCCCGTGCGTCCCGTTCAGGTTGAAATCACAGTACATCAGGCGAGCCTGCTCGGACTCGACGCGAGTGAGATGATTCAATAATCGTTGCAGATTCTGTTAACACGCCACCGGTTGTCCCTGTTGGGCGCTCTGCAATGCACTTTCTTGCTCAACAATGGAAGAACATTGCGCTATAGAAATAAGGACGCGAATGTCGCATATTGGCGTTTGGTGTAGTTCCACAGCTTGTGCACAATCGGGTTGTGGCTGATCCCAGCGACCAGCCTACACCCCCTCGCCCCCGTGCCGCGCTTGCTCCCCAGGATCCGGAGTATCGAACGCCGCCGGGGGCCTTTATGGTCCCGGATTCGCGCTCCGGAGCCGAGCGATTGACTCATCGGCCATCCTTGCTGAATCTGATCACGCAGTGACGGCGGTCACGGTCAAGGGCACGACTCATCTCCTAAAGTGCTACAAATGTCCATCAGCGCACAATTACACACGCGGTGGGCGCTGCTCCAGCAAGTCCGGCAGTTGCTCTCTACAGTTACTGCAAGCGTCGAGTTGCTGAAGATGAATAACGCGCTGCCGGAAGTGAACGAGGCCTGCGATAAGGTAAGAAACTCTGCGCTGGAACTCGAGTCGCTTCTGGCGCAGCTCGGCGGAGTGCGGACGGGCAGAATTGATTCGTAGCTTTGGAGTTGATGCGCCTTTCATCCCCTGGAAAAGAACCCTGCCGAACCAGACCTCCCGGGGGTGGCTAAGCAGGGTTACATTTCAAGGGGGTGCCGCTAGATTCTCATGCCTTGCGTTCGCAACACCAATACCTTTTTCCGATCACAGCTAAAGCCAGGGTCTCTATCCATTCAGAGACGATGACACGTAAACTAAGCGGCCCGTTCAAGGGTTGGAACCGCTGGCTCTAGTCTCCGCCCGAACCATTTCACCAAGAATCTGGCAGCCAGGGCCGCCACACCGGCGGCGATGGCGAGTTGCTTAGAATGAGTGGCGACCCAGAGTTCGAAGCTGGAGGGATTCGCCAGACGATCAAAATGGCCATGAGCACCGTGGTCCCCCGCGACTGGCTGCCACAAATTATTCGGCCGGTTGGGGTCCTCGGCACCGTCGTACTGTTGGGCATCATAACCATCGCGGGCCAGGTAGCTGTCACCGATCGAGGGCACAAGCTTGTTGCCGACAATTGCCTTTACGGTGGAGAACCCAACGAAATATTCACGCCGCTTGGGATGGTGCGCAGCGTAGTAGATAGCACGGGCTGCCACTTCGGGCTGAAAGATCGGCGGCACCGGCTGGGCTTTGCGAGGCAATCTGCTCTTGACCCAGCCAAACTGCGGCGTGTTCAGCGCAGGCATCTGGACCATGGTAGTCCGCACATGGCTGCCGTCATGCATCAGTTCGGTCCGCAAGGAAGCGAAGAAGCCAAGCACCGCGTGCTTCGACGCACAATACGCAGCCTGCAAAGGAATGCTGCGATACGCCAGAGCTGAACCGACATGCACGATTACGCCGCGATCTCGCGGTAACATGCGCTTGAGAGCGGTGAGGCTTCCATAAACGTAGCCGAGGTACGTGACTTCGGTGACGCGCTTGAATTCTTCGGAGGTCATTTCTTTGATAGGCGAGAAGACGGATGCCATGGCATTGTTGACCCAGATGTCAATTGGACCAAGCTGGTCTTCTACCTGCTGTGCCGCAGCTTCCACCTGATTGGGATCAGCCACATCCACGGGAAGAACCAGGGCTCGCCCGCCGTGGGCTTCTACTTCTTTGCGCGCGGCCTCCAGGCCGTCTGTTCCTCGCGCGATCAGACCGACCCATGCGCCTTGTTTTGCAAATTCCCGCACAGTTGCGCGCCCTACCCCTGCCGATGCACCAGTGATTACGACCACTTCACGCTTCGCCAATTGAGTTCTCCATTTCCAGACTTCGGACATTTGGATGCAGCAAGATAGGCGTCTGTTTTGTATCAATAATATCGTGTTACGATATTTGTCTGGCAATCCCGGATGAAGCTAATTACATCGAAAATAAAGTCGCTGCTCTTGTGACGAGAACATCACCGGCGGTCTACTGTTGATGCTGAATGGTTCCACGGCAATACCTGTCAGAACACTGCGCGTGTCGGTGTACACCATTCCCACCGACCGACCCGAATCTGACGGCACGCTCGAATGGAACAGCACGACCGCAGTGCTGGTGCAAGCAGAAGCTGGTGATCAAACCGGCCTCGGATACACCTACGCTGATCAGGCTACAGCCATTCTCATCGATCGAACGTTGAGAAAACAGGTCATAGATGCTGACGCAATGTCGCCATCGGAGGTTTATGGACGGATGTGGCGCCATATCCGGAATCTTGGGCGTCCTGGCATTTGTTCCATGGCGATTTCAGCTGTGGATTGTGCGCTGTGGGACCTGAAGGCGCGCCTTCTGAATCTTCCACTGGCGACCCTGCTCGGGCAGGTACGTGACGGAGCAGCAGTTTATGGGAGCGGTGGATTCACGTCGTATTCCGATTCCGAACTGGCTGACCAATTTTCGAACTGGGTGAGTCAAGGAATTCCGAGAGTGAAGATGAAGGTGGGACGTGATGCCAGGCTCGATATTCACCGAGTCGAAGTCGCCCGCGACGCCATTGGTCCTGACACAGAGCTGTTCGTGGATGCAAACGGAGCTTACAGCCGAAAACAGGCGCTTTCGCAGGCTGAAGCCTTCAGCCGTTATGACGTGCGCTGGTTTGAAGAGCCAGTCTCTTCGGACGACCTGGAAGGGCTTTGCCTGTTGCGTGACCGTGTTCCCGCAGGCATGGAAATTGCCGCGGGAGAATATGGATACGATCCTTTTTACTTCCGGCGCATGCTCGCGGCAGGGGCGGTTGACGTGCAGCAGGCCGACATTACACGCTGCGGCGGCATCACGGCCCTGCTTCAAGTAGCGTCGCTCTGCCAGGCTTATGGCATCCCACTCTCCACCCACACGGCACCGGCGCTGCACGCTCATGTGGCTTGCGCGATGGCACCGTTCAGGAACCTTGAATACTTCCACGATCACGTGCGGGTGGAGCGCATGCTGTTCGACGGATTGCCGAAGCTAATCAAAGGCGAGCTTCATCCTGATCTTTCCCGGCCCGGACTCGGACTCGAGTTGAAGCGCGCCGATGCCGAGCGCCTAGCGGCCTGAAGGGAGAATGATTTGTCAGCGAGCAGAGTACCTCTTATTACCGTGGAAGATCTGAAAAAGCCGATCATCGACCGCCCATCTGACTGGCGGCATCCTTCGGTGGATGTCAGCGCTCTGGAACAGCATCTCCGGAAGAGTGTCGAAGGCGAGGTCCGATTTGATGCCGGCAGCAAGGCAATGTACGCGGTAGACGCAGGCAACTATCGCCAGGTGCCGATCGGAGTGGTGATTCCGCGGTCGATTGAGGACGTGGTAAACACGGTGGCAGCATGTCGCCGCTTCGGCGCTCCTCTTTTATCACGTGCCGGCGGAACGGCCATTCCGGGGCAGACGTGCAATGCGGCAATCGTGATCGACTGGTCCAAATACCTGCACGGCGTGCTCGAGATCAACAAGGCTGAACGCTGGGCGCGTGTACTTCCGGGCACGGTTTGCGATGAGCTGCGCAACGAGGCAATGAAAGTCAGCGATAAGATGCTGACGTGGGGGCCAGATCCCGCGACTCATACGCACTGCTGCTTCGGCGGCATGATCGGGAACAACTCCTGTGGCGCGCACGCCCAGATGTCCGGCAGGACTGACCAGAACGTTGATGAGCTTGAGGTAGTGCTGTATGACGGCACACGAATGAAGGTGGGCTGGATGACCGATGCCGATCTTGAAGCCGAGATCAGCCGCGGCGGCCGCACCGGCGATATCTTCCGCTACCTGAAGTCACTGCGCTCGCACTATGGCGAGCTGATCCGCGAGAGGTATCCGCAGATTCCGCGCCGCATTTCCGGATACAACCTTAACCAGCTGCTGCCAGATAAAGATGGCAAGTTCAATATCGCCCGCGCACTGGTCGGCAGTGAAGGTACGCTGGTCACCATACTCGAAGCGAAAGTCCGACTGATTGATGCTAAAGCAGAGCGTGTGATCCTGATGCTCGGTTATCCGAGCGTCTACGAAGCTGCGGACCACGTAATGGAGATTGATCCGTTCCAGCCCACGGCACTGGAGGGCGTGGATGAAGTGCTCTACAACGACATCAAGAGAAAGCACGGACCTAATGCGCGCTATCTGAAAATGCTGCCTGAGGGCAAAGGCTGGCTGATGGCAGAGTTTGGCGCCGACAAAAAAGAGGATGCACTCGATCTGGCGAAGCAGGTGATGGAGACGCTGAAGAAGAAGCCCAACGCGCCTTCCATGAGGCTGTTCACTGAAGTTGATGACATGGAACATCTGTGGAAGGTGCGCGAATCGGGGCTTGGATCAACGGCCTTCGTGCCCGGCGAGCCGGATACCTGGGAAGGCTGGGAGGATTCAGCGGTCGCACCAGACAAATTGGGCGGCTATCTTCGTGAACTGCGGGCTCTCTACGACAAATACCAATACAAATCCGCTCTGTACGGCCACTTCGGCCAGGGATGCGTTCACTGTCGGGTGAGCTTTGATCTGATGAGTGAGCCGGGAATCCGGAAGTGGCGCTCCTTCATGGAAGAAGCAACAGACTTGTGCGTGAAATACGGCGGCAGTCTGAGCGGCGAGCATGGTGACGGCCAGGCACGCGCTGAGTTCCTTTACAAAATGTTCGGCAACGAACTGATCGAGGCTTTCCGGGAATACAAATCCATCTGGGACCCTGACTGGAAGATGAACCCGGGAAAGATCGTTGATCCGTATCGGATTGACCAGAATCTTCGCCTCGGCGCGGACTACAACCCATGGCTGCCGGAGACACACTTCAAGTATCCCGACGACCATGGCAGCTTTGCTCACGCGGCTTTGCGTTGCGTGGGCGTGGGAAAGTGCCGGCGCAAGGACGCGGGCAAGCCGGATGATGACACCATGTGCCCCAGCTTCATGGTGACCCATGAAGAGCGCCACACCACGCGCGGCCGGGCGCACCACTTGTGGGAGATGCTGAACGGCGATGTGATCGCCAACGGCTGGCGCGACGAGAACGTGAAAGAGGCGCTGGATCTGTGCCTGTCATGCAAAGGCTGCAAGGGTGATTGCCCGGTCAACGTGGATATCGCAACTTACAAATCAGAGTTCCTTTCGCACTATTGGGAGGGCCGCCTCCGTCCGCGACACGCATATGCGTTTGGCTACGTTGACCAATGGTCGCGCATCGCGTCATTGTGGCCGGGAATGGTGAACCTGGTGACGCAAACGCCAGGGCTGAGCCATGTGGCCAAGCTGGCGGCAGGCATGCCGCTGCAGCGGCGCATTCCTGAGTTTGCGCCCCAGACTTTCAAAGACTGGTTCAATAAGCGCGATGCGCATCCGCGCAAAGTACCTGAGCAAAAAGTTATTCTGTGGGCCGATACTTTTAACAACCACTTCTTCCCGGAAACGGCGCAGGCTGCCACAGAAGTGCTGGAGCACCTGGGATGTGAAGTGGAAGTACCGCGCCAGCACCTCTGCTGTGGCCGTCCGCTTTACGATTACGGTTTTCTCGACGAGGCGAAGGTGTATCTGCGCCGGATCCTCGCAGCACTGGAGCCACAGATCAACGCCGGCATTCCCATAGTCGTTCTGGAGCCGAGCTGCGCGACAGTTTTTCGCGACGAAATGCGCAACCTCTTCCCGAACGACCAGCTTGCCAGAAGACTGCGGGACCAGACTCTGCTCTTCAGCGAGTTCCTCGACAAGAACGTGGATGCAGAGCGCCTGCCAAAAATCAGACGGAAAGCGGTGGTGCAGGGACACTGCCATCACAAGTCGCTTCTCAAATTCGAAGCTGAGAGTTCGGTGATGAAGAAGCTGGGCCTCGATTTCGAAGTCCTGGCTTCAGGGTGCTGCGGTATGGCCGGTTCGTTCGGTTTTGAGAGTGACAAATACGACGTTTCAATCGCGATCGGCGAGCGCAAGCTATTGCCTGCAATTCGGCGGGCCGAGACTTCAACCGTGGTGATGGCCGATGGGTTCAGCTGTCGCGAGCAGATTGCGCAGGAGACGAACAGGCACGCGCTGCATCTGGCTGAAGTGATCCAGACCGGTTTGTGGCAAACGACCAGTGAGGGTGGAGTCTATCCAGAGGCTTCGCTGACGAAGAATCGGCAGTCATCACGACGAAAAGCAAGATTGAAGGCGCTCGCGATTCTAGGGGCATCAGTGTTCGGCGGTGCTATGGCATACAGGCTGCTCAGAAGAAGTTGAGGAGGAACAACTATGGCAAAGGGGATCGGAGTAAAAGAGTGGATCATCGCGGAAGGATGGATTCCTTCTGAAAGCCACGGCCCGGAGCCGCAGATGGAGAGTCACGAAACCGTTTGCATCCTGAATACCTCGGACAAAGACGCGAACGTCGAAATAACGATTTACTATTCCGATCGCGAGCCTGTGGGGCCATACAAACTTACCGTGCCTGCACGCCGGACCCGCCATATCCGGTTCAACGACTTGAAAGACCCGGAGCCGATTCCCAGAGCCACCGACTACTCGAGTGTGATCCGCTCCGATGTTCCCATTGTGGCGCAGCACACCAGACTCGACTCACGACAGGCTGAGAATGCGCTGCTGAGTACCATGGCCTATCCGAACGCGGCATGAGGCAGGCAGTTAGCCGCGAATGAACGCGAAAGGGCACGAATCAGGAGAAAAATAAGAAAGACGAATCTCCGAGTTCCCACCGGTGGCGAAAGTCAGGCACAAGCCTCGCGTTATCGACTAGCGAGTTCGGCCGCCAAGCAAACATTTCTGCTGGCCGTCATTGCCACTGTAAGCTGCAAACCTATGAATTTTTCGCTTTGATTCGCGTGTCTTCGCGTTCATTCGCGGCTTAAAGTCCGGCTGTCGATCACCTGACTTTGTAAAAGGTACCGAGAATCAAGCCAAAAACAACATGTGAAATGACGATAGCGATCGGCGTCTGCACGCCGTAGTGCAAGGCCAGAAAGCCGGGTGGTTCGAGAAGGCTTTCGGCTTCAGGACCGTGCTGCTCGCTGGCCATGCGCGGATGCAGGCCGGGAAGCATACCCACGAGCAGCGCCAGCACAACAATTGCATGGATCAAACCCATGGCGGCCCCGCGCCACCAACCTGCCTTGCCGAGCGCCTGAAAGATGAGCACGTAAAGCAAGGAGAATGCCCATCCGGTCACGACGTGAATGAGAAAGCCGTAAAGCCTGGCGCGGTCACGATGAGGGGTGATGATGGTGCCCAGCATATAAGGCAGGTTCATTCTCGTGAGCCCGAGACCTTGCGACACTGAGCTGATCGTGGTCAGTACAATGGTTGCGACAAAACCCCACACGAGCCAGCTTCCCCAGTTCATCGGTTCATATCCTTGCCCTCGCAGCTCGCTTGACGTGCTGGCGAGTTCGTTCAGCAGGCGTCTCTCCCCGGCTCTTTTCGTCGAGCGTTAAAGCTGCGCTGATCAGTCCGACGTGCGTAAAAGCCTGGGGAAAGTTGCCCAGCGCGTCACCGGACTCCGGGTCAATCTCCTCGGCGAACAATCCGAGATCGTTGCTGAAACGCAGCAGCGAGGAGAATAACTTCTCCGCGTCTGTGAGCGTTCCTCCACCCAGAGCCAGATATTCAACCTCCCAGAATCCGCAAATCCCGAACGCCCCCTCGGGAGGATTGCGCTCATACCGGTGCAGCAATCCGTCGCGCGATCCGAGTCGCTCGCGAACTTTTGTATATGTGCTCTTCATGGAAGCAGAGCTTGCCGGCTCGAACCCGTACCACGGAATCCGCAACAATGTGGCGTCAAGACTGTCTCCATCGAGAACGCTCACATAGCTGGCAAGACGGTGGTTCCAGGCGCGGCGTTGTATCTGGTCGCGAATGCGTTCCCGTTCGCGCGTGAATGATTCGCGAGGAACGCCTCCGAGGAGTCCCTTTTCCGCCAACTTGAGAAGCTGATCGAGAGCCGTCCAGCAGAGCAGCCGGGAATGGGTGTTATTTTGCCGACCCGTACGTGGCTCCCAGATTCCTTCGTCGGGCTGATCCCAGTTCTTAGCCACAAATTTTCCAAATCCTACCAGCACCTTCTGCGTGCTCCGGCTGAACTGCCCTCCATGCTCCAGATACTGCGCACTGGCGTCGATGACTTCTCCGTAGACATCGAGCTGAAGCTGGTTGCGAGCGTCGTTGCCGACGCGAACCGGATGAGACTTACAGTGTCCGCTGAGATGCCCCAGCGCTATCTCTCGAGGAGCCCTTTGACCGAACACGGTGTACAGGATCTCAAGCTCCGGCTGGGTGAGGCGTGTGGAGTGCAGCAACCAGGTCAGGAAACCTTCAGCTTCTTCGATATAGCCGAGCCCGAGCAACGCGCGCACGGTGAGGGACGCATCGCGAAGCCAGCAATAGCGGTAGTCCCAGTTCAGGGCGTCACCGATGCGTTCCGGCAATGATGTGGTTGGGGCAGCAAGAACAGCTCCGGAGGGAGAATACGCGAGCAGCTTCAGGATGAGTGCGCTGCGCACCACCGCCTCACGAAAAGGACCGTGATAGTTTCCTTTGGCCGCCCACTGTTGCCACCATTTAATCGACAGGTCGATTGCGCGCTCCAGTCGTTCACCGAGACACGGCAGCACGGCAGGCGCTTGTTCCGAGTAGCTCAACGAGAATTCAAGAACGTCGCCAGCTTGCATGACGATACTTGCATGGGCGACTTCTTTTCCGATTGCCAGAGAAACATTGCTTCGCAGCCAGAGGGCACCTGGCTCAATATCCATCCGCAGCCCTAATTTCCCGCGATCACGGATTTCAAGTGGTTCGGCTCCGTAAGAGGAGCGCGGGCAGAAATTGATTTCAATCTCGATCTTCCCTTCCGTGCAAACGAGGCGACGCACAAGCTCGTGGTCAGCGACCAGGCTTTTTCCCTTGAGTTTTTCCGGGAAGACCACCATGAAGTCGGTGAGAGTTGCCGCGCCGCCGGAACAGGCAAAATGCGTCTGCAGCACATTGGAATCGCGCACGTAAGAACGACTCAGCCGGCAAGGTTGGGACGGAGTGATGGACCAGAATCCGCCTTTTTCGTTGTCTAATATACGGCCGAATATCGAGGAGCTATCGAAGCGAGGCCAGCAGAGCCAGTCTATAGACCCCTGGCGGGAGACAAGCGCCAGCGATCTGCAGTCGCCAATGGCACCGTAATCACTGATGCTTGGACCATGACACTCGTGAGAACGCACATCTAGATGGATGAGAGATCCCTGCGTTGACGCTGCTCCAGACCAGTTGTGAATCACATTTACGCGCAGCGGCAGCTGAAGAACTGCCAAAGCGAAGTCTCTGAATAAGCATTTGCTAATCATCCGGTGTTCCACTCTGGTGCAAGTCTTTGCACGTGATTCAGGTCACATCATCCTCGACATGGCTTGAAGTACAAGGCGCAAGACACGCTTCTGGACATGTACTTTGGTACTAATCGTGCACTCATCAGCACGGCTAAGACGTGTCCTGGGGTACAGGTGGCAGCTGCGGTAAGTGACGCGCTGTATCTAACGTCACCCACCCTCTTCCGGGTTTTCTAAGGTTCTCGCGACCGCGGCTGTTCCGCCTGAAACAGGTTGGCGGAGAGGATATCTATGTCGCGATTGCTGCGTGTACTGCTTCTGGTCGTTTGCGGTCTGGGCGTTGTTTCGGTTCTTCGGGCGTCATTGCCCCTTGTTCAAACCGGCAAGTGGGCCGGCGCAGGCGCGCTGGCGGAATCGCGGTCGGGCGCCGCTGCAGTATTGCTTCCAGACGGACGCGTGCTGGTCACGGGCGGAGACGTAAACGGCGCTCCTTCTTCTTCCATCGAAATCTTCAACGCTGATGGTTCGATCCGTTCAGGATCGCCGATGGCAGTAGCGCGA
>DATAEJ010000261.1:0-24775 GCA_036258095.1 Candidatus Angelobacter sp. | reverse complement strand
GTGGAAGCGAAGCACAAAGCAAAGCCCGGCACAGCGGAGTATTACCGCGACGGGGCGAACATGGTTCTGAAATGCGATTGGGCGACGGACAAGCTTGACCAGATCAGTGACCAGCACGCGCAGCAGTTCGCAGCGAAGCTTTCCCACCTCTCGCCCTCGCGGATCAATTGCGGACTCCGTTCCTTGCGCCGGGCTCTGAACCTCGCCTTTGAATGGGGCAAGCTTGACCGCCCGGCATAGATCACCATTGCGAAGGGCGAGCGGCAGCGTGACCGCGTTCTGACGGAGGCGGAATGGCAGCAGTACATTGCGGAGTGTCCGCAGCCGTGGCGAGACGCTGCAATGATGATTCGTGGAACAGGAATGCGCCCTGGCGAGGTATTCACGATGCGCTGGGAGAATATCTATCTGAACGGCACAGGCGGGCTTATACAGGTCACGGATGGCAAGACAAAGGCAGCCCGGCGCATGTTGCCAATGGTTCCCGCCGTATACGCTGCGCTGAAAGCCCGGCACGAGGCGGCAGGGTATCCGCATGAGGGATGGCTGTTCCCTTCCGGATCGCGTGAAGGTCACTTCAACAAAGACACCGCCAAAGGGCAGCACGCGAAAGCAATCGAGCTGGCGAACATCAAAGCGAGGCAGAACGGCGGGCGGACGCTGAAACCTTTCGAGCCCTATGTGCTCCGGCACACGGCGTTAACGCAACTTGCGCAAGCCGGGGCAGACGTGTTCACTCTGGCGAGGATCGCGGGGCACAGTTCAATCACGATTACTCAGCGGTACGTGCATCCGCAAGCTGATGCAATCGAGCGGGCCTTTGCACATTTCGGTGCGGCACCTTCAACAAATCTCAACAGCGAGGGCACAGCAGAAAATTCTCAGGTGGGCACAAATTTGGGCACAGTGGAATTGTGCCCGAAAAGAGAACCTCTGCAACTTGTTGGTGCGAAAGGGGGGACTCGAACCCCCACGGTTTTACCCGCCAGATCCTAAGTCTGGTGCGTCTGCCAATTCCGCCACTTTCGCACGTTTAGATTGTAAACGCATCAACTCCGGCAACGCCAAGGTCCGTTAGGGCCGTGTGCCGTGTCGAATGGAGTACCGCGTCTCAAGGGAGCCCCATCTTTCGTCATCTCCTGGTGAACTGCTCCGAGAGTGTGTGACGGGAAAGCGGGGCGGTATGCCAGAGGTCTTTATCGACTCGCCCGCCAAGCCGGACAAGAGCGCACTGTGAGCGGAAATAGTCTTGTTGCTGCTCCAAGATAGCCCGAGCATCCACGCTGATCGGGAGATGGCACCTCGCGCTTTTGGACTTCCCCTTTCGTCACAAAGATGCAGCCCTGCTCGGGCTCCAAGAAAACTCGATCCCAAGTCAGGGCGCAGCACTCGCCCACTCGCATCCCGTTAAGGTCACCCTTATCTCGCAGATTGTTTTGGGTTTGCGCTGCTGCGAAAGTGGCTTGAGGCGGATTCAATAAATTACGAAGGCGGCCTGGACCATTAGTGTTGTCCGTCGAAGCCCCTCGGCTGCGGCATTTTTACCGGTCCGATCAGGAACTGTGCAGACCGGGCATGGCGGCCCGAGGTGGACAGAATCTACGGCCAGCGACGAAAGCAGAAAGTCAGGGGTAACGAGCTTCATTTCTCTATCTCAAGGCCGCCAAGCACATGAACTAGAGCAGGCGCCCCGGATTTTTGTGCGAGCTGGGTCGCAACACGTCGGATGGCCTGTGCAACTAATTCTTAAGCAACGAAACTTCTTAAACAACGAACCCCTTGCTCTGTCCGATTCTTGAGAGTTACACAGCGCAGAATCTCACGCGCGAAACCGAACGAGTTAATTAATTGGGGCAGACCTCCGGGAACGACGGAGAAATGGAACTCTACGACCAACCTGATATTGGAGGATTCCATGCCTGAAAGCAAAATTGAAGAGCAAGACATTTTGAACTTCGCACTCAACCTGGAATATCTGGAGGCTGAGTTTTACACGTACGCAACCACCGGCAAGTCGATCACGAGCTTCGGGCTCGGGACCAAAGGCAAGGCGAGCGGCTCGAATCCCGCGACCGGCGGCTCTACCGTCGGAGGCAGCAAGGTCAACTTTCCTGACAACGAGGCCTTCGTTCGCGACATTGCAACACAGATCGGCGCGGACGAACGCGCCCACGTCGTCCTGCTCCGCGGCGCATTAGGCTCGTCTGCATGTGCCATGCCCAACATCGACTTGGGCGCTCTTGGATTCGGCTTCGGTGATATGAATGATTTCCTCCGAGCAGCACGCATCTTGGAGGACGCCGGCGTGACGGCGTACGCGGGCGCGGCCGGTTTTCTTAAGACTCCGGACATCATTACAGCGGCGGCATGCCTCTTGGGCGCTGAGGCGGAGCATGCTGCCACTATACGAACACAAATTGCGCGATTGAAGATACCAACGACACCTGTGGACGGCGTGGACTTGATCCCTCCGCCCAGCGGACAAGCAAAGCAGGTTCTCTCCATCAAGGTCAGCGATGGGATGGTCGCGACCAGGACGGCTGGGCAGGTGCTTTACCTCGCGTATGGAGGGAAGGCAGGTGCGAAACAAGGTGGCTTTTTCCCGAACGGTCTTAACGGTAACATCAGCGCGAGCACAGAAGCGGCGACAATGCCAGTAGCTGCCTAACTCGCTTGAAGGCTGGCCACAAGCAACTCGGATCACCAATAACGTTCTTGGGACGCCAGCGCCAGCTGGAGCAGACCCAAAAGCCGACAAATTCTCCGGCGCGGTTGGCCGCTATTCCTAAGCTGTCTGTGACCGGCTGGCCGCGCACAAACTGACTCCAGGTCAGGAAAAATTCCAAGGAGAGTAGATGCCGAAAGTTTCCTTCGCGACCGATGTCAAGCCGTTGTTTCGCACCATCGATATTTCGCACATGAAGCGGTTCGGCGTGGAGCTGGACAACTACGCCTACATGTCAAATCCGGATAAAGCAAATAGCGTGCTGACGAACTTATCACCGC
Source organism: Candidatus Angelobacter sp. (assembly GCA_036258095.1). Classification (GTDB taxonomy): domain Bacteria; phylum Acidobacteriota; class Terriglobia; order Terriglobales; family Acidobacteriaceae; genus Angelobacter. Next base: position 21,769 of record DATAEJ010000261.1, on the reverse strand, counting down.
ACGATGGCGAACCGCCTTCCATGCCGCCCGGAGGACCTTATTGGACGGCGGAGCAGCTCGCGCTGTTCACCAAATGGCAGGAGGACGGATACCAGCCATAAGACATAAGTGAGGAGAATTTCACATGGCCATTACGTCACGAGGCTTTTCTGGTCGACGCACCCCCGCGGATGTAAAGCTACCGCCCGGACAGTACCTCACGACGGACTTTCCTGTCTTGTCCGCCGGACCCACCCCACGCACGGCGCTCGACAAGTGGGAATTCACGATTGATGACGGAACAGACGTCCTGCGGCGATGGGATTGGAAATCGTTTCGCGAACTGCCTGCGGAGACCATCACGGTCGATATCCATTGCGTTACGCGATGGTCGAAGCTCGGCACAACCTGGGAAGGCGTATCGCTCGACACGCTATTCAAGGGCATTAAAACGGACGCTGAGTACGCGATGGCGCGGTCGTACGGCGACTACACCACGAACCTGCCCCTGGAAGATCTCATGAACAAGCAGGCCTGGATCGCGTTTGGATTTGACGATGACGATCTCGCGCCAGAGCACGGCGGCCCCGCGCGGCTTCTGGTGCCACATCTTTATTTGTGGAAGAGCGCCAAATGGGTCCGGGGCATCACGTTGATGCACGAGGACCAGCCCGGGTTTTGGGAATCCCTCGGCTACCACGACTATGGAGACCCGTGGAAGGAGCAGCGGTATCAGGGGGACTGATGTGGCGTGTCGGAACAGTGATTGATCTTCACGACGAAACGTCGACGGCACGCACCATCACGCTTGAAGTTCCAGACTGGCCGGGACACGTTGCCGGCCAGCACGTTGACGTACGTTTGACGGCCCCGGACGGATACTCGGCGGCCAGGTCGTACTCCATTGCCTCTGCGCCGAACTCCGAAAAGCGCGTTGAAATCACCGTCGAGCGCTTGCCTGACGGCGAAGTCTCACCCTACCTCACACAGGAGCTCGCGGTCGGTGATCGTCTGGAGTTGCGGGGGCCGATCGGCGGCTGGTTCGTTTGGCGCACGGAGCAGACCGAGGCGATCCAGCTGATAGCCGGCGGTTCGGGTATGGCGCCGTTGATGGCGATGATTCGCTCGCGCACGGCATTCGGCAACACTGCGCCCTTTCGATTGCTGTATTCCGTGCGCGAACCCGAAGCGATCTTGTATCGAGACGAACTGGAGAAACTGTCCAATCAGGATCGTACGATGATGCTCGCTTATGCGTACACCAGGGTCGCGCCGAGGGAGTGGCCGCGACCGCCGGGTCGCATCGATGCCGCGTTGATTGCGGAAGCGACCTGGCCGTCAAAACTTGGGCCGACCTGCTATGTCTGCGGCCCCACACCATTCGTTGAAATTGCCGCCAGCCTGCTTAACGCCTGCGGCAATCGCTCCGAGAAGATCAAGACTGAGCGTTTTGGCCCAACAGGAGGAAAGAAATGAATTTGCCTATGGACTACCTTGACGGCAACGCCGCTGCGGGGGAGTTGAGCAAGATATTCGCGGTGGATGTTACGACAGCAGAAGGAAAGTGTGTCTATTGTGGCACAACAAAGCGATTTGCCGAGGCGCATGTGTATATGGAGGGCCCCGGTATCGTGGCGCGTTGCTGCGTGTGCGAGCAAGTTCTGCTTCGATTTGTAAATGCGCGCCAGCGAGGGTTTCTTGAATTGCGGGGCATGAGCTACATGCGCTTCGACACCGCGTAATTTCCCCATTGACGAAGTAGTTTGTGGACAAGAAGCTCGGCGCGACGTTCGTCGTATTTCTATCGAGCATGAAGGAGCAACGATTCTTACTCCCGTTCACCATGATCACAGGTGTAGGCATCAGGACATGGTTCGACTATTCGGTCTTCTCCGCGGCCGCTGCCGCATTCTTAGTGGCGTTCTGGGAGCCTGACAGATTCACGTTGGACAAGCTTCTGAATCGATCACGAAAATGACCGGGAGATCCGATCACGAACAACACTAACTTCGACAGCGGGAGGTGACCGATGAAGGCGATTGTGGTGACGGATCAGGCTGCGGGAACGGCGGGGATGAAGCTAGTGGAGCGGCCCGAGCCGCAGGGCGCGGCGCTTGCCAGCCTCTCGGGCGCGAACTACGGCGACGTCGTTGTTCAGGTTCATGCGTCGGGATTCACCGGGAATGAGCTGTCGTGGCCGTCGACCTGGATCGATCGCCTAGGCCGTGACCGGACGCCGTCAATCCCCGGCCACGAGCTGGCCGGAGTGGTCACCGCCCTCAGCTATGGAACAACCGGGCTGTCGGCGGGACAGCGGGTGTTCGGCCTCACGGATTGGACTCGCGATGGCACGCTGGCGGAGTATGTAGCCGTCGAGGCACGCAACCTGGCGCCGCTGCCAGGCGACGTTGACTTCACGGTGGGCGCGGCCCTCGTGATGCCGGGTCTGACCGCCTGGCAGGGGCTGTTCGAGCACGGCCGCGTTCGTACGGGCCAGAGCGTCCTCGTGCACGGTGCGGCCGGCGTAGTCGGTTCGATGGCGACCCAGCTCGCACGTGAGGCTGGAGCGTACGTCATCGGGACCGGGCACGCTGCCGGCCGTCAGACGGCTCTGGACTTCGGCGCACAGGAGTTCGTCGACCTCGATAATGACGCGCTAGAAGATGTCGGTGGCGTCGATGTGGTTTTCGATGTCATCGGCGGCGACATAGCGAAGCGGTCTGCGGGGGTGATACGCGCCGGAGGAACGCTGGTGACCATTGCCGGCCCGACCGAGGCGCGGCCCGCTGGCGGCCTGACTATCGACTTTGTCGTCGTACCCGATCGCGCCCAATTGAGTGAGCTCGTCCAGCGGGTCCGGAATGGTCGGCTGCGGACAAACATCGGTAAGGTGGCTGCCCTCGACGATGCCGTCGCCGCCCTCAACCCGACCGAACGGATCAAGGGAAAGACGATCATCCGCGTTCATCCGTGAGGTCACAGTGGCAACGAACTGGCGGAACCTATCCTGGTGAGGCTGTCCTTCCAGGATTGCCGCGAGTGTCTGAATGGGCTGAATTGCTGACGTCCCAACGGCAAAGCTGGAGCAAGCGGATGGCAGGAGGCGAGACGTACAGCCCGCCATTGTCCGGATGACACATGTACCAAAGGACCTGCTACCAGGCAATTATTTTTCAATTTGTAATCCACTTAGGCCGAGGTAAGTAGTACCCTAGTTCCCACGTGCCACTCTCGCCACTTAGTACAGAAACACAACTTGAGAAAATCTGGAGGCCCAATGAAACGGGTTCTTTCTGTAACACTTTTCAGTGCTCTGTTTGCTTTCGTCCTGACAGGCTGCGGCGGCAACAACAATAGTCCCGTCCAAGCCACCGGCAGTTCGACTACAGTTCAGTTCGGTGATGCCACCGATCCTTCGATCGCGAAGTTTGAACTGACCGTAAGCTCCATCACCTTGACGGGTGCGGGCGGCACCGCCAACACGGCGAACCTGCTTGCTGCCCCGGTTGAATTCGAATTTTCACACGCTGCGGGCGCAGTGGAACCAGTGTCGCTGTCCAAGGTTCCCGCGGGCAGCTACTCTGCGGCTTCGATTACATGGTCGAACCCGGAAGTTGTTCAGATCGTGAACAACGTTCCGACGAAGCTGACGCCGAGCCCGACTTCGGGCACGGTGAACGTGACTTTCAGCGCGAACATCACGATCGGCTCGGGGCAGAATTTCCTGAACTTCGACCTTGATCTGTCGAAGACCCTGACGATCACCGGTACCAATGCGGCGATTTCGCCGACATTCAATGTGACCGCCACCGCGCTGCCCGCGGGCGGCAATGGCGAAGATGATGAGAACGGTGAAATGGACGATGTCCATGGCAAGGTTACTGCCATCGCTGCGCCGAAATTCACGGTTCAGACCAATGCTGGAGCCAGCATTGATTTCACCACCGACGCGAATACGCGCTTCAAGGACGGTCTCACGCAGCTGAGCGACCTGAAGGTCGGCGACATCGTGGAAGTGGATGCGACGACGCAGGCCGAGGGAACCCACCTGGCTACCAAGGTCGAACGCGAAGGCGGCGAGGCAGGCGAAGAAGCTGAAGGTCTGATCCAGAAGATCGACAACCCGCTGACCACGATCACGATCGTGCACCAGCTTGATTCCACCAATAACGCGGCGCCAACCACGGTCGGCATCACGGTGAACGCGAGCACGGCGTACAGCGTCCGCGCGGACAAGCTGAGCGTGACCGGCACGTTCGACGCGACGCACATCGGACCTGGACAGCGCATTGAAGCTGACGCCGACGGCCAGGCCAGCCCGATCGTTGCCAAGAAAGTGAAGCTGCGTGAGCAGGCCGTGATCGGAACGGTTTCGAACCTGAACGGCAGCACCTTCACCCTGACGCCTGCGGCGAACTCAGCACTCGCACAGCTGGCGCCGGCAGGCACCACCGTGGCAGTGACGATCGCCAGCGGTGCGAACGTGAAGAACGCTCCGGCGAACGGCGCAACGGTGCGGGTCCGGGGCCTGGTCTTCGTGAGCGGAACCACGTACACGATGACGGCAGCGCGCGTCGACAACAACCAGTAACAGAACCAACTTCAACCCAACACGCAGGCCCGCTTCGGCGGGCCTGGCTTTTTTTCGAAACCCGCTTGACCGGATCGCTTTCCTCGAAGGCGTGGATGCTCTTGGAGCAGCGGTGCTCGGCGCGTGGGCGGCCTCGCACCTTGTCGGTTCAATTTAATGGAGTGAGGCAATACGATTCAGAGGTGCCGTGTTGTTAAGGCCGGGCGTATGGAAGCGCGCTGAGTTCATTCTCGGGGACGACGCGGAGTTCGAGCGCGCCTTCTGCGGGAAGTGCATCGAGTGGCAAGCGGTCACGCCAGATGGCAAAACGGATGCGGAGCGTCTGGCTCGCCGAGACACCAAGCAAGCTGAGCGGAACCTGGCATTCGAAGATGGACTCCATGCGAGCCAGGACACGGGGATGAGGAGCGTTGCCGTCGCCGCTCTCACCAAATTGAACGTTCTCGATGCTGCCGGAAGAGATGTCGGCTTCGAGGCGGAACGAGCGAATCGCTGCCGGATTCTCGGCCACGGCTTCAACGCTCACGACGAGCCTGGTATTCGGCTGCACGAAATCGGCCGGCGATTCCATGAAGTCCACGCGACAGTAGAGGTTCTCTTCGTCGATGCCTGCATAGCCGGTATCGAGCAGGAAGAGCTTGCCGTGCATGGATGAGGTGTGCCGGTCAGCGATGTGCGAGGCGGCGCCGAGCCAGTCAAAGTAGCCGATGTTCGAGCCGTCAATCTGGGGGTGAATGTATGCTGTCTGCGGCGTGAACTGCGGACGCGCATAGAAACCTGTGATGGGTTGGGCGAGCGCATCCGGCGGGTGAGCGCCCAGCGCGTGATAGACGTTGGCCAGGTGCTTGCGGTAGAGCTCGTCAAAATCGCGATCGTTCTGCGTGTGATGCTCAGGGCCGTACCACCAGTTCCAGTCACTGCCCTCGGCAATCAGCAATTCTTCATAGGCAAGCTGCTTCTGAGGCGCCGGAACCTTGCTCTCGTTTTCAGAGTAGAAGTCGTGCGCCGCGGCGAGATGGTCCCACGCAAGGTTGTCTTCGGCGGCACCGATCCAGACATCGAAGTTGGCGTTGATCCACGAGCCGGGAATAATCGATTGGAGCGGCTCGGGAGATATCTCGCGCTCTATGGCCTCAGTAAATGTAAGAGCTTCGAAGGCCTTGTCATTGCTGATGCCGTCGTACAACCGGCGCAGGAATTCCCTGCCCGACTGCGGATAGGTCTCCCACGCGTTCTCGCCATCGAGGATCACCGGCACAACCGCATCGCGACCAGTTGCAAGAACCGGCGCAGCCGATTCCTTGACCTTACGAATGAAGTCGGAAGCAGCATCCCGCGGAGGAACGCCGGAGTAAACAAAGCCGATGAGGTCAGAAAGCGAGTGATCGCGGAAAAGAACGTGAATGGCGGCATCATTTTGCTGCCACCGGTAAATGCGGTACAGCTTGTTCGCGCCTTCGCGTTCGAGATACCCATGACCATCACGCTGGAAGAGGCAGCCAATCGAACGGCCCAGCACACCTTCATCTGTGGCGAGCCAGTTGAGCCCGGCATTAGCGGCAAGGCGGAGTGCTTCGTCAGAAACGCTTCCTTCGGAAGGCCACATTCCCGCGGGTCGTTTGCCGAAGACCTTCTGGTGCAGATCAAGACCGCGCACGATCTGCTCACGCGCGTCTTCAGGATGCTGGAACGGCGCGTTGGGCAGCGGTATCCCGTGATGGGAGATAGCGCCTGCATTGGTATCGCACACGAGAGGCAGAATTGGATGATAAAAAGGGGAGCTTGAGACCTCGATTTGTCCTCGCTCCACCGCGCCGGCGTACGCAGGAAGAACCTTGGCGAGGAACTCGCGTTGTTTTGCGATCACCAGTTGCTGGTCTTCGATGGTGAAATTGCGGCCCTTTTTTATCAGGTCGGAGACATCGCGATCCTCAAGGAAAAACTCGTCCATCCATGCGATCTGTGAAAGCACCTGAAGATCGGTCAGCTCGGCATTGGTAAGCCGCGGGACCATAAGCGCAATGTCCTCGTGCTTTCCGCAATACTGCTGCCAGAGCTCGCGATAGCGAGGATAGCGGCCGATCATGTTTTCGGTGTTGGCCTGGAAAAGGTACTGCAGGGCGAAGAGCCGTTCGGAGAAGTCGAGATCGGAGGCAGGGTGGGAGGCGACTTCGAGAAACGGATCGCGGGCAACGCCGGAAACATAGTCCTGAACCTGCGCAATCAGCGAGGGAACAAGGTTAAAAGTCTGGTGGACTTCAGGGAACTCGTCCAGCAGCTTGACCATCCCGTAATAGTCCTTAAGCGCATGCAGACGCACCCACGGCAGCCGGTACTGACCTGTGACAAGGTCCTTATAAAACGGCTGGTGCATGTGCCAGAGGAACAGAAGGCGGATTGAGGGCATACCTGTTCATCATTATTAACATAAGAGTGGATTAATGAATATCGGGGGTTCTGCTAGACTTTTAATCACGCGTGCGCATTTTTACTCGCTACATCCTGAAGGAAGTTCTCTCGCACGGCCTGATCGGCGCCGCAGTGTTTACGTTCGTCATCTTCATGCGGGACGTGACCCGCATTCTGGAACTGGTAGTCCGCAATAGCGCGCCGGTGCCCAGCGTGGCCGAGCTTTTCTTCCTGACGTTGCCGACAGCGTTCAAGTTCACCATACCAACGGGCGTGCTGGTGGGAATTCTGATCGGGCTGAGCCGCATGGCGGCCGACAGCGAAGTCACGGCAATGCGCGCTTCCGGCGTGAGCGTGCGCACGTTCCTGAAGGTGGTCTCGATTTTTGGCTTCGGCGCATGGCTAATCGCGCTGTTCAACACCACTGTCATCGAGCCCCGGTCTGCGGCTGCCCTGGCCAACCTGCAGAAGAGCCTGATCTCGTCACAGATTTCCTTCGACGTGCAGCCGCGCGTTTTTTATGAGCAATTCAAAAACTACGTGCTCTATGTGGAGGACGTAAGCACCGCGTCAGGCCAGGCGATCTGGAAGAATGTTTTTCTAGCCGATATCAGCACTCCGGGCGCTCCCAAGGTTACCACCGCGAAGGAAGCCGTTGTACAGAGCGCCGGCAACAACAGCATGCGGCTGCACCTCATCAACGGGGAGATCCACGAGACCAATCCCAAATCGCCAGACCAGTACACAATCGAAACGTTCACACAGACTGATACGGTAATGACCCTCCCGCCGGTTCCCAAGCCGACGGTGGAGGCCGTTCCGGTCGCGCAGCTCAGCACGCCAGAGCTGTTGCGCCTCTCTCGCACCGCCGCCAGGGAGCCGGCCCGCTGGTACCGGATTGAGTTCCATCGCCGGCTGGCGATGCCGACTGCCTGCATGGTCCTGGTTTTGATTGGCATCCCACTGGGTCTTTCGGCCAAAAAAGGCGGCAAGGGTGCAGGCTTCGTCCTCAGCATCCTGCTGGTGTTTATTTATTACTTCCTCTCGATCACGGGAGTATCACTGGCGCGCGGCGGCAAGGCGCCTGTGGTGATCGGGGTCTGGATGGCGAACCTGGTGTTCGGAGTTGTCGGCGCGCTCCTGCTCTGGCGCACGGACAAACTTCCCATTGAGATAGGCCTCGGGCAAGTGCTCATGACGCGCTGGAAGGGATGGCAGGCACGGGTTGTTCAGCCGCTGCTGCAACCGAAGAACGGCAACGGCAGCGTGGAAGGCAAGCGCCAGCGCCGCTGGACCAGCCGGTTTCCGCTGCTGCTCGACGATTATGTTCTTCGCACCTTTCTGAGCTACCTGATGCTGATACTCGCCAGCTTCCTGGTGCTCACGATCATCTTCACCTTCTTCGAGCTGCTGAGTGACATAGTGCGTAACAAGATTCCGCTCGCCATGGTAGGTGAATACCTCTTGAACGTGGTCCCGTCACTTCTATACCTGGTTACGCCACTGAGCGTGCTGCTCGGAGTGCTGGTCACGTTCGGCCTGATGCAGAAATCGAACGAGATCACGGCCATGAAGGCGACCGGGATCAGCATCTATCGCACGATTGTGCCGATCCTGGTGATTGCGATTGCGCTGGCGGGTGGGCTCTTCCTGCTCGACCAGTGGTACCTGCCGTACGCGAACAAGCGAGTGGAGACGCTGCGCAACCAGATCAAAGGCAAGCCGGCCCAGACGTATTCGCGCGCCGACCGTAAGTGGATTTTTGGCCAGAACAGCAGAGGCAAGAACGGCAAGGACGAGAACCGCAAGATCTACTATTACGAGTTTTACGAATCCGACCGCAACCTGTTCGGCAATATCAGCACCTTCGAAATTGACCCGCATACCTTCCAGATTGTGAAGCGTGTGTACGCCGGACGGGCAAGCTGGTCAGACCGGCTGGGGCAGTGGATTTTCGAGCGCGGATGGGGACGCACCTTCAGCGGCGACGCCGTCACCGATTACAAGCAGTTCACGGTGGACACGTTCGCCGAGTTGAACGAGCCGCCGAGTTACTTCAAAAAGGAAGTGCGCCAATCGCAGGAGATGAGTTATGACGAGCTCGCGGCTTATATCCGCGACCTGCAGCAGAGCGGGTTCGACGTGGTACGGCTTCGCGTACAGTTGCAGCGCAAGATTGCGTTTCCGCTGATCACGTTCGTCATGGCGGTCCTGGCGGTTCCGTTTGCACTTTCCGCGGGAAGGCGCGGAGCACTTACTGGCGTGGCCACGGCGCTGATCATTGCCGTGGTGTACTGGGTAACATCAGGATTGTTTGAGGCCATGGGGAATGTGAGCCAGTTACCACCGACAATCGCGGCATGGTCGCCGGACGTGATCTTCGGATTCGTGGGCGGGTACATGATTCTGAAGACACCGTCGTAGGCGGCAGGGCCCCGAGCCGTAATGCAATATTCGTCGTCTCCTGCGAAATGTTGTGTCGCCCCTACCCGGGGCTCGATTCCTTTCTCCAACCTGACCCACCCCTCCGCCAGCGGGCGTAGCCCGCGTGGCTCCGGAGGTGGGCTAACTCCTTGACGGGCCTACGGCCCTGCTCATCGCTGCTCAGGCCTACGTCACGCCCTGTGCGTATGGTTTCAATCCTCTTGAGAGGTTAGAGCGAGACGCGGCATGCCGCGTCTCTACGTTGAGATTTTTGGGCGGAACGTTCGCAACCTACGAACAACGGATTTTCCGCCTCGGCCGCGGGGATGGCAGCACCCAAGCAAGTCTCTCTGGACAATGATTATTCGCGTCGGAGCGCCTGATAAAATCATCAGATAACGGCATGCTCAAGAACCTGAGGCCACTTTTCCCTTATTTCAAGAAGTATCGCTGGTCCTTGTTTCTGGGCGCACTCACGGTCTTCGGCAACAACGGGATCTGGGTGCTGTTTCCGCAGGTGCTGCGGCGTGCCATTGATGACCTCAACCTGGGAGCCACGCGACATAAGTTTGTCATCTACTCCCTGCTACTGCTTGGAATCGCCCTGACCAAAGGCGTTTGCCAGTTCCTTACGCGCTGGCTGATGATCGGCGTCTCGCGCGAAATCGAATATGACCTGCGCAATGACATGTTTGCGCACCTCTCGTCACTCGATTACAGCTACTACCAGAAGAACCGCACCGGCGACATCATGGCGCGGGCCACCAATGACCTGAATGCGGTGCGAATGCTGCTGGGCCCGGCCATCATGTATTCGGCCAACACGATGGTCTTCACGGTTGCGGCGCTGTTCTTCATGTGGCATATCAGCCCGAAGCTGACGATCTATGCATTCCTTCCGCTGCCACTGGCGAGCATTGTGGTGCAGTACTTCGGCCGCAAAATTCACGAGAGATTTGAGCGTATCCAGGCACAGTTCTCTGACATTTCGGCCCGGGCACAGGAGAATTTTTCCGGAGCGCGCGTGATCCGCGCCTACGCGCAGGAAGACGCCGAAGTTGCGCTCTTTGAAACATCGAACCAGGAATACGTCACACGCAGCCTGCCACTGGCGCGACTCATGGGCATGCTGTGGCCCGCGCTGGAACTGCTGCTTGGGCTCGCTTACGCAGTCGTGCTGTGGCTGGGCCCCAGGCAGGTACTGGGCGGAAAAATAAGCGTGGGCCAGTTCTACGCCTTCTCGATGTATATCCTGATGCTCACGTGGCCGGTCATTGCGCTGGGCTGGGTAATCAATATTTTCCAACGCGGCATGGCATCCATGGGACGGATCAACGAAATCCTGGTAGCAAGACCCGGAATCACGGACGCGGAGGTGCCCGCATCCGGAGAGCCCTTCCCGGAAATTCAGGGTGCTCTTCAATTCCGGCATCTAACATTTGCGTACGATGGAAATCCAGTGCTGAAGGACATCAATCTCGAGATTCCGGCCGGGACGAGCCTGGCGATCGTAGGTCCGACCGGTTCCGGCAAAACCACGCTGGTCAGCCTGATACCACGAATTTACGATGCGGAGCCCGGCACGCTGCTGCTGGATGGCCGGCCAATCGGCGAGTACCCGGTAGCGACGCTGCGCCAGAACGTCGGGTTTGTGCCCCAGGAAACGTTCCTCTTCAGCGACACCATCCGCGAGAACATTGCGTTTGGAGTGGAGAACGCAAATGATGAGCAGGTTCACAGCGCAGCGGAGGCGGCCAACATCGCCGTGGATATCGAAAGTTTTCCCGACAAGTACGACACGGTGGTGGGCGAGCGCGGGATTACTTTGTCCGGAGGGCAGAAGCAGCGCACCGCCATTGCGCGCGCCATCATGCGCGATCCGCGTATTTTGATCCTTGATGATGCCCTGGCCAGCGTCGACACCTACACGGAAGAGAAGATCCTGAATCACCTGCGCGAGGTGATGCAGGGACGGACAACGATCTTCATTTCACATCGCGTCTCCACGGTGCGTAATGCCGACCGCATCGCCGTGCTGCACCACGGACGAATCGTGGAGTATGGCACGCACGACGAACTGCTGGCGCTGAACGGCTACTACACCGATCTCTACAACAAGCAACTGCTCGAAGAAGAACTGGCGCAGGTCTAAGCATGGAGCGCGTGTTCACCCCGGAGTACCTCGATAGCGACGCCGGAACACCACAAGAGATTGAAGACTCGCTCCAGGACCTGCGGATGATCAATCGCAGCTTCGGTGGCATCAGCACATTGACACGAATGTTGCGTGACATTGCGCAGCGTACCGGACTGAACAAGTTGCGCTACCTGGATGTGGCGGGCGGAGCCGGAGACGTGGCAACGCTGGTGGGGCAATCGCTGGCGGGTGACGGGATCCAACTCGAAACCGTGGTGCTGGACCGGGCAACGTCACACCTGAACGGCAAACATCCTGGCATTTGCGGTGATGCTGTGGCGCTTCCATGTGCCGAAAACAGCTTTGACGTGGTGGGATCGACCCTCTTCATTCATCATCTTGATCCGGATGACCTTGTGCGGTCCGCCCGGGAAGCGCTGCGAGTAGCGCGACATGCGATGGTGGTGAACGACGTGATCCGCAATTCCATCCACTACTGGCTGGCCGTGGCGGGACGTGCTTTGTATCGCAGCCGGCTTACACGGCATGACGCTCCGGTGTCGGTGCAGCGCGGCTACACCATACCCGAGATGAAGGAAATGTTACTGCGATCCGGCGCTGCCAAAGTGGAAATCAAAGCACACTACCTGTTCCGCATGGGGGCCATTGCGTGGAAGCAAAAACCGACTACGACCTGATCGTAATCGGAGCCGGACCGGCGGGTTGCGCCTCCGCAATCACAGCGGCACGCCACGGCCTGCGCGTGCTCCTGGTGGACAAATCGAAGTTTCCTCGTCACAAAGTGTGCGGCGAATTTGTTTCGCCGGAGTCTCTGGGAATTTTGACGACACTTCTCAGCGAGAGCAGTTTTTCTTCAGCACCGGAAATTGTGTCAGCAAGACTCTTCCTGCCCAACCGGTTCGTGCATTTTCCGTTGCCAACGCCGGCGCGCAGCATTCCGCGATTCGATCTTGACCAGGAACTGATCCAAGCAGCGGAAGCGGCGGGAGTCTCCGTTCAGCAGCTGACAGCAGTGAAGAAGGTAATTGCCGGCGAGCCGATGGAAGTGTTCACTTCGACGAAGTTGCTACGAGGCCGGGCGGTGGTAAATTGCAGCGGGAGATGGTCAGAGCTGACGAGTCCAGTCCAGCAAAACGGCACAAAATGGATCGGACTGAAGGCGCACTTCCATGAGACAGCGCCTCCGCCCTCCGTTGACCTTTATTTTTTTGGCAAAGGTTACTGCGGCGTATCGCAGGTTGGGGATGACCGGGTGAATGTTTCAGCGATGGTTCCGGCTGAGACAGCAAAGTCGCTCAGTGAGTGCTTTGCCTTGCATCCGGGATTGTGGTGGCGGAGCCGCGACTGGCAGCCCGTATTCGACGATGTAGCAACTGCAGGGCTATATTTTCGCGAGCCGCGGACGGAGCAGGATGGAATGTTCGTGGCGGGCGATGCGGCGGCGTTCATCGATCCCTTTTCCGGGGACGGAATATCCCTGGCGCTGCATAGCGGGTTAATGGCAGCAGAAGCGGCGATCGAGCACCTGCGCGGGTTGTGTGGACTGCCGGAGGCACTCGCTTGTTATCGCAAGCGTTACCTGAAAAAACTGGCTCCGGCGCTGCGCAATGCGGGACGGCTGCGGCGGCTTCTGGCGGCTCCTGAGTGGGTGCAAAGCGGATTGCTGGCGATTGCCGGCCCGAACAGGCTGGGCCGGATGATGGTGAATGCGACAAGGGCGAAGCATTGACAATAGGCGAACAATCAGCGTATACTCGTCCATTGCCTGTCCTGAGTGACTGGGTGGCCGGTGGTGCTCCGGTCTTCGATCTATGACAACTGAATACTATCTGGTAAACATCGGCGCATGCGGCGCAGGGAAGAGACGCTTGGGTGACCCAAGAAAAAGCTTGGGTCACCCAACCGAATCTCGGCGTCACCCAAGGGGAATCTCGGCGTGACCCAAGGGTCGAAATCGAATAAGTGGTTTTGTTTGCAGCAAACCCGTCAAAAACAGGGGGGCACCCCCACTAAGGTTTACGCGTTGGTAAATTTTTCGACGCGAGTCTTGGCGGTTTGATTGAGTCGAGCCTTTGGGAATGAGACGCGGCAATAGTGCTCCTACAAATTGGCTGCGCTAAAACAGAAAAGCACACAGGCAGGAGTGCCCGTTCGACTCCTTCGCTTCACTCAGTCGCTCAGGGCAGGCTCTGTGCTACACAATCCTGAACGAGCGCGGCATCTTCAAGGCACGCGCGAAGCAGTGAGACGCGGCATTTCCGCGTCTCTACGTTCAGTGATCTGTGAGACCTTAAGAGCATTTCACATCATAGGGCTCCCTCGCTTGTGCTCGGGATGGAAAGAAGAGGATAGGGCTCCCCTCGCTTACGTTCGGGATGGAGAAAAGACGATAGGGGTCCCTCGCCTACACCCGGGACAGGCAATCATGAATGGGCGGCGGCGCGGGAACGGCGGAGCATGCGGCGGGCGGCAGCGAGCAGATCAGCGACTTCAAAGGGCTTAACCAGACAGAGCACCTGAGTGGCATCGACGAAGGCGCGCACTTCCGGGTCAGAGATATTGGAGAGAACCAAAATGGTCCTGCGAACAAGGTCGGGAAATTTCTGTTCAACGTGACGGTAGATGTCTTCGCTCGAAATCTCGCCCGGGATTTTGTTATCGAGCAAGATGCCGTCGAAGTGTTCCCGGTCAAGCAATTCCACGGCTTCTGAGCCCGAGCTTGCCGTCAGAACGCTTAAACCCGCCGCAGAAAGCACTTCGCGTTCGTAATCAAGCACCGCGTCTTCATCGTCGATCAGGAGCACACGGCCTTCCAGTTGCGGTTCGCGGCGGGAAACAATGCGATCCTGTTCTGTGAGCGGCGCCTCGCCCTGGGCTACGGGAATTCTGACGGAAAGCAAGGCACCGCCTTCCGGATGATTGCCGGCGCTGATCTCTCCACCGTGTTCCTTCACGATCCCGTAGCAGATGCTCAATCCCAGACCGGTTCCCTTGCCTACGCCCTTGGTAGTGAAGAAGGGATCAAAGACGTGCTTTAGATCGGAGATACCGGGGCCGGAATCGTGGAACTCACTGATCACGTGCCCGTTCTCGCGGTAAAGACGGATGTTCAGCACGCCGCCACGAGCGGTTTCGAGCATTGCATCGGCAGCGTTGTTGATGATGTTCAGGTAAACCTGCTCGAGCTGGTGGGGATCGGCGACCACCGCGGGCAAAGCCGGCTCGAAGTTCCGATGCACGACAATGTTGTTGACCTTAAGATCATAGTCGCGCAAAGCCATGGTGTCCTCGATAACGTTACGCAAGTCCACATGTAACCGACGCGGCTTCTGCTGGCGCGCGAAGGAGAGCAGGTTCTGCACGATCTTCTGCGTGCGCTGCGCCTGCTTGTGCAGCTTGAGCACAAACTCTGAAGCACGAGGGTCCAGGGACTCACTTTCCAGCAACTGGGTGTAGCCGAGAATAGCAGTGAGCGGATTGTTCAGTTCGTGCGCCACACCGGAGATGAGCTGGCCGACGGCGGACATCTTTTCACTTTGCAGGAGCTGTTCCTGGGTGCGCCGGAGGTCTTCATAGGCCTTCTTGGTTTCGTGATACAGGCGGATTTTCTCGATGGTCGTGGCGAGCTGGCGGCCTACGGCAATCACGACGCTTTCCTCTGACTGGTTGAAGTGGCGCGGGCGGCGGCTGCTGGTGGCCAGCGCACCGAGCATTTTTTCCTTCCGCCACAGGATGACCCACATCCATGACTTGAGGCCTTCTTCCTCGACAATCTTTGCGATCAGAGGAGGCAGCGGCATCTCAGCTTCGTGGTCGATGATTTCCACGCGATGCTTGCGCAGGTTTTCCACGAAATCAGGAGGCAGGGGGAAGCGCTCGTTGTCGCTTACCATCGCGCTGCGGTGACCGTAGCCGGCGCGCTTCAGGAGCGTGTTGGTTTCCTCCTCAAACAGGTAAACGGAAGCCGTGTCAGCGTTGAGCAGTTCAATGATCTGAAGCATGATCAGCTGCAGGATCTCATCAAGATCGAAAGACTGGTTGAACGTGACTGCGATGTTGTTGAGGACGTAAAGCTCGCGGTTGCGCCGGCGGATTTCATCTTCAGCGCGCTTGGTTTCGGTTATGTCCATCAGAACGCCCTGATAGCGTTCCACGAGTCCGCTGGGACCGCGTGTGGCAAAACTGCTCTCGACAACGTAGATCTCACTGGCGTCGCGGCGGCGCAGCTTAAACTCGAAGTTGCGCACGTAGCCCTGGCGCTCGATTTCCTCACGAAACTTCCGGCGGTCTTCGTGATCCACGTAGAGGGATTCAACCGTGCCCAGCGAGAAGAGCTCTTCCTTGGCGCCGTAGCCGAGCATGCGGACGAAGGCTTCATTGCAGTCGAGCAGCCTGCCCTGCGGCGTGGAGGTAAAGACGCCCTCATGCATGTGGTTGAACAGCGAGCTGTAGCGCTCTTCCGCCGCGCGCGCTTCAGTAATGTCCTTGATGACGTGGACCTTGCCATGGCCGTCGCCGTCGCCGGCAAGGGCCGAAGTAGAGACCACGGAGTAGCCGCCGAAGGCAGGATCCATTTCACCGGAGCAGTCCTGGTGAGCACAGTAAGGGCAGCCGTTCCAGCTGATTCCAGCCCCAGGCAGGACGGCATTGCAGTACTGGCCGATCACTTCTTCCCGTGAACGGTTCAGCCGGCGCAACAAAGCCTGATTGGCGCGAAGGATACGGTACTGATCATCATGGACCAGAACGGCATCCACGATGGAGTCAAACGTTGTGGCCCACTCGTTTTGTGAACGGACAACCTGCTGGACCAGTTGGCGGTTTTCTGCGGCAAGCCCAAGCTGGCGAGCCGCGGCTTTGAGGAAGTTCTTTTCGCTTTGGGCGTGGGTACGGAAGTAACCAATTCCGAGAGCGAGGATTCCGATCTGCGAGCTCTTCCCTTCCACTGGAATGATGAGCATGTGGTGTATGCGATCTGCATTGAGCAGGCTCATCATCTCGGACGTGGCCTCTGTGGTGCGCATCACGTAAACTTCACTCTCTCGCAGGGCGAAGCCGCTGACGCTGCGATTGATGTCGATGCTGTGAGCGCCTTCAATAAACGGAATTGAAACTCCGCGATGTGCCGACAAAACCAGCTTGTCACCCTGCAGGACGCGATACCATGCGGCACGGGCGCGGGTAATGCGCATAAGCTGGCTGAGCACAATACTCGGATCGAATTCACGCGAGGCTGCAATCTGGTCGGCGATGGTGTGCAGCACGTTCAAGCGCCTGATCTGGACGGCGGAATCATCGAGCACGATGAGCACCATGCTGATTCCCAGAAGCAGGTCTGCAATCACGTCGTGCCAGATGTCAGATTGCGCAGGACGGACCGCGTGCAGGTGGGGTACGAACAGCATGAAGGCGAGCAGCCAGCGTCCGAAGGCGAAGCGGCCCCACGCGGAGCGAAGCAATTGCAGCGCCGCGACTACCAGCACGGCGCGCCAGCAAATCTGGAAAAGCTGGTTGAGAATGAGGGAGTGCCCCGGCCCGAAGTAGGCAAAGTATCCGAGAAGAATAGAAGCCGGAAGAGTTGCGGCGGCCGGCCAGATCAGCCGTTTGTTATCGACATAGAGAAATACTGAAATGGCGAATAGCGCCATTCCGGTGATGAACAGGGCGTAGCCGAAGCCGAATGTGACGGGATCGTAGTTCGGGTGAGCGCCAACCGCGACAAGCAGGCGGCCAAGAGTGAAAAAAATCCAGCCGGCGATCCATGCCAGGAGGTACTTTTCGCGAAAACTTCGGTAGAGGAGAATGGCGCCCGCCAGTAATACCAGGAGGGTGGAACCCTCAGCGGACAGAAGAAAGCGGAACGCCAGATCCATGAGTACCGTTCTTAAAAAAGTGTTTTCAGGCTTGGTTGCGCTTCTTATATCATAAATTACCTTTGGTACCTGCTTTTTGTGCGTTTGGCCATTGTATTTACGGAACTCCCGGGTTAAATTAAACTTCCTCCCTCAGCGTGGTAGACCTTTCCCAAATGGCGATTGAACGCATTCTTGTGGTGGACGACGAAGAACCCATCCGGGAGATCATCTCGTCCATGCTTACGGCTGCGGGTTACAAGACCCGGCAGGCGTGCTCCGGCATGGAGGCGTTGCAAATCTTAAACAGTACAGGCGAGTTCGAACTGATGCTCTCTGACCTGATGATGGCGGAGATGGACGGAATCGCGCTGCTGGAACGTTCGAAGGAAAAATACCCGGATATGCCGGTGATCATGGTCACCGCCGTCCATGATATTTCAGTGGCTTTGGCGGCGATCCGGAACGGGGCATACGATTACCTGCTTAAGCCGTTCGAGCGGGAGCAACTGCTGGCGATTGTGCGCCGGGCGCTGGAACATCGTCGCCTGAAGCTGGAGAACCGGGCTTACCAGTCGAACCTGGAGTCACTGGTGGCTGCACGGACCGAGCAGCTTCGTCAGGCGATGACCGACCTGGAGCGTTCCTATGACATCACGCTGGAAGCATTGGGCGACGCCCTGGACCTGAAAGACGCTGAAACGGAAGGCCATTCCAAGCGCGTTACGGCATTCACGATAGCCATCGCACGCGCCATGGGGCTTTCCGGCGAGAAGATTCGCGTGATCGCTCGCGGGGCGTTCCTGCACGACATCGGCAAAATGGCCATTCCAGATGCGATCTTGCTCAAACCCGGAGCGCTGACGCTGGAAGAAACCGAGATCATGCGCGAGCATTGTTTCCGCGGATATCAGATGCTCAAGAAGATCCCATTTCTGGCTGAGGCATCGGAGATCGTTTACTCGCACCAGGAAAAATACGATGGGACAGGCTATCCGCGCCAATTGAAGGGCGAGGAAATTCCGCTGGGAGCGCGCATTTTCTCCGTTGCTGATACGCTGGATGCGATCACGTCTGACCGGCCGTACCGTGCGGCGCGACCCATTCACGTGGCCCGCGAAGAAGTGGAGCGCTTCTCCGGCCGACAGTTCGACCCCGAAGTGGTGCGCGTGTTTCTGGACATGCCGGACACGATCTGGGACGACCTGCGCAAGGAAATCAACTCGCAGATTTACAAATTCACCTATCCGATTAAGACGCTCAACGTTGCTGTTGGCAAGCTCACCTAACGTCGCCGAGTTCCTGCCGTACAAACAAAGCTCTCCGCATTTCCCACTCTGCCAGCCTGCTCAATTAAAATCAAAGTCCGAGGAACGAGACTATGGCTCTTTTGAATGACACAGAGATCAAACAGGCCTTGCCGAAACTCTCAGGCTGGAAGCAGAGCGGAAACGCGATTGAGAGGAATTTCGAATTTGCGGACTTCAAAGCCGCAATGGCGTTCGTGAACAAGGTTGCGGATGTGGCGGAAAAGGCGAACCATCATCCGGACATTGATATCCGTTATAACAAGGTGAAATTGTCGCTGGTATCGCACGATGCAGGAGGCGTGACGGACCGGGATGTGCGCATGGCTGAGCGAATCAATCAGGCGGTTTGATCAGGGTGTTTGATCACGCCGTTCTTTGATCACGTTTGTTGTTCCTCCAGGGCCTCGGAAAGGCTATCGAGGGCCTGCTGGATTTCGCCGAGGCGATCTTCCAGGAAATGGTTGAATTCGCCGAGTGGATCCCCATGTTCCAGCCAGCGATTCAACATGTTACGCATCTGTTCACGGCCGCGCTCGGTTGAGCACACCAGACCGACCCCGCTGATCCCCAATACCGCAATCGGTAAGAACCAATTTTTCATGTCCAACACTTCCGTCCAAGGCCTTTAGCCTAAGTGTTAAGATGCGTTCAGCTTGCCTGAGATATGTACCATTGTACAGTTACTTCGGTAATGTCCTTTTGCTGGCGCAACCCGGCGCTCCGCTTCGGGTTAGAGAATTAGCAAGCAGGTGAGCAGCTTCTCTGGCCGGGAGCTGCATCTCACCTGCCAGCATTTTGCTCAAAATTCAGCCCCGAGAGGTAACCCAATGGGCCTCAAATGGACCGCCTCCGTCTTTGCGCTTGCAGTAGCGCTGGTGACGGGCGTATCTGCACAAAGCGATTCGAATTCATCTCAGGACGCGCAGGACCGGCCAGTGCTTAAGACCCGTCCGGCAGACCAGGTGCCGCAAGCGCCGCCGCCACAGAGCCCCGCTTCGGCAAACGCTGGGCCGATTTACGGGACGCCGCCCAACGTGATTCCCGAAGGCAAGCGTTTCATCATCAAGCTGAAGGACACGCTCGATACCAAGAAACTGAGCGACGGTAAACACTTCAAGGCTGAACTGCGCGAAGACCTGCTTACGCCGGGCGGGTTGATCATCCCGAAGGGCAGGACTGTGAAAGGGCACGTCGCGCAATATGAGCACGGCTTCACCGGAGCGCGGCTGATGCTGGCGATGGATGAAATCGAAACCCGCCACGGATGGGTACCGCTGATCGCGACGGTGACTGGAGTGCCTGGGGATGCATCGATCAAATCAATCGGTGATGAGGGCGAGCTCACCAGGAAAGGTCCCGACAAGAAGCGCGTGATAGAGAATGCCGCGATCGGTGCGGCGGTGGGCGCAGTGGGAGGCTCAGTTTTTGGCGGCGGAAAAGGTGCAGCTATCGGCGCGGCCGCCGGTGCTGGCCTTGGAACCGGGACCGGACTGCTGTTCAAAGGCAACGACATGAAGCTGGACAAGGGAACGCAACTGGAGGTTCGGCTCGAGCGTGACCTTGCTGTTCCCGGACGCTAAGACAGCCAGTGACGTTACGCAGGGCCGCGGAAGAGCTACGCACGAATCGCGGCCTTTGCTTTCTCTATATCCGCATCTAAATCCTGGTGGCTCTAAACGGCAATCCGGTTCCGAAGCGCGGTGCTCCCGGACGGCACTTTGCGCTCCTCATGGCCCTGATCTTCGTACTCATGCTGGTCATGATTTTCTTTGTGCGTAACAAGACCAGTACTTCCCCCAATGTGAATCGGCCGGCGACGCAGCGCCGTCTTCCCTGAGTTGCCCTTTTCATCACCTCCAGATAGACTCACCTGTTTTTCCTGACCACGTTTAACCGCTGGAGCTCTGATGACCAAACTTCGTCCTGTCCTGATCGTTAGCTTCTTCACCCTTCTCAGTTTCTGTCTTACGGCCAGCGCGCAACAGCGTGAGCGCGAAGGCCGGCCTGCGCCCTCGCCCGCAGCTTCCCCGGAGGCGGGCAAACCATCAGCCCCAGCCGAAGCGAAGAAAGAAGCCGCCGAGCAGCCGCCCGTAGTCACGCGTCATGAAATTCATGTCGGCGGGAAGACGCTGCGCTATACCGCGACAGCGGGCATGATGCCGCTTAAGAACATCGAGACCGGCGAGGTGGAAGCCCACGTCTTTTACATGGCTTACACGCTCGATGGCCAGCAACCTGAGAAGCGTCCGCTCACGTTTTCGTTCAACGGCGGCCCGGGCTCAGCGTCAGTGTGGTTACATCTGGGCGCTATCGGCCCCAGGCGCGTGAAGATGCAGGCGGATGGCATGATGCCTCCACCGCCGTATCAGCTCGTCGATAACGAGTACACCTGGCTTGATCAGACTGACCTGGTCTTCATTGATCCTGTGGGCACGGGCTACAGCCGCGCCGTAAAGCGCGACCAAACGAAAAAGTTCCTCGGACTACGCGGCGATATCGAGTCCGTTGGCGAGTTCATCCGCCTGTATCTCGGACGTTATGAACGCTGGTCGTCACCGCTTTTCATGGTCGGCGAAAGCTACGGCACAACGCGCGCTGCAGGCCTTTCGGGCTACCTGGTGGAGCATGGGGTCGCTTTCAACGGGATCATGCTGATCTCCAGCATTTTGAACTTCCAGACCACTGACGGTTCTCCGGGCAACGATCTGCCTTACGTGCTGTTCCTTCCAACCTTTGCCACGACAGCGTGGTATCACAAGAAGCTCGGCCCGGAATATCAGGACTTCAACAAGTTGCGTGCTGACGTGGAGAACTGGGCCCTCAACGGCTATGCTGACGCGCTCGCTAAAGGCGACCGCCTGAGCCCGCAGGAACGCGCTGCCGTAGCAGACAAGCTGTCTCAGTTCACCGGCCTCAGCAAGAATTACATCGAGAACAGCGATCTTCGCGTAGACGAACCGCACTTCACCAAGGAACTTCTCCGCGACCAGCGAAAGACCGTCGGCCGTCTGGACAGCCGCTTCACCGGCAGCGATCGCTCAGGAGT
>DATAEJ010000260.1:0-6472 GCA_036258095.1 Candidatus Angelobacter sp. | reverse complement strand
TATCGAGCAGATGTCCCGGTATCGGCTGTCCATGATTGCCTGTATTCGGCTCCGCGAAAACGACCATGTCAGCGTAGTCGGAGGCAGCGTGAAATCCCACCGCAAACCATAAACTGCCGGTGCGTCTCAGAGTGAGCGACCAGAACACGCCATAAAGAGCGATGCTCAGAGGATCAATCCAGTCTTCCTGTGGTTTGAGGAAGAAGTGCAACAGACCAAAGATTGACGAGAGCAGAATTGCAGCAGGCCAGAAGCCCATCGCTTCTGATAGCGCCTTAAGCGAGTAACCGCGGAACATGAACTCTTCCGCAAAGCCAATAGCGAGCATCGCGGCAGCCCAGGCAGCTGCATAAAAGATAAGTTGTCCCGCCGGCAAAGCGAATCCGTGGAAGGAACATGCCCCTGCGGCGAAGATTGGAATCAGTATAAGGGCAGAAGGAATGAATCCCCAGACCGCCCCTTTCACAAGGAGGCGGCCGGCATCCGGCACCAGCGGCAATCCAAAGGTTGAGAACCGTTCGCGGAACACAAGCGCGAGCATCCACGCGATCAAGACGACGAGCCCGAAATCGAGGAGCTTGTTGGCGAGAATACTCTGCCAAGTGAACGCTAGGTCAGGAAAGTGAATCAGCGGCAGGACACGATTCAGTGCTTCGCCGAGTGCGAGGAACAGACCCACAAAAAGCGCGAAGCGAACGAAAGCAAGCAGGCGGCGCATGGGGGGATGGATTGTACCCCAGAAGCTCGTTGTTAATTAAAGGCATGTTACGCTCACCACCCCCTTTGCCGTCCGTGGTTTATTTCTGTGTTCATCTGTGTTCGTCTGTGGCCCAGTTCCCCCGATTCCCGTTTTTTCGCGTTAATTCGCGGCCAAATCTGGTTCCTGTCGTAACCTGTATTCAGAGCTCTTGAACTCAGCGGGATCGTGCGCAAACTCTTCCTCATCTACAACCCGGCATCCGGACAGCGGACGCGCAAGCGGGCCGAGCAGGTCGCGCTCGTCACGGAAGTGTTTCGCCAGGCAGGAATGCAGGTTGAGGCCTGTGCAACCACGCATCGCGGTAGCGCCGTGCAGCAGACTCGCCTGGCCGTCGAGGCCGGCTGCGATCTGGTGGTCGCCTGCGGCGGCGACGGCACCTTCAACGAGTGCCTGAACGGCATGATGCAGGCCAGCCGCAAGGCCGAGCTCGGCGTGGTTCCGCTCGGCAGCGGTAACCTCCTCGCCACCGACCTTCACCTTCCATCGAATCCGGTCCGCGCCGCGCATGCACTCCTCTCGTACAAGGCGCGTGACGTCCAGCCCGGAACCATCACCTGCCAGACTCTCCACGGCCCAGAAACGCGCCATTTCATCATTGCAGCGGGTGTTGGATCTGACGCCGAGCTCATGTATCGCACCGCCGCGGAAATAAAAGAGCGCTTCGGCCGCAATGCCTACTTCATTGAAATGGCGCGCATGACCTTCAAAGGCGAGTTTCCCCTCTTCCATGTCGAATGGAAAGACGAACAGGGGGCACCGCACTCTGATAACGTCGCCCTCGTGATGGCAATCCGCGCACGCAAGTTCCCCGGCTTACTGCGATTTGTGAACCTCCGTTCCTCGCTGCTCAAACCGGAATACGCGCTTCTGCTCTTCCGCACGGATAAAGTCCGCCATTTCCTCAACTACTTTGCCAGCGTGGCATCCGGCCTGAACTGGCGGGTTCCGCAGATTGACGTTGTTCACGCCAGTTGGTTCCGCTGCGCCGCTAATTCCGAACCGCGCATCCGCTGCCAGGCGGATGGCGAACTGCTGGGCAGCGTCCCCGCTGAAGTGGGAATTGCCGGGAAAACCTTCCGGCTTCTGATGCCGGAATAATTGCGACTAAAGAGCCTAGCTCGATAGCGTCAGATCGATTTCAAACTCTTCCATCAATCTCTGGAAACGTGGCAGATGTCGAAGCGAAGTCAGGTCAGGATCATTCTCGACCCAGCCTTTGTGGCAGAAGCCCTGGCGCATTGATTTTTCCAGGTAATCCAACGCCTTGGCCGAGTCGTGAAGCTTGGCGTAGGCACATCCCACGTTGTAGAGAATCGCTGCGTCGTCAGGAGCCAGGGCCAGCGCCCGGTCAGCCCATTGGAGGGCCTGCGTGTATTCACCCAGCGAGCTTAACGCGCATGCGCACATCGAGATCGCGCGCACATCATCCGGATTCAGGCGGAGATGTTGCTCGGCACGGCGCAGAGCGTCGCGCAAAGCACGCGTAGCTTCTGCCGGCCGGCTCAGCCCCCGCAATACCATGCCCAGTAATGCCGGCGCCTGATAATCATCGCGGCATACCTGGCTCGCGCGTTCGAACAGCTCAGCAGCTTTCTCAAAATTCCCTTGAGCGACGCATGAGCGGCCATAAAAATAAGACGCTTCAAACGAACCCGGATCGAGCCGCAGCGCCCGTTCAAACTCTTCCTGGGCAACCTCGTTGTTGCCGCTCAGAAACTCAGCCAGCCCCAGCGAAGCGTGCGCTTCGCAGGAATCAGGATCGAGATCCACAGCGCGGCGGCTGGCCGCAAGCGCTTCCTGCAGGTTCTCCTGGCGATTGTGGAACCACTTGGCCAGGAAAGAGCATGCATCGGCCATGCCGGCATACGCGCGTGAATAGTTCGGATCAATTTCAATCGCCTGCCTGAACATCTGTCGCGCAAACTCCAGGTCCTGGCGCCTTCCCTGATAAAAGAATTTGCGGCCGCGAAGATAGTAGTCGTAGGCCTGGACATCGTTGGTAGGCACCTTTTCGATGGCATCGCGCTCCTGATCGGTCAGCATCACCCGCAGCGCCTGCGCTATGTTCTTGGCAATCTCATCCTGAATCGCGAAGACATCTTCCATGCCGCGGTCGTATCGCTCTGCCCACACGGAATGCCCACTCTCGGTCTCGGTCAACCGTCCCGTTATGCGTAAGCGCGAGCCCACGCGACGGATGCTCCCTTCCAGCACGTACGCGGCGCACAGCTGCTCGCCCACCTGCGCCGCCGGTAACGGCGTATCACGGTAGGCGATGATCGCCGAACGGGGGAAAACACAGATCTCGCTGATCTTGGCAAGCTCGGTGATCACGTCTTCCGTCATGCCGTCGCGGAAATATTCATCTTCACAGTCCTGGCTCAGGTTCTCGAAGTAAAGCACCGCCACTGTCTTGCCTGCACAGCATTTCGCCCTCGGCTGCTCCGTCGCAGCTGCGAATGAGCCCCGTTCTGCTTTCTCCACCGGAGCAACAAAGCGGTAGCCGATGCGGGGAATTGTCTCGATGTACGACTGCCCTTTTGTAAATTCGCCAAGCAGTTTGCGCAGCAGGGAAATGTTCTTGTTTAGATTGTTCTCCTCCACCATCGCGTCAGGCCAGATTCTCCTGAGCAACTCGTCCTTCGTAAGCAGCCGTCCGGCTTGCTCCACCAGCAGCGAGAGGATTTCAAAGGCCTTCAGCTGCAGCGCTACGTCTGCTCCGTTGCGTAGCAACCGGTGTTCACCTGGATCGAGAAGGTAAGGACCGAACCGATACTCAACTGCGTGCTCGCTCATGACGACTCACAAATAAGTAACGAATAAGCAACTGGGCCCGAAGGATTCTGGGATGAACCGCCATGCCTAATGGATCTACAGCGGGCGGGAACCAGAATATGTGTCCGATTCTCGTTACGCGTTACACGATTCAAGAAATTTCGTCAGGAGAAGTTGACCAGTGATTCATGTACTCGCGGGGAAGGCGCGCCGCCTTCATTCAATTCTGTTTCGGTTCGCAGGACTCTTCCTGCTGTTTGCGGTTTGTGTTTTACCGGCCCACGCCCACACCTACGAGGGTTTGGATGTCGAGGTGCCGTTCAAATTCAAGATCGGTGACCGGGCATTTCGTCCCGGACGCTACCAGTTCGTGATGGTCGGGAACGGCGTGGTGGCTCTGCGAGATGCGAAGCGGCGAGTCATTGCCTCTCTGGTGGCTCGCCCCATCCAGACCGGCGCGCCCGTCACTCAAAACAAGCTTGTCTTCCGCACAAAAAAGAAAGACAAATTGCTCAGCCAGATCTGGATCGAAAACCGCGCCCAGGTTCTCGACGTGCTCGGGGAACAAATGGCCATGCAGCCGGCCCACACTGTACCCGTGCCGCTTGTACGACCGGAAATTGACTCGCTGTTCGAGAGAAACACTGTACCCAGATTCAAGTATTGATTTCCCCTCTTGGCCACTGCTATGGCGCCTGCCCGGGTCCCCATCACGCGCGCCTTTCGCGTGATGGGGTAGACGGGTCCTACTCCTCCCGGGCAGGCTTTTTTCTTTGCTCGCTCTGAGCGAGTCACAAAACGCCCAAGGTGTGTGCTGATCGGGGAAGGCAACTCCCCTGTCGCCCGCGCTTCGAGCATCCGCGCCGGAGAGGCTTTGGTCTCGGGCAACGTCCTTCGCGGATTGCGCTGAAAAGTGTCCTTGCTCAGAATCATAGAGGCGTTTCGAGTTCTTCCCTCCGTGAAGGACCCATCCCGAACCGAGACCGACCGGATAGGGAGGTCGCAGCGTGAGGGACCTGCTCCGCTGCCGCGTCGCGTAAGCCTGCATACAACCTTCTTAATGTCATTGTCTTGGATCAAGTCCGATTCGGGAGTGTGTTTCAAAGGTTTCTTCGATTGGCTTCTACGCTGCTTAGGGGCTGAATGCTGACTGCTAACGTCATTTACAATCAGCCCTTCCCACTGGGAGGTCAGATCGTTTGGAGCCGGTCACTCATTTGCTTACCGGAGCATGCCTCGGCCGGGCAGGATTCAATCGCACCACCGCGCTCGCCACGCTCACCATGACGCTGGCTGCAGAAGCGCCCGACCTGGATGTCCTGTTCTATGCCGGAGGATCGGTCACCGGCTTCGCGCACCATCGCGGCTTCACACACTCCATCCTGGGCGCGCCGATCACCGCGGCTGTCGTCATCGCAGGAGTGTATGGCGTCTATCGCTTCATGCAGGCGCGTGGCCGCCCCACAAAAACGCCACCCAACTGGAAGCTCCTCTATCTCTACGCCGTTCTCGCCAACCTGGTGCACGTCTTCCAGGACTACACCAACAACTACGGCGTACGGCCGTTCTGGCCTTTCTACGAACGCTGGTTTTCATGGGACATCGTCTCCATTCTCGATCCCATCATGCTGCTGGTGATGTTCGCCGCGCTGGTCACCCCCGGCATTTTCGCGTTGATCTCAGAAGAGGTTGGCGACCGTCGCAAGGCTCCCCGCGGACGCGGCGCAGCGATAGCTGCTCTTCTCGTTCTTGCCGGCCTCATCTTTGTACGCGCCATCGAGCACCGTCGCGCCGTCAACGCGCTGAACTCGCTCACTTACCGCGAGCAGGAGCCTTTGCGCGCTGCCGCTTTTGGACATTGGATCAATCCGTTCTCGTGGAATGGACTGGTGGAAACTCGTGACTTCTTCCAGATGATGCCGGTGAATTCGCTCGCCGGAGAGGTTGATCCCAAAGGCGCTGCCTTCATCCGCTACAAGCCGGAGGAGACTCCGGCCACGCTGGCCGCGAAGAAGTCGCGCCTGGGTAGGGTGTATCTGGATTGGGCAGGTTTTCCCGTGGTGGAAGCCCAGCGCATGTCCGAAGGTGGCGGCTATCTGGTGCACTTCGCCGACCTTCGCTTCTATGGCTCCAGCGTGCTGGGCCGCCGCGCCACAACT
This sequence comes from Candidatus Angelobacter sp., assembly GCA_036258095.1. Lineage (GTDB taxonomy): Bacteria > Acidobacteriota > Terriglobia > Terriglobales > Acidobacteriaceae > Angelobacter. The sequence goes on along the minus strand of DATAEJ010000260.1, from coordinate 778 downwards.
CCGTTGCAAGCCTATGTAATCCTCGATTCCCAGTTAAATGTGGTGGAAGAAGGAATGGGCCGGGCGCCGGGTGAGAGCAGCGCCAAAGAAAAGGTGGACTGACTTCGCGGAAGTTGCCGCAAATACATGATCCGCAACCGTAAGTTGACGCCTTGCAGACCACGATAGAGAATATTCCCTTGAGGTGCGTATGCTCGCTTATCTGTTCGTTGTGCTGGCTGTACTAATCCGGGTCCTGGCCGGTACCGGGACGTTTGCCACCCTGGGATTCACTCCGGTTGGCGCTGCTCTGCTCTTTTTCGGCTCGCGCATCTCGCGCAAAAACTTCTGGGTGCCCATCGCCCTGCTGATTGGCTCTGACATCTTCCTGAACTATCGCGTCTATCACCTGCCCCTCACCTGGGACCAGATGGTGGTCTGGGCATGGTACGCCGTTCCGTGTTTTCTCGGCATGTTGATGAAGAACCGCGTGAAGCCGGCTTATGTTGTCGCCGGCGCCCTCAGCACCTCAGTCTCCTTCTTCCTGGTCAGCAACTTCGCCGTCTGGCTCGCCGGATATATTCCGTACGAGCGCAGCCTTGCCGGACTGGCAAATGCTTACGTCCAGGCAATTCCGTTCTTCCGTACCGGGCTGGAGTCCGACCTGGCCTTCTCAATCTTGTTCTTCGGCTGCGGCGCGCTGGTCGACCGCGCAGTCCGCGGATACCAGGGAAAACACGCGACTGTTTAGGCCAACGCCCATCACTGTCAATGAAGGCGCTCTGATTCAGGGCGCCTT